>CALZQV010000053.1 GCA_945828295.1 uncultured Prevotellaceae bacterium | reverse complement strand
GATGCAAATGTACGAAATTCTTTTTATATTTGCACAATGAAACAATATTAATTTTCTAAATATTTTAAACTGTGGCTAAGTTTATTCAAGAGTTCAAGGATTTTGCAATGAAGGGCAACGTGGTTGACATGGCTGTCGGTGTTATCATTGGCGGTGCATTTGGTAAAATCGTCACCAGCGTTGTAAATAACATCTTAATGCCCCCAATTGGCGTATTGCTGGGCAATGTAGACTTTACCGATCTAAAGATTACACTCAAGGAGGCAGTTATGGAAGGTGAAAATTTTGTATCCGAAGCCGTGACCCTCAATTATGGTCAATTCATTCAGGACATTGTTGACTTCATCATCATTGCATTCTGCATATTCCTCATGATTAAGGGAGTAACCAAGCTTACTACGAAGAAGGAAGAGCCTAAGGCCGAAGAACCCGCTCCCGCACCAGAACCATCGGCTGAGGAGAAACTTCTTACCGAGATACGCGACCTGCTAGCCAAGAAATAATTATCCGAGTCACATAATGCACGTACTATAAAATAAGGAATATGAAGAAATACCTAATGGCTATCGTGGCCACACTCTTTGTTGGAAGTGCGATGGCCCTTGAGAACGAGCCTAAGAATGGCTTCACGTGGCAGGTCTTTGCCGGTTTCGATGTAGCAAATCTAAAGGGTGACTTCGTGCCTCCCACTGTTGGCAAAGGCGATCCAAAAGTAGGTGCTCTGCTGGGGTTAAAAGTCGACTATATGCTTCCCAACGCAAAGGGAACATACATTACAGCTGGCGTCGACTGGATACAACGTGGTTCAAAGTATGATTTCATCGACCCCGTCAAAGGAACTGGAACATACAAGATTCAGGCTCACTACATCGAGATACCCATTCGTGTGGCATATCGATACAACATCAACAAGTTGTGGGGCGTCTATGGTGAGTTAGGTCCCTATCTGGCTGTTGGCATCGGAGGTAAGTTGCGTCAGAACTTCGACGACGACTCTTTCGACTCTGAGAAAACAAAGTATTTCACAAAGAAATACGCTCAAACCTTCAAGGCGACCTATGACATGCGAGCCATTCAGCGCTTTGATTGCGGTATAGGCTTCCGCGTTGGCGGCGAGTATCACAATCAATACTCACTTCCCTTAGGTTACGACTGGGGATTCACGGATTCATACATCAATGATTTCCGCAAGAATATGAAAAACGACTATGCCGTCATGCCTGGTATCCCCTTGAAAGAGCGTAAGAATCACAATTTCGCGTTAACCTTTGGATATCGTTTCTAAAGGTCGTATCCACCATAACAGAATTATCGATGCTCCTGCTACATTGTTGGCGGGAGCATCATTCTTTTTAAAGCTGTACGACAACTAATTACCGAAAGCCTTTTGCCTTTTCATTTTTTTTATTTAATTTTGCATCGGTCATTACGCCTATGAGAAGCTTTCACATCATCATTCTGTTTATTTTAAGCACATTAGCCATCACACCAGCGAGGGCTTATACTCTTGTCATTGACGCAGGTCACGGGGGGAAAGACGCTGGTGCGATTGGTTTCATCTCCAAGGAAAAGGACCTCAATTTGGCCATAGCCCTTGCCTTTGGTAAATTGGTCGAACAGAATTGCCCTGATATAAAAGTTGTGTATACCCGCAAGACAGACGTATTCATCGAACTCGACGAACGAGCCAAGATTGCCAATCGCAACAAGGCCGACCTGTTCGTCAGCATTCACACCAATAGCACCGCCGCAGGACGTGCCGGCACTACAGCCCACGGAACCGAGACTTATACACTGGGTATGCATCGCGCAGCCGACAACCTTGCAGTAGCCAAGCGTGAAAACTCAGTTATCACCCTCGAATCAAATTACGAAGAACGTTATGAAGGCTTTGACCCCAAGTCGAGTGAAAGCTATATCATCTTTGAGTTAATGCAGGACAACTACATGCAACAGAGCGTGAAATTTGCCGGCCTCGTGCAAAAACAGTTTGCCACTCATGCCGGGCGTGTTAACAAGGGGGTATTCCAAGCTGGATTCTTGGTTCTTCGCAACACATCGATGCCCAGTGCCCTCATCGAGTTGGGATATATCAACAATCGTACTGAAGAGCAGTTTTTGAACTCTGCCGACGGAAGATCAAAGATGAGTCGGGCAATCTTCAACGCATTCAAATCATATTATAAATGAGACGCGAGATAAAAATAGGAATAACGGGTATTGTTGCCTTAGTCATGCTTTTCTTTGGCTTAAAGTTTCTGAAGGGCATGAAGATTTTCAATCGAAGCAATCTTTATTACATCACCTTCAGTGATGCCAAGGGTCTGTCGAAGAGTAGCACAGTATATGCCGACGGCTTCGACATTGGCATTGTTAGCAACGTATCTTATGACTACAATCATCCAGGCACCGTCGTGGTGGAAATCAGCGTCGGTACTGGAGTGAAGATACCTCACGGCACCGTTGCTGCCCTGAGCGAAGGGATGCTTGGCGGCTGCACACTGAATATGACGATGGGCCCCAACCCGGCAGACCGCTACCAGCCTGGTGACACCATTGTGGGAGCTACTGCCAGCGGTCTGATGTCGGCCGCCGCCGAAGTTATGCCGAAGGTTGAGCAAGTGCTCGCACATGTCGACTCACTCATCCTCACCCTCAACGCGTTAGCCAGCAATCCCAACATCGGTCGCATACTTCAGAACGCCGAGGAAGTCTCTCAGAACCTTAACAATAGCAGCGTGCAACTCAATCAGCTGCTCAAGAACGACATTCCACAACTGACGGCTTCGTTTAACCAAGCAGGACAAAACGTAGTGACCCTGACCGACAGCCTTAATCGTCTTAACCTACAGGCCACACTTGCCAAGGTGAACCAGACGGTGGAGAATGTCCAGCATGCTACACAAAAACTTAATTCCAAGGACAATTCGCTCGGTTTGCTTCTCAACGACACCACCCTTTATGGCAATCTCAATACAACAGTAAACAGCGCCACGGGCTTACTGCAAGACCTGAAGGCCAACCCGCAGCGCTACGTTCACTTCTCACTCATTGGTAAAAAAGCGAAGTGAGCAAGGACAAGCAACATAAAGAGCAATGGGAGCGCTGCCTTGAAATAATCAAGTGCAATGTCAAGGAACAGGAATATCTCACATGGTTCCGCCCAACTCAGATTGTCAATTTCGATGACGACAATCATGAGTTGCTGCTTTCCGTACCCTCAAATTATTTCTTTGAGATACTCGACGGCCAGTTTAAGCGACTGATATACAACGCAGCATGGCGCGTATTCGGAAAGGAAACGCGAATTGTATATCGCATTCAAACCGATAGCAACAGCAAGGCGTCTGTCGACATGCAGGGCTTGCCCACGGCCGAGAAGATGCGCAAGATGAAGGACGACACCATGCATCCCATGCGCAAGACGGCCGACGACGACCTCGACCCTCAGCTGAATCCAGAATACCGGTTCGAGAACTTCATCGAGGGCGAAAGCAACCGCCTGCCCTACAGCATTGGGCGCAGCTTGGCCGACAACCCGAAGCAGACTACCTTCAATCCGTTTTTCCTTCACGGAGCATCGGGTGTGGGAAAGACTCACCTCGTGAACGCCATAGGTCTTGCCATTAAAGAGAAGACTCCACGCCGACGCGTGCTCTACGTCACGGCCCATCAGTTTATGGTGCAATTTACGGAGAGTCGTCGCAACAACACCTTCAACGACTTCATTGCATTCTACCAAACCATCGACACGCTCATCATCGACGACATTCAGGAGATTGCCGGTCAGGAGCGCACGCAGGAGGCTTTCTTCCACATCTTCAACCACCTGAAGATGAACGGAAAGCAGATTATCCTGACCAGCGACCGCTCGCCTGCCGTAATGCAAGGCTTCGAGGACCGCCTGCTCACCCGTTTCAAATGGGGCCTGACGGCAGAATTGGAGAAGCCGAACCAGGAACTCTGTCGCCGCATTCTGCTCAGCAAGATACGTCGCGACGGTTTGTCGTTCCCCGACGAAGTGGTCGACTACGTGGCAGCCAACGTCAACGAAAGCGTGCGCGACCTCGAGGGCGTCATCAATTCACTTATTGCCTACTCTGTTGTCTACAGCCGCAACATCGACCTCTCCCTTGCCGAGCAGGTTATCACCCACACAATGCGCCAGCAGAATCGTACAATAACGCTCGACGACATCATCGCCAGCTGCTGCCACCACTGGGGTGTAGCGCCCGACGACATATTCTCGAAGTCGCGCAAGGCAAATATCGTCAACGTGCGCCAAACCATAATGTACTTGGCACAGCAGCTGACCAAACTTACCGCCAGCCGCATCGGGCTGCTTGTGGGAGGCCGCAATCATGCTACAGTGCTTCACGCCATCCACCAGATTGACAACCGTCTCGCAACCGATGCCGACTATGCACAGCAGGTGAAGGATATCGAGAAGTCGCTCAAGTCGCGATAAAATCCCGTCTAACACATTCCCCTAAAAAACATTAGTATCACGTGGCTCGATGCATTAATATCGCGTCGAGTGAGACAATACGTCGATAGTGACGAGACGATGCGTTGACGGAGGCTCGTCGATGCGTTGACGGAGGCTCGTCGATGCGTTGACGGAGGCTCGTCGATGCGTCGACTAAAATTCGATGATATTACCCTTCGTTTTGAAGGAATCCCTGACGGCGAAGAGTGGCAAGCAAATTCTGTGAAAGTGCCTCGTTATCACGACGGGTATAACGAAGGTCGGTGAAGACCTGGGCTAAGGTTTCCTTGTGATTAATCTCCACAAAGTGTTTGTTCTCCGGCAGCGACTCCTTGTAGCCATAGAACTCGTCTATCAGTTCGGGAGTGTAGTCACGATAGGTTTCGTGGTGCACAAACGATGCAAGAGGCAGGCGGTCAGACAATTGCGGCTCCTCGTCGGGCCACCCGAGGGTTAGCGTGGCAACGGGCATAACGAGCTGCGGCAGTTGCAGGATGTCGATAATCTCTTGAGGCTGATAGACGGTGGTTCCTAAGTAACAAATCCCAAGTCCACGCTCTTCTGCAATATTGCAAAAAGTTTGTGTGAAGAGCAACGCGTCGGATGCAGCATTGAGGAAGCTGAGCAGATTATCGTAGCCAGGGTCAGCCTTTCGCGAGCGGCACCAGCACGTGGTGCGATTGAAATCGGCACAAATCGTCAGGACAACGGGAGCTTGAGTGACCATCGGTTGGCCGAAATGGGCGGGTGCCAGCCGTTGCTTCATTTCGCTGTCGCGCGTAACAACCACGCTATACAACTGCAGGTTGCCCATCGTCTGCGTGCGTGCAGCAGCAGTAAGCATCTCGTCGAGCAGTTCCTGTGGCACTTCCTTATTAGCATACTTGCGCACCGTTGCGCGCTTCATCAATGAGTTCAGCATCATATCCATAAGCCTAATTCTTCGTTACGCTTGCAAAATTAAGAAATAATTTTTAAATTTGCGCGTTATTCACTTCACAACTATCTTACGATACGACAGATTATGGAGAACGAGAACAATGAAAGCCAGCTACCTGTGGTAACAGAGAAGCGTCCCGAGGTGCTCGAGTGCGACGTCGTTCGCTTCCAGAACAACAAAGAAAAGTGGGTGGCCTTCGTGGGATTGCTCGACGAACACCCCTATGAAATCTTCACTGGCCTGATGGACGACGACGAGGGCATCCTGCTGCCCAAGAGCGTCAACCGCGGACGAATCATCAAAGTGGTTACGCCAAACGGCGCAAAGCGCTACGACTTTCAGTTCGAGAACAAACGCGGATACAAGATAACCGTCGAAGGGCTGAACGAGAAATTCAACCAGGAATACTGGAACTATGCCAAGCTCATCAGTGGTATGTTGCGCTACCGCATGCCCATCGAAAACGTGGTGAAGCTCGTCAGCTCCATGTCCCTCGAAGGCGACGCCATAAACACCTGGAAGGCAGGCGTGGCGCGCGCCCTGAAGAAATACGTACCCGGCCAGAGTGAAACCGATGAAGATATTTCTGAATGACATACAGCTGCATGCCAAACACGGCGTGCTGCCGCAGGAACGGCTGGTTGGCAACGACTACCTCATCACAGTGGAAGCCGATGCCCACGTGGAAAAGGCGGGTGAGACGGACGACCTGGGCGACACCGTCAACTATGCCGATATGGCCGATGCGGTAAGGCAGGAAATGGCACAACCAAGCCAACTGCTTGAACACGTGGCAACACGCATAGCCAAACGCCTGCTCAGGGACTACGCTACCCTATCGTCCGTCCGCGTGCGCATCACCAAACTCTCGCCCCCCATCCCAGGGCTGCAATGCAGCGGCGCCGGCGTGGAAATCTACCTTCAACACTAAACACACATTCACAAAACACAACACCTAACTCCCCTCAACATGGCACAACAACAAGACGACAAGAAGATAATCTTCTCGATGGTGGGCGTGAGCAAAACCATCCAGCAGACACAGAAACAAGTATTGAAGAACATCTACCTCAGTTTCTTCTATGGCGCCAAAATCGGCATTATCGGTCTCAACGGCGCAGGTAAGTCGACACTGATGAAAATCATCGCAGGCCTCGACCAGCAGTACCTGGGTCAGGTGGTCTTCTCGCCGGGATATTCCGTCGGCTACCTGCCACAAGACCCGCAGCTCGACGACAAGAAAACCGTCATCGAGGTGGTTAAAGAGGGAGTTCAACAAATCGTGGATACACTTACTGAGTATGAGGAGATTAACCAGAAGTTTGGTTTGCCTGAATATTACGAAGACGAGAACAAGATGAACCAGCTCTTTGCCCGTCAGGGAGAGTTGCAGGACATTATTGATGCCACCGACGCGTGGAACCTTGACAGCCGTTTGGAACGGGCTATGGATGCACTGCGTTGTCCGCCAGCCGACCAGCTCTGCGAACACCTCTCAGGCGGCGAACGCCGTCGGGTTGCCCTGTGCCGTCTGCTGTTGCAAAAGCCCGACGTACTTCTCCTCGACGAGCCCACCAACCACTTGGATGCCGAAAGCATCGACTGGCTCGAACAACACCTTCAGCAATACGAAGGCACTGTCATCTGCGTAACCCACGACCGCTACTTCCTCGACGACGTGGCCGGCTGGATTCTGGAACTCGACCGCGGCGAGGGCATCCCCTGGAAGGGTAACTACTCCAGCTGGCTGGAACAGAAGACCAAGCGCATGGAGCAGGAAGAAAAGGTGGCATCGAAGCGACGCAAGACGCTGGAGCGCGAGTTGGAATGGGTGCGCATGGCCCCCAAGGCTCGCCAAGCCAAGGGTAAAGCTCGTCTGAACTCCTACGACAAGATGCTGAACGAGGAGCAAAAGGAACGCGAGGAAAAGCTCGAAATATTCATCCCCAACGGACCGCGCCTGGGCAACAAGGTCATCGAAGCCCACGGCGTATCAAAAGCCTATGGCGACAAGATACTGATTAAAGACCTCGAATTCATGCTGCCGCCCAACGGCATCGTGGGTGTGATTGGCCCCAACGGAGCAGGTAAGACCACGATCTTCCGCATGATTATGGGCCTTGAGAAGCCCGATACGGGCACCTTTGAAGTGGGCGAAACGGTGAAACTGGCCTACGTCGACCAAAGCCACCACGACATCAAGGCCGACCAGAGTGTCTATCAAGTTATCAGCCAGGGCAACGAACTCATCCGCATGGGAGGTCGTGACATAAACGTCCGCGCCTACCTCAGTCGCTTCAATTTCTCCGGTGCCGACCAAGAGAAAAAATGCGGTGTGCTCTCCGGCGGTGAGCGCAATCGTCTCCACCTGGCCATGGCCCTGAAGCAGGAAGGCAACGTGCTGCTGCTCGACGAGCCCACGAACGACATCGACGTGAACACACTGCGTGCACTGGAGGAAGGTCTGGAGTCGTTTGCCGGCTGCGCTGTCGTCATCAGCCACGACCGTTGGTTCCTCGACCGCATCTGTACCCACATCCTTGCCTACGAAGGCGACGGTCAGGTATTCTTCTTTGAGGGCAGCTACTCCGAGTACGAGGCCAACAAGTGCAAGCGCCTTGGCATCGACGAGCCCAAACGCGCCCGCTACCGCAAACTGATGGAAGACTAAATCTGGGCATGATTACAAAGCAAAGTTATAAAATTATTACGATTCTGATTCTGCAAGCATGCGTTCTCCATGCCCAAGAATGGATAAGCGCACCCACCAAGGATGGGATACCTATCTTCCGCCGCACCTATCGGATAGCAAAGCCCATACAACGGGCAATAATACACACCAGCGCACTGGGCGTATATACGTTCTCCATAAATGGAAAAGAGATTGACGACGAGCAGTTGAAACCCGGTTGGACAGACTATCGCAAGGAAATCTTCTACCAAACGCACATAATCCCCTCTTCGTTGTTTAAAGGCGACACGCTCTGTATCGAGGCACAGGTCAGCCGAGGATGGTGGGCCGGCGGCATCTCACGAGGTATCTATGGGCGCGATATAAGGAACGCCTTTATCTGTTGGATTGAGATCAGCTACAAGGACGGAACGACAGAGCGGCTTGCCTCAGACACTACGTGGTTGTGCGCCACCGACGGTCCACTCTCCATGGGCGATATATACGATGGTGAGACATACGATGCTCGACGTCGCCCTCAACGTTGGCAGCCCGTTGTGTTGAATACAGACCCTAAAGGCAAACTTGTGTCAGAAATGGGACCAAAAGTAAAGATTCGAAACGCCGAACTATGGCGCAAGCCCCTACAAGTCACCATCTACGAAGGTTCACGCGCCACTGGCACCACCTATGGACAGATAAACGTCGTGCGCAGCCTCACACACTTCTCCCCCATCCTCTTGAAGAAAGGGCAAACACTGCTCATCGACTTTGGGCAGAACATGGTGGGATGGCCTGAGTTCAGTGTGCAAGGAGAACGTGGTACGGAACTGACCTTCCGCTTTGGTGAAATGCTGAACTACAACGGCGACGAGAGACGATTGGACAAGGGGCCGGCGGGCAGCCTTTGGACTTACAACCTGCGCACGGCTGAAGCCACACTACGATATATACTACGAGGTGGCGGAAAGCCGGAAACCTATCACCCGCGCCACACGTTCTTTGGCTTCCGATATGCCGAAATGACTGCCACGAGCGACGTATGGGTACAGCGAATTGTAGGGCAAGTCGTGGGCAGCGACATAAACGAATGGGGCGACTTCGCCTGCAGTAACGACGACATCAACCAACTCTACAGCAACATCTGGTGGAGCCAACGGGGAAACTTCCTAAGCATACCCACCGACTGCCCACAGCGCGACGAGCGCCTTGGTTGGACGGGCGACACACAGATATTCTCCACCACAGCACTCTACAACGCCGACACCAAGGACTTCTATCGGAAGTGGATGCGCGACATGCGCAACAGCCAGCGCGAGGACGGCGCCTACTGCTGCACCGCCCCGGCCGCCAACATGTGGGGCTATGGCGGAAGTGCATGGGGCGATGCCGGCATCATAGTGCCTTGGAACGTCTATGTGATGACAGGCGACCGCCAAATACTCGTTGAGAACTACGAAAGCATGAAGCGATGGATGCAGCATTGTGCCGACCAACACGAACCAGGCTGGGAGCATATCGGTGCAGAGACTGACTTTGGAGACTGGCTGGCCTATAGGGAACTGGAGAAACGCTACGTCTCTTATGCCTACTACGCCCACACAAGTCAACTTATGAGCCACATAGCCCAGCTTCTGGGCAAGGCCGACACAACATACTACACCCAACTCCATGCCGACATCGTCCGCGAGTTCCAACGCCGTTACATCACCGATGGTAAAATAAACACCGGACAAGACACACAAACGGCCTATCTCTTGGCCCTTCACTTTGGTTTGCTCACCGAGGAGCAGCGCCCTGCGGCCATGCAAGCCCTTCGACAAAACATACAAGACAACGGCTATCGCCTCTCCACTGGTTTCGTGGGCACAGGCATTCTCATGGAGACACTCACGGAATGCCACATGACCGACTTGGCCTATCGTCTGCTCCTACAGCGCGAGAATCCCTCGTGGCTATACAGCATCGACCAAGGTGCCACTACCGTCTGGGAACGCTGGGACAGCTACACTTTGTCCACTGGCTTCCACAAGCACGAATGGAACATGAACTCCTTCAACCACTACAGTTACGGAGCAGTGGCCGAATGGTTCTACAGCACCATACTCGGCATCCGTCCCGCCGTCTCCCAACCTGGTTTTGTCCACGTCATTCTCTCCCCACACCCTGGGGGAAACCTCACTTGGGCCAAGGGCCACACCACCACACCCCATGGCCGCATTTCTGCAAGTTGGAAGCGCCTCGCCGACGGGCGCTATAAATACTCCGTCAGCCTTCCACCTCACACCACTGCTACGCTCATCCATAACGGCGACTCCATAGCCCTCCCAAAGGGCACACGCCATCGCACCTTTATCCTTGACTTTCAACATCCATAAACATAACTTTGACCCAATAAGACAAACAATAAACAAATCAATATGAAACGCCTTATTCTATTACTAATTGCAAGTTGCCAGCTGCCCTTTATCAGTATGGTAAGTGCTCAAACCTACCCCATTCAGCCCGTGCCATTCACGAGTGTGAGCATTGAGCAGGGCACGTTCTGGGAGCAGCGCCTGCAGGCCAGCCGCGACGTAACCATTCCCTTGGCCTTCTCGAAGTGCGAAAGCGAGGGGCGCTACAAGAACTTTGAGATTGCTGCGCGCCAACTGAAGGGCGAGGACACAAGTAAAGTGAAGGTGAAGGGATACTCATTTGACGACACCGACCCATACAAAACCATCGAAGGCGCCAGCTACCTCCTGCAGACCTATCCCGACAAGAAACTGAAGGCCTACATCGACTCGGTGCTCGATATCATTGCTGCCGCACAGGAGCCAGACGGATATCTCTATACTGCACGCACCATGAACCCCGCACACCCCCACGAATGGTCAGGCCCCAAGCGCTGGGTGAAGGAGGAAGACCTGAGCCACGAGCTCTATAACCTTGGACACATGGTGGAAGCAGCTATCGCCCATTATCAGGCCACGGGGTCGCGCAAATTCCTCGACATTGCCATCCGATATGCCGACTGTGTGTGTCGCGAGGTAGGTCCCAACAAGGGGCAGGCATGTGTAGTGCCCGGCCACCAAATCCCTGAAATGGCTCTGGCCAAGCTCTACACCGTTACGGGCAACAAGAAATATCTCGACGAGGCAAAATTTCTGCTCGACTATCGCGGAAAGACCACCATCGTACACGAATACTCGCAGGCCCACAAGCCGGTTGTTGATCAGGACGAGGCCGTGGGCCATGCGGTGCGCGCCGCCTATATGTATTCGGGCATGGCCGACGTGGCAGCCTTGACCGGCGACTCGGCCTACATTCGCGCCATCGACCGCATCTGGGACAATATCGTAAGTAAGAAGATGTATATCACCGGCGGTATCGGCAGCACATCGAGCGGAGAAGCATTCGGCAAAAACTACGAACTGCCCAACATGTCGGCCTATTGTGAGACGTGCGCTGCCATTGGTAACGTCTACGTCAACCATCGTCTGTTCCTTTTGCATGGCGAATCAAAATACTATGATGTGCTGGAACGCACCCTCTATAACGGCGTCCTCTCTGGCGTATCACTCGATGGCGGCAAATTCTTCTATCCCAACCCATTGGAGTCGATGGGGCAACATCAGCGCCAGGCTTGGTTTGGTTGCGCCTGCTGCCCGTCAAATATCTGCCGCTTCATCCCTTCGGTACCCGGATATTTCTACCAGACAAAAGAGCGTGACCTCTACGTCAACCTTTTCGCAGGAAATACCGCTAAGCTGAAGATTGGCGGCAAGGACGTGGTCATCACCCAAAAGACGAAGTATCCTTGGGAAGGCGACATCACAATCACCGTCGACAAGAACAAGGCCGGCAAGTTCCGCATGCACATTCGTATTCCCGGATGGGTAAGGAATCAGCCCGTACCCAGCAACCTCTATAAGTATGCCGACGATCAGCAGCTTACGTATAGCGTGAAGGTTAACGGAACAGTTATCGACAACGGTAAATTGGAAAACGGATATTTAGGAATAGAACGCGTGTGGAAGCGTGGCGACCGCGTGGAACTTCACTTTGACATGAAGCCACGCTTGGTGCAGGCCAACGAGCGGGTAAGTGCCGACCATGGAAGGGTTTCCATAGAGCGCGGCCCCATTGTGTATTGCGCCGAGTGGCCCGACAACGATTTCGACTTGGGCGGCATGCTGCTTAACCAAAAGCCGCAATTCACAATTAACGATTCACAATTAAAGAGTAAGGATGGAGGAGAATACGGCATCAAGACGCTTACCACTGACGCACAGCTGCTGAACTTCGACGATGCCGGAAGACTGGCAACAAAGGATGTCAAGGTGAAACTCATCCCATATTATGCATGGAACCATCGTGGCTCTGGACGCATGTTGGTGTGGTTGCCCCGGCAACTGCGCGCCACCACTCCTGCCCTGCCCCCATCATTGGCCAGCCGCAGTAGGGTAAAATCGAGCACGAGAACCGCTGCCTTGAGTGCCATCAACGACCGCCTGCTCCCCAAACATGCCGAGGACAAATCGGTACCCTACTTCCATTGGTGGCCCAAGAAGGCTGTAACCGAATGGATTGAATACGAACTGCCCGAAGTCTCGACCGTAAGCAAAGCACGCGTTTATTGGTACGACGACAGCCCTTGGGGCGGATGTCGTGTGCCCAAGGCTTGGCGCATCTACTACAAGTATCAAGGCGAATGGAAGGCGGTTGAGAATGTCGACAGCTACGGCACCATGCGCGGCGAACTGAATACCGTCAACTTCAAGCCAGTAACCACGACTGCCGTCCGCATGGAAATCGACCTGCCCGACGACAATGCCTCAGGCCTTTTCGAGTGGGAGATTGAGTAAACTTTAAAAATTCAATATGAGAAGTTTAGGGTTGCAACTTTCCAGTTGCGACCCTTTTTCCCTTTTTGCAGGGTCACCGTACAATCAATGGTGCCCATTCGGCCGGTAACACCGATGCTATCTAACAGCAATGCATCGGATGCGCGAAGGCAAATCGTGCACGAATCACCTCTTTCAAGAATGTCCTGTGTGGAAACTTCTACGGGTGACTCTGCAATCAGCTCAATTTCGGCCTGGGTAAGTTGTGTTGCACGCCAATACATCTTCTGCTGAATGTCGTTCTCCTCGGCCAGAAGTTTCGAGGCATCGTCGAAACGACACTCCAGATAATCAGTCAAAAAATCGTGAGCAACTTGTTCTGCTGTGCTATTCTTGTTGCACGACACAATTAAAGCGGCAATAAGAATGATAAATGGTAGTTTTCGCATCACTTTATGGACTTTATGTCGACAAAAGTAAGAAATAATTTCGGTTTTTGTGATTCACTAAAACGTATTTCTTTCATATTTCACTTTTATTTCGTACTTTTGCACGCGAAAATAATTTAATCATGATAAAATTCCTATGCTTGGGGAGTGGCAGCAGTGGTAACTGCTATTTCCTCAAGACCGAAGAGACAAGTATACTCATTGATGCTGGCATACCCGTTCGAACATTAAAAAAGACGCTTCGTGACTATGGTTTCTCGCTCGAAGCCGTAGAGGGTATATTTATCACACACGACCATGCCGACCACATTAAGGCTGTAGGCAATTTGGCCAATGACATGGGTAAACTTATTTATGCGACAGAGAAGGTGCACATCGGCATCAACAACAACTATTGTACCACATCGAAGGTCACGGAACCAAGCCGCCGCTATCTTTACAAAGGCGAGACAACACAGATTGGTGACCTGCGTATCACCCCTTTTGAAGTATCGCACGACAGCAGTGACTGCGTAGGATATACGATTGAGCAGGGCGACCTCACGTTCTGCCTTTCCACCGATGTTGGCGAGGTCACTCCCACTGTTGCCAAAGCCATCGAGGCAGCCAACTATTTGGTGCTCGAAGCCAACCACGACGAGGAAATGCTTCAACACGGCCCCTACCCCGCTTATCTCAAAGGAAGGATTCGTTCCAGTCGGGGACATCTGTCGAACCATCAGTGCGCCAGTGCGCTTATCACATACGCCTCGCCCAAACTGAAGCAGGTGTGGCTCTGCCATCTGAGCGAGGAGAACAACCATCCCGAACTTGCAAGAAAGACCATCGAGGGCGACCTCCGCGGCTATGGCATTGTGGTAGGCGTCGATTTCAATCTCGAAGTCCTCAACCGGCAAACGCCGACAGGGATTTTTGACTTAGAATAACAGACATGAACGAAGATAGCATCAACAACAAATTCTCCTTCATTGCCGATTTTGAAGGCGACATCAATCAACTGACGGAACAAAGCATTCCCCAGGTTCTGCCCATTCTCCCTTTGCGCAACCTCACACTCTTCCCCTGTGTGATGTCGCCAGTCAACGTGTCGCGCAAGAGTTCCCTGACCCTTGTCAGACATGCCTACAAGACTGGGGCCTTCATTGGAGCCTTCACGCAGGAGGACGAAAACGAGGAAGATCCCGCAACAGCCAAGCTGCACGATATCGGTGTGGCTGCCAAGGTTGTAAGATTGCTGGATATGCCCGACGGTCAAACCACCATTATCCTGCAAGCTGCCTGTCGCATCATTTTAGAAAGAAAGACGCAAACCAAGCCTGTCGTGATGGCAGAGGTTGTACAGTTGAAGGAAAACTTCCCTGAGGCAGAGGACACAGAGTTCCGCATACTTGCAGATACGAGCCGCAAGCGTGCCATCCGTCTCATCGAGACAAGTGAGGACCTGCCCAACGAGGCCAAGTTTGCCGTGATGAACATTTCGAATGACTTCTTCATGGTAAACTTCCTGTGCACAAGCCTGCCCATACCCGAAAACGACAAGCAAGAGATGCTGCGGATAGCCTCACTAAAGGAGCGCACGGCCAAGCTCATACAATGCATCAACACGGCCCAGTATCTCGTGAACATGAAGAACCGGATACTTGAGCAGACCCACGTCGACCTGAACCGCCAGCAACGGGAATGGTTCCTGCAACAGGAAATAAAGAACATTCAGGACGAGCTCGGCGGCCCAAGCTCAACGCGCGACTCGGAAAACCTTCGCGTCAAGGCCGAGAAGAAGAAGATGCCCCAGTATGCCCGCGAGACATTCCAGAACGAGCTGAACAAGCTGGAGCGCATCAATCCCCAAAGCCCCGACTACAACGTAGAGCTCAACTACCTTCAAACGATACTCGACCTGCCGTGGGAGGAATACACCCAGGACAACCTGAACATACAGAACGCCGAACGTGTGCTCAACCACGACCATTACGGAATGGAGAAAGTGAAGGAGCGCATTCTCGAGCATCTGGCCATCCTTAAGCTTAGGGGCGACATGAAATCGCCCATCCTCTGCCTTTACGGTCCTCCGGGCGTGGGCA
>CALZQV010000052.1 GCA_945828295.1 uncultured Prevotellaceae bacterium | reverse complement strand
GCCCTGACCGACACCCAAGGCAACTGGACCATCGTAGACGTAACCATGCCCGAGGGTGCAACCTACATCTGGAGCCAGAGCAGCACCTACGGCATGAAGGCCAGCGCCTACATCAACAAGACGAACTGCGTATCTGAGAGCTATCTCGTATCGCCCGCCATCGTGTTGAAGGAAGGCAGTGTGCTCACCTTCGAGCACGCGCAGAAGTTTGCCGCAAATGCCGCCGAGGAACTGACCCTCTGGATTCGTGAGAACGGCGCAACCAAATGGGCAGCCCAACTGACCATCCCCACCTTCTCCGACGGCACAAGCTGGGACTACGTCAGCAGCGGTGACATCGACCTCTCGGCCTACAACGGCAAGACCATCCAACTGGGCTTCCGCTACACCAGCTCCGAGGCCGCTGCAGCAACGTGGGAAATCAAGAACGTGAAGGTCACCAACGCCAAGGCAGCCGAGGAGGCTCCCGAGCTGAAAAACCCCTCGAACACCCCCGAGACAGCCTACACCGTTGCCCAGGCCATCGAGATCATCAACAACCGCAACGAATACGACATGTCGAAGGAGGTTTACACCAAGGGCGTAATCACCAGCATCAAGTCAATCGACGTCAGCCAGTACGAGCGTGCTCAGTACTACATCGGTGAGACTCAGGATGCCGAGCAGACCATTCAGGTTTACAACGGCTACTACTTGAAAGGTGTTGCCTTCACTGCCGACGACCAGATTAAGCCCGGCGACGAAGTCATCGTCTACGGTAAGCTGACCCTCTATGGCACCACCTACGAGATTGACCAGAACAACTACATCTACTCGCTCAACGGCATCACCGACGGCATCAACGCCATCAGTAGCGAGAAGGCCAACGGCGCCATCTACGACCTCTCAGGCCGCCGCGTGGAGAAGGCCGTCAAGGGCATCTACATCATGAACGGACGCAAATTCGTGAAGTAATTCACGCCGCGACATAAAAAATGAGGGAGGGCACACGAGGCTTTCCCTCATTTTTTGTATATTTGCACCTATTAACTCTGAAACATCAATTATGAATTGTCAATTGTGAATTATGAATTGTCAATTGTCAATTGTCAATTAGAGCATGGTACTTAACTACATCTGGATAGGATTCATCCTTGTGGCCTTCCTCATCGCCACCGTACAATTGTGCATGGGAAACTTCGAAGTGTTCCCGGCCATCATCGAGTCGACATTCGAATCATCGAAGACGGCATTTGAAATCTCCCTCGGCCTCACCGGCACACTGGCCCTGTGGATGGGCATCATGAAGATTGGCGAGCAGGGCGGACTGGTCAACGCCCTGGCGCGCGCCCTCAACCCGCTCTTCCGCCGCCTCTTCCCCGACATCCCCGAGGGGCACCCCGTCTTCGGCCACATCTTCATGAACTTGGGCGCCAACATGCTGGGCCTCGACAACGCCGCCACGCCCCTGGGCCTGAAGGCCATGGAGGGCATGGAGGAAATTAAGAATGAAAAAATAAGAATTAAGAAGGAGCGCGGCGAGATTAGCGACGCCGAGGTGCTGCGCCTGCGGGAGACCGCCTCGAACCCGATGATTATGTTCCTCGTCTTGAACACCAGCGGACTGACCATCATCCCCGTCAGCATCCTCGTCTACCGCGCACAGATGGGCGCCGCACAGCCCACCGACGTCTTCATTCCCATCCTCATTGCCACAACCATCGCCACCATGGCCGGCATCATCATCACCAGCCTCTACCAGCGCATCAACCTCATGAACCGCGCCATCATGGGCACCATGCTCGGCCTGTGCCTCTTGGTGAGCGCCATGGCCTACGCCGCACAGCAGCTCAGCCGCGACGACCTGAACCTCTGGAGCAACACCATAGCCAACGTCATGCTCATGGGCATCATCGTGGCCTTCATCGTGGCCGGCTTGCGCAAGCGGGTGAACGTCTACGAAGCCTTCATCGAGGGCGCCAAGGGCGGCTTCGACACCGCCGTGCGCATCATCCCCTATCTGGTGGCCATACTGGTGGCCATAGGCATGTTCCGGGCATCGGGCGCAATGGACGTAATCATCGATGGAATCGGCAAATTCTTTACCTGGGCGGGCATCAACGCCGACTTCGTGCCGGCCCTGCCCACGGCCCTCATGAAGCCCCTCAGCGGCAGCGGCGCGCGCGGCATGATGGTCGACGCCATGACGACGTACGGCGCCGACTCCTTCGTGGGACGCCTCTCGTGCATCTTCCAGGGCGCAACGGACACCACCTTCTACATCCTGGCCGTCTACTTTGGCTCCGTGGGCGTGCGCAACACGCGCCACGCCGTCATGGCCGGCCTGCTCACCGACCTCGTGGGCGTTCTCGCCGCCATCGCCATCGCCTACATATTCTTCTATTAATCAGACCCTCCCCCGCCATGGCAAACCTGAAAGGACTTTTCAAGGACACGGCCATCTATGGCCTGTCAAGCATCATCGGACGATTCCTCAACTATCTGCTCGTCCCGCTCTACACGCATTACATGCCCACCCAGTCGGGCGACTACGGCATCTCCACCAACGTCTATGCCTACACGGCCCTCATCCTGGTGCTCCTGACCTTTGGCATGGAGACCACCCTGTTCCGCTTTGCCAACAGCGAACCCTCCCCACAAGGGAGGGCTGGGGGAGGGTCTTGGCCCGACACGGTGTTCTCGACGGGCATGGCGCTGATAGGCACCCTCACGGCCCTGTTCCTGCTCCTCGTGTTCGGGTTCATCACGCCCATTGCCCAGCATCTGGGCTATGCCGAGCACCACGACTATCTGCTCATGATGGCCGTCGTGGTGGCCATGGACGCCCTGCAGGCCCTGCCCTTCTGCTACCTGCGGTTTCAGAAGCGCGCCCTCCGCTTTGCCTCGCTCAAGCTGCTGTTCATCTTCTTCAACATCGCCCTGAACGTCATCTACTTCGTCGTGCTCGGCAAGACCAGCGTCTTCTACGTCTTTGCCATCAACCTCGCCTGCACGAGCCTCATCTCCGTGCTCTTCCTGCCCGAGATGTTCAAGATACGGTGGCACTTCGACGGCCAGCTGCTCCGCCGCATGCTCTCCTACTCGTGGCCCATCCTGGTGCTGGGCATCGCGGGCATACTGAACCAGGTGGCCGACAAGATACTCTTTCCGCTGGTCTATCCCGACAAGGCCGAGGCCAACGTGCAGTTGGGCATCTATGGCGGCTGCGTGAAGATTGCCATGATTATGGCCATGATAACCCAGGCCTTCCGCTATGCCTACGAGCCCATCGTCTTTGCCAAAGCCAAGGAAAAGGACAGCACGGAGTACTACGCCGTGGCCATGAAGTACTTCCTCGTCTTCACGCTGCTGGCCTTCCTGTGCGTCATGGGTTACATCGACGTGCTGCAGCTCATCCTGGGCGAGGGCTACCGCGAGGGCATGAAGGTGGTGCCCATCGTCATGGTGGCCGAAATCATGATGGGTGTCTACTTCAACCTCTCCTTCTGGTACAAGCTCATCGACCGCACCATCTACGGTGCCGTGTTCTCCATCATCGGCTGCACCGTGCTCTTTGCGGTGAACATCCTGCTCATCCCTCGCTACAGCTACATGGCATGTGCCTGGGGCGGCGTGGCAGGCTACGGCACGGCCATGGTCATCTCCTACGTCGTGGGCCAGGCCAAGAACCCCATCCCCTACCCCATGCGCAGCATTGCCACCTACGTGGTGCTGACGGCTCTCCTCTACTGGCTGATGACGCTCGTGCCCGACTCGTGGAGCCTCCTGACGCGCCTGGCCGTCAACACTGGCCTCATCCTGCTCTTCTGCGCATACATATTTAAGAATGAGAGAATGAGAAAATGAGAGAATGAGCAGACTCGAACGAAGGTCATAATGAGAAAGATACTGCAAAGCATAGAGGAACAAGCGGGGCGCAAGATGCAAACCCCGAAGGACTTCCAGTGGCTGTCGGACGAAATATTCCGCCGGTTCCACCAGACCCTGTCGCCCAGCACGCTGAAACGCCTCTGGGGCTACTTCCCCTCGGTGCGCCAGCCCCACCCCTACACCATCGACCTTCTCACCCGCTACGCCGAAAGCCTGAGCCAATGTATGCTCACCAAGGGCGGCGCATCCTGTAACGGAATGCGCCGCCCTTCGTATGTATGGTGCCGACCGAGGGGTTAGAGGCCCATCTCGCGAATCAGGCGGTCGGCCTTGCCCCAGCGGTCGATGAGGTAGAGCACGAAGCGTATGTCCACGCCGATGCAGCGCTGCAGGTCGGGGTTGAAGGTGATGTCGCCCGACATGGCCTCCCAGTTGCCGTCGAAGGCCAGTCCGATGAGCTCGCCCTTACCGTTGAACATGGGCGAGCCGGAGTTGCCGCCGGTGATGTCGTTGTTGGAGAGGAAGCAGAGATGGAGGTCGCCGTCACGCGGGTCGGCGTAGCGGCCGAAGTCCTTCTGCTGCAGCAGGCTCACGATGTCCTGTTCGAGGCGGTAGTCCTCAATCTCGCCTTGGCGGGCAGCCTTGTCGAGCAGGCTCTGGCTGGGCGTGAAGTAGTCGAAGTGCTGCGCCCCGGCGGTGTAGTCCTGGATGAAGCCGTAGGAGAGGCGCATCGTGAAGTTGGCGTCGCTGTAGTGGGGTGTCTCCTGGTCGCGCTCCAGTATGGCCTGGGTGAGCAGGTGCTCGTTGTAGTCGATGGTCTGGCGGTCGTTGCGGATGCGCTTGGTCACGTTGGTCTGGCAGTCACGCACGCTTTCGTAGTAGCGGAACATGGGGTCGCTGTCGCGCAGGGTTGTGTCGGCCAGCAGGCGGTCGACACACGTGATGTCCTTCAGCGCGGTCTGGCCGAAGAGATTACGGGCGTAGGCCCGGGTGTCGCCCTGGTAGAGGCTGTCGATGTCGCGGTAGAGGCTGGGCAGGAACTCGGGCTTCACCTGCTGGCGGTAGTTTGTGAGCAGGACGGCCATCGTCTCCTCGTCCACGCGTGCGTCGTAGTCCTTGTAGAAGGCCTGCAGCTGTTCGCGCGTCTGGGCAATCTCGGTCGAGTCCATGTCGTTGGGTTTCGAGGCCAGGATGGCTGCCACGCGTCGCAGCTCGATGCCGCGCAGGAAGGTCTCGGAGAAGAATCCGTAGGCACGGATGGCCTCGAAGCGGTTGCCGTAGGCGCGGTCCAGCTCGTCGAACATGGTGCCGAAGCGGGCCGTCAGGCTCTCGTCCTTCTGGTACCACTGGCGGATGTCCTGCTCCAGCTGCTGCTTCTGGCCGATAACGTTCAGCTCCTTGACGGCCTTGTTCATGCCGATGGAGTTCTTCCAGTAGTTGCTGCTGGAGGCAAACTTCGAGGCGTACTTGATGGCGATGGCGCGGTCCGAGTCCATCCAGCGCTTCCACACTTCCTGCTTCTTGCCGCGCACGTCAATCATCGACACGTTCGTGCCCTCCACGCGCTCGCGGATGCCGTAGCTCGAGAGGTAGCGGTCGGTGCTTCCGGGGTAGCCCACGGTCATGCAGTAGTCGCCGGGCTGGAAGCCGTCGAGCGATACGCGGGCGTAGCGCTTGGCCTTCAGGGGGACGTTGGCCTCGGAGTAGTCGGCGGGGTTGCCCAGTGAGTCGGCGTAGATGCGGAAGACGCTGAAGTCGCACGTCTGTCGGGGCCACATCCAGTTGTCGGTGTCGCCGCCGAACTTTCCCAGGGTCTGCGTGGGGGTGAAGACGAGGCGTATGTCGGTGTATACCTTATAGACCGAGGCGTAGTAGGCGTTACCGCCGTAGTACGACTTCACGAGGCAGTAGCGGCCGGGGTTCTTCTGGGTGTACTCCTTCTCCACGGCGCTCATCACCGAGTCGAGGTTCTCGCTGTCCAGCTGCTTGGGGTCTTTGTCGGGGTTGTCCTGGTAGATTTTGTTCATGGCGCGCATGACGCGGCCGGTGCACTCCTCGGTGCGCTCCAGGAAGCGCACGAAGAATCCCTCGACGGGTCGCTCCTCCTCAAGGGTCTTGGCCGCAAAGCCGTTCCGGAGGATATCGTCCTCGGGGGTGGAGAGTTTCTGTATGCCGGAGAAGCCGCAGTGGTGGTTGGTGAACACGAGTCCCTGGGGGCTCACGACGACGCCCGAGCAGAAGTCGCAGAAGTCCACCACGCAGTCCTTCAGGCTCTCGCCCTCGGGGTTATAGAGCTGCAGGGGTGTGAGTTCCAGTCCCAGGGCCTTCATTGCGTCGGCCGTCGGCTTGTCGATGTTGTTGAGCATCCACATGCCCTCGTCGGCACGGGCTGCAAGGCTGACCACGGTCAGCAACAGGGTAAAGATTGTTTTCTTCATATCGTGATGTGTATTGATTTATTTCTTGTCGGGGTGGAGGAACTTCATCCAGTCGTCCTTGGTGAATTTCTTGCCGCGGGGCTGCGTGTAGCCGCGCTCCTCGCGCGAGGCTTTCTTCTTGCCGCCCTTGCGTTTTTCGCCGGTTTCATCGAAGAAATCGGTGGCGTACTGTTCCTTGCGGCCCTTGCCGCCGACGCCCTTCTCGGCCTTGCGGGGTGTCTTCTCTGCCTTGCGGGCGGGGGCCGACGATGGTGTGTCAGCCTGGTCCACGATGATGTTGCGCCCCTTGATGCGCTGGCCGTTGAGGGCCTTGATGACGCGGTCGGCGTCTTCCTCGGCCACCTCCACGAAGGAAATGTTGCGCAGGAGGTCTATGCGTCCGATTTCCACCTTGTGGCCCCTCACCTTGTCGTTAATGAGCTTGATGATTTCCTTGGCAAAGAAGCCGTCGATTTTGCTCAGCGAGAGGAACAACCTGGTGTAGCCCTCCTCGGCCGTGTGGCTGCCCTTGCCCTTTTGCTTTTTGCCTTTCGCCTTTTGTCCTTCGCCCTTACCCTCGGCAACCTCCTCAATTTCGGGCGCGTTGGCGTAGTAGCGCAGGAAGCGGCCGAACTCGCGACTGAGCAGTCGCTTCACGATGTCGTCCTTGTCGAGCCAGGCCCAACGCTTCTGCACGTCGTCCATGAAGGGCGCGATTTGCTCCTCGTCGACCTCCACGCGCTCTATTTCGTCGATGACGTGGTAGAGCTGCTTGCCGCAGATTTCGCTGGGCTCGGGCAGCGTCTGGCGCACGAATTCCTTCTGTATGACCTGTTCCACCTGGCGGATTTTGAAGCGCTCCCTCACGTGCACGATGCTTATCGAGGTGCCCTTCTTGCCGGCACGGCCCGTGCGGCCGCTGCGGTGGGTGTAGTTCTCCACGTCGTCGGGCATACCGTAGTTGATGACGTGCGTCAGGTCGTCGACGTCGAGCCCGCGGGCCGCCACGTCGGTGGCCACGAGCAGCTGTATCCTGTGCTGGCGGAAGCGCTGCATGGTAAGGTCGCGCTGCTGCTGGCTGAGGTCGCCGTGCAGGGCGTCGGCGTCGTATCCGTCGCGTATGAGCCAGTCGGCCACCTCCTGCGTCTCCATGCGTGTGCGGCAGAAGATGATGGCGTAGATGCGGGGATAGTAGTCCACCACGCGCTTCAGGGCCAGGTACTTGTCCTTGGCCGCCACCATGTAGTAGATGTGGTTCACGTTCTCGGCGCCCTCGTTGCGGCTGCCGATTTGTATCGTGTGGGCGTCGCGCAGGTACTTCTGGGCGATGCGCTCGATTTCGCGGCTCATGGTGGCCGAGAAGAGCAGCGTGCGGTGCTGCTCGGGCACGCCCTCGAGTATGGCGTCAAGGTCTTCCTGGAAACCCATCGAGAGCATCTCGTCGGCCTCGTCGAGCACCAGGTAGCGCACGTCGTCGAGCACGGCCACCTTGCGACGGTTCATCAGGTCGACCAGTCGGCCGGGCGTGGCTACGATGATGTCCACCCCGCTGCGCAGGGCGCGAATCTGGGGCTCGATGTTGGCGCCGCCGTAGACGGCCAGGATGCGCACCTGGGGCATGTACTTGGCAAAGCCCTGCAGGTCGTCGGCTATCTGCAGGCACAGCTCGCGCGTGGGACTGAGGATGAGCACCTGCGGACTGCCCGTGGGCTCGAGCCCCTGCATCAGCTGCAGCAGCGGCAGTCCGTAGGCCGCCGTCTTGCCAGTTCCCGTCTGGGCCAGCGCCACCAGGTCCTTCTCCTCCTGGCCCAACAGCCACGGGATTACCTGCTCCTGCACGGGCATGGGGTGTTCGTAACCTTGTTCGTCGATGGCCCGCAGCAACTCCTGTCCCAGGCCCATTTCCTTGAATTCTGTCATCTGTCTTTCGGATTTTGGGCGCAAAGGTACGATATTTTCGCGACATAACCGCACTTCACATTAATTATTCGCGCCCGCGCGCCAATGCATTCTTGCAACCCCTGCACGACATTCTATATTCATCGCCCGACGGCTATATAAACATCGTGGGATGAACATATAATCATCGTCGACGGCTGTATATTCATCGCCCGACGAATATAGAATGCCGTGCGCCGGCGTCATCTTTGCCGTACATCGGTGCCGAAAATCCTTTGTCATCCCCGAATTTTATCGTAACTTTGCCCGCAAATCAACGGACCAAGAAGTAAACGATGAGAACAGTGACGGCGATGGGCGAAACCATCATGGACATACTCTTCCGCCACGTGGAGGGGCAACCCACGGCACAGCCGGTGGCAGCCGTCCCCGGCGGCAGTTGCTTCAACTCCGTCATCTCCATCGGCCGCACGGGCCTGCCCTGCCGCTTCATCGGCTACACGGGCCAGGACCGCGTGGGGCGCGACACGCAGGCCTTCCTGAAAGAAAACGGCGTATCCATCGACAATTTTGAGGTTCGCCAGGGCGAGCGGAGCGCCATTTCGCTGGCCTATCTCGACGCCAACGGCGATGCCTCGTACCAGTTCTACAAGGAAGTGCCACGGGCCCACGCCAACTGGTCCATGCCCGAATTCCGGGCTGACGACGTGGTGCTCTTCGGGTCGTACTACGCCATCTGCGAGGGCATGCGCCCACAGGTGTCGGCAACCCTGGCCGCGGCCAACGAGGCCGGCGCCATCCTCTACTACGACCTGAACTTCCGCCGCTCCCACGCCCACGAGCTCCCGGCCCTGCTGGCGTCCATCCATGACAACTTCCACCTGTCGACCATCGTACGCGGCTCGGCCGACGACTTCGAGGTGATGTACCAGTCGCGCGACGCGCGCCACGTCTACCGCGAGCACATCAGCCGCCACTGCCCCCTGTTCATCTGCACCGCTGGCGGCGGCACCATCACCGTGTGCACCCCGGCCGGGAGCCACGACTTCGAGGCTCCGCACGTGGAGAACGTGGTGAGCACCGTGGGGGCCGGCGACAACTTCAACGCGGGCTTCATCTGCGGCCTCATGCGCCTGGGCATCGGCCGCCGCCAACTGGCCACGCTCGACCACCAGGGCTGGCAGCGCCTCATCCGCTACGCCACCGCCTTTGCCTCGCAGGCCTGCCTGAGCACCGACAACTTCGTCAGCCGGGAGTTTGCCCGCGACATCATGGAACACGAACCCTGACACAAAAACGCCAACATGATACCACGCATTGCCATCATCGACAGCAACACGCTGGAGGCCACGGGCCTCAGGAACATCCTTGCCGACATTGCCCCCGTGGCCGACGTGAGCACGTTCAGCAGCGTCGAGGAAATGGCAAAAGAGTTCGATGAAATGGCGCCTTTTGTGCATTTCTTCGTCTCCTCGCAGGTGCTCGTGACCAATGCCGAATTCTTCCTGCAGCATCAGCGCCAGACCATCGTGCTCACGGCACAGCCCATCACCGGGCCGCAGTTCTCCCACTTCCGCACCCTCAACACCAACCAGATGGAACACGGACTGCTGAAGGAGATACTCACCATGTTCCAGCACGCCCACGGCCACCACGCGGGACACGGCCACCCATCGGACGCCCCGGCACCCCACTCCATGCCGACTCCCACGGCCGCTCGGGACCTCTCGCCCCGCGAAATCGAGGTGCTCACGCTGGTCGTTCGCGGCCACATCAACAAGGAGATTGCCGACCGCCTGTGCATCTCGCTGCCCACCGTGGTCACCCACCGCAAGAACATCTGCGACAAACTGCAACTGCGCAGCGTGTCGGCCCTCACCATCTATGCCGTGACCCACGGCCTGGTCAGCGCCGAGGAAATCTGACCCGCCCCATCCCGCCAAGAAGGGCATCGTCATCCAGAACGGCAAGAAGCGCGTCGTCAAGTAGGAAAGGATTCCCCCAGATACCAAGAAACGGCCATTCCGCACTCTCGTGGAATGGCCGTTTCCTTTATGTATGGCCGGGAAGCGACGGGCCGGCAGGCGGCCTCAGAAGTGGATGGCCAGCGTGAGGCCCAGCTGCCAGGGCATGGCGCGCTGGGCAAAATAGAGCTGCGTGCCCGTGGCGCTGCTATCGAAGGCAAAGGTGTTGTAACGCGTGTTGGTGAGGTTGCGGCCCCAGAGCGTGACGTTGATGTCACGGGCAAAGTCGAGGCGCACGTGGGCCCCCAGCGTGGCGTAGGCCCCCTGGTCATAGCTGTTGGCCTCGTCCCAGTAGGTTTGGCTGCGGGCGGTCATGTCGGCCCCGAAGGTCAGGGCGCGCATGGCGGTCAGGGCCAGCGGCAGGCGGTAGGCGATGCTGGCCGCCAGCGTGTGCTCCGGCACAAAGGGCGCCCGGTTGCCCTTGTACGAAACGCTGACGCCGTCGATGGTGTCGTCGAAACGCTTGAAGGCGGCGTGGGTGTAGCCGTAGGCCACGTTGTAGGTCAGTCGGTTGTCCAAGGCCTGGCCGCGCAACGAAAGTTCCATGCCGCAGCTGTAGCTCTTGGCGGCGTTCACCGTCATGCGGCCGTAGCCGTAGTTGTCGGCAAACTTCGACACCTGCTGGTTGTGCACCTCCATGTAGTAGACGGCAGCATCGAGCTGCAGGCGCTGGCCGAACAGGTTAAGGTGGGTGCCCAGTTCGTAGTTCCACGACGTCTCGGGCTTGTAGCTGATGGCGTCGGCAATCTGGGCATAGTCACTCTCGCTGTGGGCCAGGGTCACGTCGGTGCGGGCCGCCGGGGCAGACGTGCGCAGCTCGTACTGCAGGATGTCACCAAACGACTGTATGTTGTATCCGCCTGCGCGGTAGCCCTTGCTGAAGGTTGCGTAGAAGTGGCCCTCGTCGACCAGCCCCCTGGCGGGCATCGAATACTTCAGGGCCACCTTGGGCAAAAGCTGGTTGAAGAGGTTGTCCTCGCGGTGGCGAAGGATGTCGGTCACGCGGTCGTCGACGGCCGTTCCCAGGACGTTGGCCACCACGTGGGCGACGCCGCCCGTGTGGTAGTCGATGACCGCGTGGCTCATGTCGTAGCGCAGGCCGGCGGTGGCCGTCAGGCGGTCGGTAATCTTGTAGTTGCTCTCGTGGAACAGGCCCAGGTTCTGCTGCGGCGTCTTGAAGTGACCGAAGATGGGGTCGTCGATGTCCATGCGGATGTGGACGCCCCCGAGCGCCTCAATCTCGGCCGGCGTCTTGCCCATGAGGATGCCGTTGTAGGCGGCGTTCTCGATGACCTGCGACAGGTAGTTGTTCATGCCCGGGCGGAAAGAGACCGGGGCGTCGACGCCGTACCACAGGACCGACAGGAAGGCTCCCGTGGCCCACTGCCAGCGGTCCTGCGGGCTAAGGTTCTTCAGGGTCACCTCTTGGGTCAGGGCGCGCTGGCGCTGGTGCTGGTTCATGCGCATAAGGTCGGCTTGGGTGTAGTCGATGTCCATGCGCATGTGGTCGCGCAGGTACTGGAAGCTGGTGGTGCTGTTGAGCACGAACTTCGCGGCCGTCCACTTCAGACTCAGGCCGGTCGTGAACAAATGGCGGCGGTAGCGGGCCTGATAGTCAGACGAGGGGCGCGCCACGTGGCCGTCGGCCAGGTTGAGCTGCCCGTAGGGGAAGCCGTTTTGCTTCACCCACTGGTAGTCGGCCGTGTAGTCGAAGGAGAGCTTTCGCATGGGCTGCCAGACAAGGCGCACCTTGCCGCCCGCCTCGTCGACGAGCTCGGCCCACTGGCCCGTGCTGCTGTTGCGCTGGAATCCGTTCTGGCCGTTGGAGAAGGCCGCCACGGAGAAGGCCAGTGTGTCGCTAAGCTTGTGGTAATGGGCCGCCTCGACGTTGCGCAGCGCGTAGGAGCCGGTGCGCAGACTGACGTCGGTGCCCTGGTAGTTCATAGGGTTGCGCGAATACATGCGCACCAGGCCGCCCTCCGAGTTCATGCCGTAGAGCGTGCCCTGGGCGCCGCGCAGCACATCCACACGCCCCATGCCGTAGGTGTGGAAGTTATACATGCTCTTCGTGACCAGGGGGATGCCGTCGACGTACATGCCAATGGCCGAACCGCCCTCGCGGGCTCCGATGCCGCGGATGTAGGCCGACGACGTGTAGCGCGACCCGTATTCGGGCATGACGAACGTGGGCACATAGCGGCTGAGTTCGCGCACGTCGTGGAGTTGCAGGCGCGTCAGGTCGGCACCCGAGAAGAGGGTGCTGCTCAGCGGCTGCGTGCGCAGTCGGCCGCTCTCCTTGGGCTGCGGCACGATGACCACCTCGTCGAGGTCCACCACGCGCGAGGTGTCGGCCAAGGTGGTGGGATTAGAGGACGGGGAATAGGGATTAGGGGAATGGGAATTAGGGATAAAGCGTTCAGCACGAAGGCCTGCAAGGACCATCGTGCTGAACGCGAATATAGTCAATCCTTTCGTTATGTGCATCAAGCAGTTACTCTGTGGGCATTTCACCGGTCTGGAAGGTGAAGGTCATCTTGCCGGGACCCATCGGCATGTTTGTCTCAATGACAGCCGTCATCTGGGTCTTGTCGGCGCTTATCGTTGCGTCGTCCAGCTCGCAGGGGAAGGTCTGCGTGGGGTTCTCGGGGTCACGGGGGTTGTTCATCACGAACTTGCCGTCGGCGTCCTCCAGTTTGTAGCCCTTACCACCCTCGAGTTTGGTGGCCTGAACGCCCTTGATGGTGGCGGTGCCCCAGATGGCATCGGTGAAGGTGGCCACGAGCGAACCGTCGTCGGCCAGGGCCAGGGTGATAGTGTCGTTGGCGTAGCGTCCGGGATTGGTTGCACTGGGTATGATGGCCGACCGGAGTTGTGTCCAGCCTGCATAGGTACCCACTACTTCCTTATTGAACTCACTGGCCTTCTTAGGAGGCGCAGCGTCGTCATCGTCGCCGCAGGCCACGAAGGCGAACGTGCCCAGCGTGAGGGCCAGCAGCATGAAAATGTTCTTCAGTTTCATAACAATCTTTTTAGCGTTTTGGTTTGCGACTGCAAAATTAATGAGGATTGCGCACATACGCAATCCTCATTTATAATGATTTTGGGGCTTACTCCTCCTCTTCATGGGGAGGCTGGGAGGGGTCTTTCTTCTTAGCCAGATACTCGGGCAGGGCCATGCCGGCCTGGTCGAACAGTTCGCCCAAGGGAGGAACGCTCTTCATCAGCCCGGCAAGGAAGTTGGCCGTGCTGGTCTGGCCGTTGCCGCCGGCACCATTGTCCCAGACGGTTACCTTGTCGATGTTGATGCCCTTGATGGCCTCGACCTGGGTCTTCACCAGTTCGGGCAGCTTCTCCAGCAGGAGCAGGGTGTAGGCCTTGGTGGCATCGCCGCCGGCGGCCTGAATCATCTTGTCGTAGCCTTGTGCCTGCTTGGTCAGAATCTCGAACAGACCCTTGGCCTCGGCCTCCATCTTGGCAAAGATGGCGTCGGCCTCACCCTTGGCGTTTACGCGCTTCTGCTCGGCAGCGGCCTCGGCCTCGATGACCAGTCGCTTCTTCTCGATTTCCTGCTTCACGATGACGTTGGCGTTCTGCGTCGAACGTTCGCGCTCGGCACGGGCGTTCTCGGCCTTCTGCTCGGCGGCGTACGATTCCTCGAGGGCCTGGGCCTGGGCAACCTTCTCGGCAGCCGTGGCGCGGCGCTGTGCCTCGGCCTCACGCTCGCGGCGGTCGGCATCGGAGTTGGCGATGTTAATCTTGGCTTCGTTCTCACCACGCACGGCCTCGGCATTGGCGGCAGCCGTGCGAATACGGGTTTCGCGGACGGCATCGGCCTTACCGATTTCTCCGAGCTTCTCCTGTTCGGCCACGCGCACCTTGGCCTCGTTGATGGCCTTGGCGGCAGCCTCCTGTCCGAGGGCCTCGATGTAGCCGCTCTCGTCGTTGATGTCGGTCACGTTCACGTTGATGAGGCGCAGGCCAATCTTCTTCAGCTCTACCTCGACGTTCGAGGAGATGGCGTCGAGGAACTTGTCGCGGTCGCTGTTCAGCTCCTCGATGCTCATCGTGGCGATGACCAGACGGAGCTGACCGAACAGGATGTCGCGCGCAAGCTCCTGAATCTGCTGGGCAGTGAGGCCCAACAGGCGCTCGGCGGCAGCGAGCATCGAGTCCTGCTCGGTGGAGATGCCCACGGTGAAGCGGCAGGGCACGTCGACACGGATATTCTGGCGCGACAGGGCGTTCGTCAGGTTAGCATCGATGCTGATGGGGGTCAGCGACAGGTAGGCGTAGTCCTGGATTACGGGCCACACGAAGGTTCCGCCGCCATGGACACACTTGGCGCTCTTGCTTCCCCGCGAGGTTCCGTAGACCACCAGAATCTTGTCGGAAGGGCAACGGCGATAGCGATTGATAAGAGCCATAATGAGCAGCACACCAACGATGGCTGCTCCAACGATTAAGTACAACATACCTTCTTCTATTTTTTAAGTTCGTAATTATTTTGATTAATCTGTTAGCTTGGCAGGGTCACTGGCTGGGTCACACCTTCTCGACGAGCAGGGTGTGCTGACCCACGACCTCAAGGATACGCACCTTGGCGCCGCTGGCTATGGCCTCGCCCTCGGTTATGGCGGCCAGTTCCTGGACCGAGCCACCAAACGAGTACTGCACCTTGCCCTCGCCACGGCGCTGGCCGGGGATGCGCAGGTAGACGTCGGCCACCTGGCCCACGCAGTCGTCGATGCGGAACGCACCGTCGTGCTCCAGACGGCGCATCTGCTTATATATCATGGCAAACAGCACAACGGCCAGACAGCCCACGGCCAAGGCCGCCAGGGTCAGCAGGGCCTGGTTGTGGACATAGGCCGAGAGGCACACGCCGCCCCACCCGATGCCGAGCAGGAAGTTGACGATGTTGCGCACGGAAAAGAGCTGCAGCGTGCCGCCGGCGTCGAGCGTTCCGTCGCTGGCGTCGCTGCCCAGGTCGAAGTCGGCATCGCCGGCATCGACGTCACCAATGCCGATGAATGTCATCACCATCTGGATAATAAAGATTGTGGAGGTAAAAATGGCAATGCCCCAATAGACACGCATCGTGGGCTCGAGCCCGTTGAACCAGGTTGTTATGGTTTCCATAATACACGAATTTAAGACTATTGTCTGCCAAAGTTACGTATTTCCTTTCAGCATCGCAAGCCCTCGGCCCAAAATTTTATGCCACAGGGCGTGGCGCGGGGCTGCAAGGGGGAGGTTGGAGGGGCCAAAAAGGGTCGACGCATGGACGGGGTCTCGTCGACGCATGGACGGAGCCTCGTCGACGCATGGATGGAGCCTCGTCGATGCATGGACG
>CALZQV010000051.1 GCA_945828295.1 uncultured Prevotellaceae bacterium | reverse complement strand
CCAATCTATAGAATCTACGTAATCACTTTTCTACCGTTTAGAGTGCAAGTGATTGATATAAAGTAATTTACAAATACGGCTATTGCAGCGGACTTACTTCTCTCACTATACCCGATAATGTGTCCTCTATTGGCGAATCAGCATTTGTTCAATGCAGCAGTCTAACATCTCTTACTATCGGAAACGGGGTAACTCGTATCGCTAATTATGCTTTCTATGGCTGCCCTCTAAAGAAAATCCTGAACTATGCCGAAACGCCCCAGACTTGCAGAGAGCACTACGCCTACTCTGACATCGATGCTTTCGATATTGACAAGAGCACGTGCGAACTCTACGTGCCGACGGAAAGTGTGGAACTGTACAAGACGCACATCGACTGGAAAGATTTCAACGTCAAGGCGATGGACGATGTGATGCTGGGCATCGAGGGGCTCACTTCAGCCCGTCCCCAAAGCACAAGCGCCAGCGGCATCTATGACCTGAATGGACGGAGTCTTCCCGATAATTCAACGTTGAAGAAGGGCGTCTATGTCGTGAATGGACGCAAGGTGCTGATTAAGTGAGCGCAGAGCGCAATGCTCGCATGTGCTCTGACGAGCGTGAAGCACTTCGGTCGCAGCAGGACCAAGGTGCTGATTAAATAATACCCCACAGGAATCGTCTGTCACTGAAAACAGCGCTCCCCGAACCTATGAGCTTATGGTTCGGGGAGCGCTGCTTTTATTGATGGAGATACCGAGACGGAACCGCTGCCCACGGGCGCAGGCCGCGAAGAAGCGATGGCTGGGCTTGGTGGATGCGCTCGTCGATTTCGGCCTCGGTGAGTTTTCTTGAGCATTGCACCCGGCGGCGTAGGGGATGGGGAGGGTTAGAGGAAGCGGCTGGTGTAGCCTACACCGGCTTTCTTCAGCTCGTCGGGCGTGCCCTGGAAAAGGAGCTGGCCGCCTTGCTTTCCGCCCTCGGGGCCCATGTCGACGAGATAGTCGGCGGCGCGGATGACGTCGAGGTTGTGCTCGATGACGATGACGGTGTTGCCCTTGTCGACCAAGCGGCGCAGTACGGCCAGCAACACGCGAATGTCTTCGAAGTGGAGGCCCGTGGTGGGTTCGTCGAGGATGTATATCGTGCGGCCGGTCTCGCGTTTCGACAGTTCTGTTGCTAACTTCACGCGTTGGCTTTCGCCGCCCGACAGGGTGGTGCTTGGTTGGCCCAGCTTGATGTAGCCAAGGCCCACGTCCTGCAGGACTTTTATTTTCTGAAGAATCTGGGGCTGGTTTTCGAAGAACTCCACGGCCTGGTTGATGGTCATGTCAAGGACGTCGGCAATGGACTTGCCCTTGAAGCGCACTTCCAAGGTCTCGCGGTTGTAGCGCTTGCCGTGACATTCCTCGCAGGGCACGAGCACGTCGGGCAGGAAGTTCATTTCCACCGTCCGGTAGCCGTTGCCGCCACACGTCTCGCAGCGGCCGCCCTTCACGTTGAACGAGAAGCGGCCGGGCTTGTAGCCGCGAATCTTGGCTTCGGGCAGTTGTACGTAGAGGTTGCGAATGTCGTTGAATACGCCTGTGTAGGTTGCGGGGTTGGAGCGAGGCGTGCGCCCAAGCGGGCTTTGGTCCACGCTGACAACCTTGTCAATCAGCTCCAGTCCCTCGACGTGGTCGTAGGGCAGGGGGTCTTTCAGCGAATGGTAGAAGCGCTGGGAGAGCAGGGGCTGCAGGGTTTCGTTGATGAGCGTTGATTTTCCGCTTCCGCTGACTCCCGTCACGCAGATGAGCTTGCCAAGGGGCAGGCTGACGTCGACGCCCTTCAGGTTGTTGCCCCGGCAGCCGAATAGGCGGAGGTAGGCGGTAGGCGGTTGGGGGCTGGAGGATACGTTTGTCTCTTGCCCTTCGCCTCTTAAATACTTGGCGGTGAGCGTGTCGGCCTTCAGGATGTCGGCGTAGGTGCCCTGGAACACGACTTCGCCTCCCTTGCGGCCAGCGCGCGGCCCGATGTCGATAATCCAGTCGGCATTCTCCATCATCTCCTGGTCGTGCTCCACGACGATGACGGTGTTGCCCGTGTTGCGCAGCTCCTTCAGCGAGCGGATGAGGCGCTGGTTGTCGCGCTGGTGGAGGCCGATGCTCGGTTCGTCAAGGATGTAAAGGACGTTGACGAGCTGACTGCCGATTTGCGTAGCCAGGCGTATGCGCTGGCTTTCGCCGCCGCTCAGCGAGGCCGACGTGCGGTTGAGCGAGAGGTAGTCGAGCCCGACGTCGAGAAGGAACTTCAGGCGGGTCCTGATTTCCTTCAGTATCTCGGGTGCCACCTTCTTTTGATATTCCGACAGGAAGGGGACGCCTTCCTTGTGATCGGGGTGGGGCTGGGAGAGGTCCTCAATCCAGCGGTAAAGGTCGCCAAGGTCCATGTCTGCGAGCTCGGCGATGTTCTTGCCGCCAATGCGGTAGCTGAGGGCCTGCCGGTTGAGTCGCTGGCCCTTGCATTCCGGGCATGTGCAGTCGCGGCTGAACTGTCCCACCCACTTCTGTGCCGTGGCGCTCTGGTCGTTCTCCTGCGTCGAGCGGATGTATTTCACCAGCCCTTCGAAGGTGCAGTAGTAGTCGTTGGAGGTCCGTGCCACCTCGGCGGGAATGCGCAGCCGCTCAATCGAGCCGTTGAAGATTTCGTCGAGCGCCTCGTCGGGCAGCGAGCTGACGGGGTCGGACAGCGTGAAGCCGTATTTGTCGAGAATGGCCTCGATTTGCCAGAATATCATCGACGACTTGTACTTGCCCAGTGCCACGATGGCGCCATCGTGGATGGAGAGCGAGCGGTCGGGGATGATGAGGTCGCGGTCGATGAGCGATACGACACCCAGTCCTTTGCATCGCGGACAGGCGCCCTGAGGCGAGTTGAAAGAGAAGTCGTGGGGGGCAGGATCGGGGTAGGAGATGCCCGACGTGGGGCACATCAGTCGGCGGCTGTAGTGGCGTATCGACCCGTCGGCGACGTCGTAAACCATCATCATTCCGTCGCCCTGCTTCAGTGTGTTCTGTACGCTGTTCTGCAGCCTTTTCTGGCTCCCGGCCTTCTTCTCTTGCCCTTTTGCGTTGTCGGAGGTCTCCGTTTCGTCGGTGTCCTTCACCGTAAGCCTGTCCACAACCACCTCAATGGAGTGGTTCTTGTAGCGGTCGAGCTTCATGCCGGGTTCCACCTCCATCAGTTCGCCGTCGACGCGCACGTAGAGGTAGCCTTTCTTCATCACCATTTCGAACAGGTCCTTGTAGTGTCCCTTGCGGTTCTTCACCAGCGGGGCCAGCAGATAGACCTTGCGTCCTTGGTACTGGTGGAGGAGCAGGTTGACAATCTGTTCCTCGGTGTACTTCACCATGCGCTCGCCCGTGACGTAGCTGTAGGCCTCGCCGGCGCGGGCATAGAGCAGGCGCAGGAAGTCGTAGACCTCCGTTGTCGTGCCCACCGTCGAGCGGGGGTTCTTGTTCGTTGTCTTCTGTTCGATGCTGATGACGGGTGAAAGGCCTGTAATCTTGTCTACGTCAGGCCGTTCCATGTTGCCCAGGAAGTTGCGGGCGTAGGCCGAAAATGTTTCGATGTATCGTCGTTGTCCTTCGGCAAAAATGGTGTCGAAGGCTAAGCTTGATTTCCCAGAGCCGGAAAGCCCGGTAATGACCGTCAGGCTTTGGCGAGGGATTTCCACGTCGATGTTCTTCAGATTGTGTACACGCGCTCCTAATACTTCTATTTTCTGCTCGCTCATGCTATTATCGGCAAATGTAGCTGCGAAGATACGAATTTTTCTGCAAATTACAATCCGCTCGTTCCTTTTTTGTGTTCAGGGGGCGCGCTTCGTTTAAGGAGTGGTGGTGGAGTCTTGGTTGTCGGTGTTATAGCCGGTGATGACGGTGATGGCTTTGCGGATGTTGTATTTGCGGCCGTCGGCTCCGCGCGCGTTGACGACAAGGAAGTAGACACCGTCCTTCACCAAGCGGCCGTTCCACTTGCCGTCCCAATAGCCGGCGGGGTCGTCCCAGGTGTATATCTTCTGTCCCCAACGGTTGAAGATGGCGGCTTGGAACTTCACGATGCTCTTGTACTCCTTGGCCTTGAATTCATCGTTGAAGCCGTCGGGCGTGCGGTTGGGCGAGAAGGCGTTGGGGAATTCCAGTTTGCTGTCGTTGATGGTCACCATGATGGGATTGGCCTCGCCCTCTTCGGGGTAGGCGATGGTGTCGGTGCCCAGGACGAAGGTGGCATAGAGTTGAATGCTGAACGTGCCGCTTTCGGTGAAGGTGTAGTCGATGTCCTCCTCAAAGCGGTGAACCAGAGGCGTGTCCTCCTGGCCTACGCGGCAGATTTTCCATTCGTAGCGCACGGTGTAGCTGCCAAGGTTCGAGGGATTGGCCGTGAAGTGGGCCGCCAGAGGTGCGTCCTGGCCGCTGCTGGCGTCGTCCGTCTCCTCGCCGTCGACGGTCGTGAAGGTGGCTTTGGGGTCAACACTGGGGTATGCCGTCTGTGCCCAGGCCCATGCGGGCAGAAAGCAGAAAAAGACGAGGATTATATAATGTAATTTACCTTTCATCATATTATAGTAACGTACAAAGTTACAATTTATTCTCTATAAGTGGTATGATAAGACAATTTTTTTGTATCTTTGTACGAACCAAACGGCAATACCGAGTATGAGGCAACGAACGAAAGCTTTTTTTCTGACCGTCGTGCTGTGTGCATTCAGTTTGACGCTGTGGGCGCAGGCAACCGTCAAGGTTGGTGTGCTGCTTCCGCTAAAGGAACAGTCGGCCCGCGGAATGACATTCATCGAGTTTTATCGTGGCCTGCTCATGGCCGTCGACCAAGTGAAGCAGGAGGGCACCAACATCGACCTCTATGCCTTCGACTGCGGAACGTCGGAAACCAGCATGAGGCAGACGCTTGCCAACCCGCAGCTGGCTTCGGTCAACGTCATCTTCGGGCCAGCCGATGCCGTTCAGGTTGCCAGCCTTTCGGAATACTGCAAGCAACACCGCATCCGCATGGTCTTGCCCTTCAACACCCCTTGTTCTCAAGTCCACACCAACCCATGGATATACCAAGTGGGCGTAGCTCAGGAGTTGCTCTATCCCGGCATCTCCACACTGGTGATGAAGGACCTGCAGAACAGCAACTTCGTATTTTACCATTCCGGCGAGAAGGACGAGCGCGGAGAATCGTTCTCGAACCACCTCATGCAGGTGCTGCGCCTGAGTAACATGCAGACGACAACACTCGCGGCCGGCGGCGACGAGTATGCCTACGACCGCGCCTTCAACCAGTTCCGCCAGAACGTCGTGATAAGCGACAACCGCAGCCTTTCATCCCTCAACAAGATGCTTGCGGGCATCAAAGACTACCAGGCGCGCTATCCTCAGTACAAAATCGTGCTCTTCGGCTATCCCGAATGGCTCACCTATGCCCAGACGATGATTCGCGACTACTATCAGTTCGACACACGCATCTTCTCGGCCTACTATCGCAATCCGCTCAGCGGGCGTGTGGTGAAGTTCGAGCAACGCTATCGCGATAACTTCGGCAGCCAGTCGCGTCTGTCATACCCCCGTGCCGAATCCTTAGGCTACGACCTGGGCTACTATTTCATGCATGGCTTGGCAACGCTGGGCCCGGACCGGTTCGAAACCATGCAGGGCACGCTGGAACAGCAACCCTTGCAGCATACATTCCGCTTCGAGCGTCTGGGGACTGAGAATGGCGGCTTCGCGAATATCAACGTACAGCTGGTTCACTACACCACGAACAACACCATACAAATCGTCAGATGAAGCGGCTCCTCCTCTTCTTTTTCATTACCTTCGCTCTCCAACTGCCATTCGCCAGCCTGTTTGCGCAAGTCGGAGAGTACCGTAGTGCGCTTTCCGTTGGTGTGAACGGGGGATGCCTTTTTAATCGCATATCCTTCGACCCCACCATCAAGCAGGCCTATCATGGAGGAGCAACGGTGGGTGTGACCTTGCGCTACACCTGCGAGCGATACTTCAAGATGCTGTGTGCCGTGCAGGCCGAAGTCAACTATGCCCAGATGGGTTGGAAGGAGGTCATTGAGACCAGCAGCGACACCTATAGCCGCACGGTCAACTACATCCAGGTTCCCTTGCTGGCCCGCCTGGGATTCGGCAAGGAGGTGAAGGGCGTGATGGGCTATCTCGTGCTCGGCCCCCAGCTTGGTTTCTATCTGTCGGACAAAGACAAGCGCGGCGGCGAATGGTCGGCGGCAACGCTTGCCCTCCGTCCCAACAATGTGGTGGAGCAGTACGACCTGCCCATTGAAAACAAGTTTGAGTATGGTATCACGGGCGGCTTAGGCATGGAGGTGAATACCAAGCGCGCCGGCCATTTCATGCTGGAAGGGCGATACTACTTTGGCCTTTCCAACATATTCCACGACGGAAAAGCCGACACCTTCGGACGTTCAGCCAATGGGGCTATTGTCGCGAAGGTGTCGTATCTCTTTGATGTCTTTAATAAGAAAGACTGAAGCTTAGCGCAAGCGGTCGAGTGAGCGAACCAGCAGTTCGTCCTTCAGTATGGCGCGGAATGCCAGATAGTTGAGCACGATGCCGACGAAGGGGAATGCTGCCGAAACGCGGGGCGTGAAGTCGTAGCCGTTGGTGTGGGCAATGTAGATGCAGAAGCCCAGGTAAACGTAGTAGCCCACCAGCAATAAAATGCATATGACGAGAATCCGCATCTGCAGGGCTCGACGCGTGAAAAGGAAAATGTCGATGAAGGTGAGCGTTGTGGTTGTGAGCAGTATTGCGAACAGTGCCCACGGGGTGAAGCTGATAGCTCCGTCCTCCACGTTGCGCATCCACAGGTTGAAGAGGTCGGAAACACGCTCCCCCTCAGCTGTGCAAAAGTATCCCAAGGGAAGACTCAGGCAGGCCACGCCCAAGGCGAACGCCACCAGCATGTAGAGTGACTGTATGCGCTGAATCATGGCTTACTCTTCTACGGTGGTCTCGGTTACGGGAGCGCGGAAGTAAATCTTGCCGTCGATGAATTCCTGTGTGGCAATGAGTGAGGGCTTCGGGAGCTTCTCGTAGAAACGTGAGATTTCAATCTGCTCGCGGTTCTCAAACACCTCGTCCAGGTTGTCGGTGGAAGAAGCAAACTCCTGCAACTTTTGCGAGAGCTCCTGCTTGATGTCGACAGAAATTTGGTTGGCGCGCTTGCCAATGATGGCAATGCTCTCGTAGATGTTACCAGTCTCCTTGCAGAGGTTCATGATGTCGCGGGTTACCGTGTTGGTAGGTGCGTTTGTCTTTTTGTAATCCATATCTTAAGTTTATTTCAGTATTCGCTTATTGGGTGTGTGATTAATCTTTTTCCGTGAGGTCGAGGTGCTTGTTATTGACAGCCTTCTCGGCTTGCTGGAAGATGTCCTTTGCCTCTTTCAAATACTTCGATTCGGGGAAGTCGTTGGCAAAGCCGTAGTATTCGTCGATGGCGTCGCGGAAACGTTCGGCACGCTTCTCTTCCACGCTCTTCAGGGCCAGCTGATATTTGGCGCGAAGGATTAGGATGGAGAGCATTTCGCGGCGTTCGGGTGCGGCATAGGGATAGTCGCGCAGGGCGTTTTGCGCCGTCACCACGCAGGCCTCATAGTTACTGCCTCCGAACGTGCTGTTGAGGATGTAGCTACCCAGGTCGTAGTAGAGTTTGGCTGACAGGCATTCCTTCTCCACCAACTTGTCCTGCAGGGCGAAAATCATCTCCTGCGTCTGTTCCCTGAGCGGTGTGTAGGGATAGAGGTCGAGGAAGTTCTGGAATTCGCCCATGGCGTTGATTGTGCTCGTTTGGTCGAGACGTGGGTCGGGTGTCTGCCTGAACAGCGACAGGGCAGAGTAGAAGTGTGCCGGTTCGGCATACTGACCCTTGGGGTAGGTTTGAAAGTACTTCTTGAAGTTGTTGTGGGCCAGGTCGTAGTTCTTGTTTCCGAACTCGCTCATGGCCGTCAGGTAGAGGGATTCCTCGCCGTACGTCGTGCCCTTCATGATGGCCAGCAGGTCGTAGAAGAGCATGGATGCGCGACTGTATTTCCCCTCCATGTAGTATGCCTTCGCAGCTTCGTATTTGTATTCATAGTCGGGCGACTTCTGCAGGGCAACATACTCGCCACAGGAAGTCATCGACCAACAGACGAGGAGAAGCATGAAGGTTTGGAATATTCTGTTCATCTTTCTTACACGCGCATATTTGGAGCGCAAAGATACAATAATTTAATTAAAATCCCAAATCCCGTATTTAAAATTGTCCCTTGCCCGTCATTATTTAATGCTTTTTCACGGATGCCGTCGCCATTTCGCACGCTCTATTTTGATATTTGGATTATAAAGAGTATATTTGTGTTCGGATATGGCTATGTTTCAACTGACATCCCCGTTTAAGCCGACTGGCGACCAGCCACAGGCCATCGAACAATTGGTGGCGGGAGTCGAGCGGGGCGACCCGGCACAGGTACTCCTGGGTGTAACCGGCAGCGGCAAGACGTTCACGATGGCCAACGTCATTGCACAGGTGGGAAAGCCCACCCTTATCCTTAGTCACAACAAGACTCTGGCAGCCCAGCTCTATCGCGAGATGAAGGGCTTCTTCCCCCACAACGCCGTAGAATATTACGTCTCTTACTACGACTATTATCAGCCAGAGGCCTACATTCCTTCAACAGATACCTACATCGAGAAAGACCTTGCTATTAACGACGAGATTGACAAGCTGCGTCTGGCAGCCACCAGTGCCCTTTTGTCGGGGCGCAAGGACGTGATTGTCGTATGCTCCGTCAGTTGCATCTATGGCATGGGCAATCCGGCTGCCTTTTACGAGAGCGTTATAACCGTCAGGAAGGGGCAGGAGGTAGACCGCAATGTGTTGTTGCGCAAGTTCTTAGACTGTCTTTACGTGCGGAACGACGTGAGCCTTAGCCGAGGAGAGTTCCGCGTGAAGGGCGACACCGTCGACGTGGCCCTGGCCTACAGCGACAACCTGCTTCGCATCACCTTCTGGGGCGACGAGATTGAGTCGATAGAAGAGGTGGATGCCGAGACCATGCAGCGCCTGTCGTCGTTCGACGAGTACCACATCTATCCAGCCAACCTCTTTATGACCAGCAAGGAGACTCAGGAAAGGGCCATACGCCAAATCGAGGACGACCTGAAACTCCAGGTGGACTACTTCGAGGAGGAAGGCAAGCCCTTGGAGGCAAAGCGGTTGCAAGAGCGCGTGACCTACGATGTGGAGATGATTCGCGAACTGGGCCATTGCTCGGGTATCGAGAACTACAGCCGCTATTTCGACGGTCGCGAGGCTGGAACGCGCCCCTTCTGCTTGCTCGATTTCTTTCCCAAGGACTTTCTGATGTTCATCGACGAGAGCCACGTTTCCGTGCCCCAAATCGGCGGCATGTACGGTGGCGACCGTGCCCGCAAGACCAACCTCGTGCAATACGGCTTCCGCCTGCCCGCGGCGCTCGACAACCGTCCGCTGAAGTTCGAGGAATTCCAGCAACTCACAAATCAGATTATCTACGTCTCGGCAACGCCTGCCGACTATGAGCTCAAGGAGGCCGAAGGCGTTGTGGTGGAGCAACTTATCCGTCCCACGGGCCTGCTCGACCCCGTCATCGAGGTGCGCCCGCGAGAGAACGAGGCCGACGACCTGCTGGAGGAAATTGTCCAGCGAATCGACAAGCACGAACGTGTGCTCGTGACCACCCTCAGCAAGCGGCAAGCCGAGGAGTTCAGTGCCTACCTTCAGCGCTCCGGCATCAACTCTTGCTATATCCACCACGAGGTCGACACTATGGAGCGGGTGCAGATTATGGATGCCCTGCGCCGTGGCGAATACGATGTCTTGGTGGGCGTCAACCTGCTGCGCGAAGGGCTCGACTTGCCTGAGGTATCGCTGGTTGGCATTCTGGATGCCGACCAGGAGGGCTTCCTGCGTAGCAAGACCAGTCTCACGCAAACGATAGGCCGTGCTGCCCGCCATGTCCACGGCAAGGCCATCTTTTATGCCGACCGCATCACCCAGTCGATGGCTGCCTGCATCGAGGAGACCAACCACCGGCGCGAGGTGCAGTTGCGCTACAACCAGGAACACGGCATCACGCCGCACGCCGTGCGCAAGGAACTGGCACCGACGCTCACCCCCTCGGCAGGAGCCAGCCAGCCCAGTATCCCGACGAGCAAGGTCAAGCACCCCCATGCCGACCAGCACAATGTCGTCACCTACCAAACGCCGGTTGCCAGCGTCGAGATGGCTGCCGACCCCATCCTCGACACCATGTCGCCCCAGCAGCTTAGGAAGAGCATCGACCACACGCGCCGCCTCATGCAGGAGGCCGCCAAGAGGCTCGACTTCATGGAGGCCGCACAGTATCGCGACGAAATCATGCGCCTCACGGCCCTGCTTGAGTCGAAAGGCAACTAACGTCCGAATCATTATTTTATTAATATTCTATATCTATGAAACGCACACTCCTTACCCTTTTCTTCATCTTGTCGGCAATCCTTGTGAAGGCTGACCCAGTTCGCGACTTGCTGAGACGCATCCTGCCTCATGGCGACGATGCCGACCGTTTTGAGTGGGTGATTGACGAGACTCCCGGCCAGTCACAATACTTTGTCCTCGACTGTGACGGCCAAAAGGTGCGCGTCACGGCTTCCGACTGCATAGCTGCCACCACGGGCATCAACTGGTATCTCCAGCACTATGCCGGGGTCGACATCTCCTGGAACTCGCCCACGGGGAAACTGCCCCAGACGCTCCCTGCCGTGACGGGCGAGCGCCACAACTCCAGTGTGGACTATCGCTACTACCTTAATTTCTGCACCCATTCCTACAGCATGGCCTTTTGGGACTGGGACCGCTGGCAGCAGGAAATCGACTGGATGGCCCTGCATGGTGTCAACCTGCCCCTTGTCATCACGGGCATGGAGGGCGTCTGGCGCCGTGTGCTCGAGGGCTATGGCTATTCGTCGCTCTCGCAGGTCAACGAATTTGTCTGTGGCAGTGCGTTCTATGGCTGGTTTTTCATGAATAACCTGACGGGGTGGGGCGGTCCTCAGCCCGACAGCTGGTATCGGCAGCGCACGGCCCTGGCCCGACAGATTTTCCAGCGTATGGCCGAATTGGGAATGGAGCCCGTGGTGCCGGGCTACGTGGGCATGGTGCCCAAGGATTTCTTGCGCTATGCCGACCCTGAGAAGGTGCAGGACTGGCAGTCGGCCGACATCGTCAACGGCGGCACGTGGTGCAGTTTCGTGCGACCCTATTTCGTCAATAATACCGAGCGTCTTCGCGATTTTGCAGCGGCCTACTATGCCGCCTTCGACGAACTTTTCGGTGATGTCTGCCACACACGTTTCTATGCCATCGACCCCTTCCATGAGGGCGGTGTCCCCAGCGGTGTCACCAGCGCCTCGGCCTCGGTTCGGGCCATGTACGACGCCCTGCTGACCTACGACCCCGATGCCGTCTGGGTGTGCCAGCATTGGCAGGACAACCCCACGACCATCCTCACCCACACCGTGCCGGCCGGTCGGTTGATGATTCTCGACCTGCATGGCGACAATAATGGCGACATCGAGTGCAGCGGCAACCACACTACGGCCGACGGCGTTCCCCACGACTGGGTGTGGGGCCAGGTGTCCAACTTTGGCGGAAACGTCGGCCTTTTCGGACGCATGGACCGACTCATTGATTGCTTCTACCAGGCCCGCGACAAGGCTTCGCAGAACAGGCTCGTGGGCATTGGGGCCATCCCCGAGGGCATCGAGAACAATTCCATGCTCTACGATTTGCTCTACGCCCTGCCCTGGACCGTTACGGACTACACCCGCCAGACGTGGATTAACGACTACGTGACGATGCGCTATGGCGTGCGCCCGGGCCAGGAGGCGTATGGCAAGCTGCTTTCGGCGTGGACCCGCCTCGCTGCCGGCCCCTACAATTGCCCCAACAACTACCAGCAGGGCACCACCGAGAGCGTGTTCCTGATGCGTCCGGCCCTGAAGCCGGGCACGGTCAGCAGTTGGGCCAACTCCACCTGGTACTGGGACTTCGCGGAACTGCGCACGGCGCTCTACGAGATGCTGTCGGTGGCTGACACGTTGCGCGACAACGATAACTACCGATACGACCTTGTCGACCTCATGCGCCAGTCGCTCGGTGACCTTGGGAAACTCATGCTCGACAGTCTGGGCTCAGCGTCCTCTTCCAAGCGTGCGCCGATAGCCACTCGCTTCCTTGCGCTGATTCTCGACCAGGACCGCTTGCTCGGCACGCGCGCCGAGTTCCGTCTGGGCCGCTGGACGGAAATGGCCCGTGCCCTCGGCCAGACCGACGAGGAGAAGGATCTCTACGAGAAGAATGCCCGCATGCTCCTGACCACCTGGGGCGACCGCGCCCAGTGTGAGACGGGCGGCCTCCACGACTATGCCAACCGTGAGTGGCAGGGACTGCTCTCCAGCTACTACTATCCGCGCTGGAAGGTCTTCTTCTATCGTGCTTATCAGGCCCAGGATTGGTTTGCCAACTATGAGTGGCCCTTCGTGACGGGTGCTTCTGCTGCCAATGCCTCCTACCTGCCCGAGGGTGCGCCCTATGCCTATGGCTCGTTCACGGCTGCTCCTGAGGGCGACGAGCTGGAACAGGTGTCGGCTCTCTACAAGAAGTATTTCAGCGACTTCCAGCCTGAGGTCTGGGTGCGCACCGTCCCCGACTTGCAGCAGGTCTTTTATCTGACGAATGCCGAGAAGTGGTATGGCGCGGCCGACACCGAGGGGCTTAACCTCACGCCGCCCAACAGCGACTACAATGCCTACCGCCTCAAGCGCAGCCGCCTGAATGTCGATGACGCCGCTTTCCAGTGGCGCTTCCTGGCCTCGCCCGATGTCGATGGGGCCCTGCGCCTCCAGAATGTATATCTTGCTGATAAGGTTTCGATGCCTTCCTGCCTCAGTTCCACACCTTCCACGGCGGGCTATCCCGCCTTCACGTTCTCGGCTTCGGGCACTGATTTCTATCTCTACCAGTGTGCCGACCGCTTCTATCTTCAGGAAGTGGGGCGGGAGGTCTACATGGCCCCCGATTGTGCCTGGGCCGAGGCTTGTGTGCTCGTCTCTGCAACGCGCAGCGCCACGTCGGTCATCCACCTCAAGGCCGTGGTGCCCGATGGGATTGCGCCCGTAACGTCCCGTCTGTCTGCTCCTGCGCCTTTGTACGACCTCTCCGGCCGCCCTGTCTCAGCCCGTCGTGCCCCTGGGCTTGTGGTCGGTCATGGGCGGAAGTCGCTCTTGCGCCAGTAACTTGTTCTTAGCTAATCGTTTCCGAGAAATCTTTTTGTGAGCCCGGCGAACTCGTCGATGCGACGGTCGCGCAGGAAGGGCCACCAGCGGCGCACCTGCTCCGAGCGCTTGAGGTCGACATCCACCACCGTGCACTCTTCCTTGTCCTTCGCGGCGCGGTAGAGTAGTTCGCCCTGCGGACCGCTGACGAAGCTCGAGCCCCAGAACTCGATGCCGCGCGTCTGGCCGCTGGGGTCGGGCTCGTGGCCCACGCGGTTCACTGTGATGACGGGCAGCCCGTTGGCCACGGCGTGGCCCCGTTGCACGGTGGTCCAGGCCTCGCGCTGCCGCTCTTGCTCTTCGGGCGTGTCGCTCGATTCGTAGCCGATGGCGGTGGGGTAGATGAGTACGTCGGCGCCGGCGAGGGCCATCAGGCGGGCACCCTCGGGGTACCACTGGTCCCAGCACACCTGCACGCCCAGTCGTCCCACCGAAGTCTGGATGGGCTGGAAGCCGAGGTCGCCGGGCGTGAAGTAGAACTTCTCGTAGTAGGCCGGGTCGTCGGGGATGTGCATCTTGCGGTACTTGCCGGCAATCGAGCCGTCGGCCTCAAGGACGACCGCCGTGTTGTGGTAGAGCCCGGCAGCGCGCCGCTCGAACAGGCTCGTAACCAGCACGATGCCGTGCTCCTTGGCCAGCCGGCCGTAGAACTCGGTCGAGGGACCGGGTATGGGCTCGGCCAGGTCGAAGTTATCCACGTCCTCCACTTGACAGAAGTACAGCGAGTTGTGCAGTTCCTGCAGCACAACCAGCTTGGCCCCCTGCTGAGCCACGTGGGCAATGTTGCGTGCCAGCTTCTGGCGGTTGGCCTCCACGTCGGGGCCGCATGTCTGTTGAATCAGTCCTACTTTCATCTCTATATTATCTCTCTTACCTCTAAATCACTAAATCCCCAAATCACTAAATCACCAAAACCCTAAATCCCTAAATCCCCAAATCCCCAAATCACTCCTCCTACCTCTTACCTCCTACCTCTTACCTCTAAATCACCAAATCACCAAATCACTAAATCACCAAATCACTAAATCCCTAAATCACTAAATCACCAAATCACCAAATCACCATCCCCCAATCACGCCGGAAACTGCATCGTGCAGCAGTGGAGCGACCCATGCTGCTCAATGAGCACGCGGCAATCCACGCCCACAATCTCGTGGCGGGGGAAGGCCAGCTGCAGTTGGCGGCGGGCCCGTTCGTCGCGCTCGGGGTCGCGATAGGTTGGCATCAGCACGGCGCCGTTGACACACAGGAAGTTGGCATACGTGGCCGGCAGCCGCTGGCCCCTCGCTGCCTCGTCCGCTTCGTCCGCCATGCCCTCGTATTGGGCTTTGGCCATGGGCAGGGCGATGAGCCGGTAGGGGCGGTTGTCGGCCGTGCGGAAACCGCGCAGTTGCTCCTCCATGAGGCGCAGCTCGGCGTAGTGCTCGTCGGCCGGGTCGGTGCACTGCACGTAGGCAATGGTGTCGTTGGGACAGAAGCGCACCAGCGTGTCGATGTGCGAGTCCGTGTCGTCGCCGGCCAGATAGCCGTGGTCGAGCCACAGGACGCGCTCCACGTGGAGGTAGCGCTTCAGCCGCTGCTCGATTTCGGTCTGCGTGAGCGGCTGGTTGCGGTTGGGGGCCATGAGGCACTGGCTGGTGGTGAGCAGCGTGCCGTGGCCGTCGCTTTCGATGCTGCCCCCTTCGAGCACGAAGTCCAGGTGGTCCTCATATTGTCCGTTGAGCACCGGTGCCTGTCCCGCCCTGGGGGCCATGAGCCCCATCATGCGGCGACAGATGCGATTGTCCTCGTCGGCCGTGAACTTGCGCCCCCAGCCGTTGAACTGGAAGTCGAGCAGCAGGCGGCCCGTCGAGGTCTTGAGGGTGATGAACCCGTGGTCGCGCGCCCAGGTGTCGTTGGTGGGCATCTGGCAGAGCTCCACGTTCTTGAGGGCTCGCTGGGGCAGTCGCTCGCGAAGCAGCCGCTCCACGGCCTCCGCCTCGGGCGTCACGACGATGAGCCGCTCCCTCAGCGCAATCTCCAGCGCCATTCTCACGTAGCAATCTGTAACCTCGCCCAGCACGGGAGCCCAGTCGGTGCCCTCGTGGGGCCACGTCAGCTGCACCCCGCTCTGCCGGGCCCATTCGGCCGGCAGGTAGGTGGCGCGCACCTCGCTCTGCTCCGGCCCTGCCACGGGGGCATGGGTGAGGTCCAGCGTCAGGTCGTCGATGGTGGTCGTTGTCAGTCGGTATTGCAGTGCCATAGTGCTGTGGCAAAGGTACAACAATAATCCGAAACCGCAAACTCATTTGCCGTTTTCCGCACCATCTTCCCGCTCCATTCCCCACAACCGTGCGACGCAAAACCGAAAGCCCCCGAACCTATAATTGCAAGCCTTGCGCGACAAACTATATTCATCGCCCGATGAATATACAGACATCGCCCGACGAACGTATATTCATCGCCGACGAATGTATAGCCGTCGGCCGATGAATATACTTTACCCGACGGGGCCTGCAGGAATGCCCTGCACGGGTTGCATTTTTGCACGATTTTCCTGTCGCCTTTTGTTGGGAAGAAGCGAACAAAATCGTACAGATACCGCGCTAAAAAAACAGGAAGA
>CALZQV010000050.1 GCA_945828295.1 uncultured Prevotellaceae bacterium | reverse complement strand
GCGTGTGAAAAGCGGGCATAAAGTTGCATATATGCTTACAAATTCGTAAATTTGCGGCTCAAATTCTTATATATTGAAGTTTAGATTAAGGTATGAGTGAAAGATTGTTTATATTCGACACCACGCTGCGCGACGGCGAGCAGGTGCCCGGCTGTCAGCTGAACACCGTAGAGAAAATACAGGTGGCGCGGCAGCTGGAGCTGCTGGGTGTCGACGTTATCGAGGCCGGATTCCCCGTGAGCAGTCCGGGCGACTTCAACTCGGTGGTGGAGATTTCGAAGGCCGTGACGTGGCCCACGATATGTGCGCTGACACGAGCCGTGGAGAAAGACATCGACGTGGCTGCCGAGGCCCTGCAGTATGCCAAGCACAAGCGCATACACACCGGCATCGGCACCAGCGAGAGCCACATCCGATATAAGTTCAACTCAACGCCCGAGGAAATCATCGAGCGGGCGGTGAGGGCCGTGAAATATGCCAAGCGATATGTTGAGGACGTGGAGTTCTACGCCGAGGATGCCGGGCGCACGGACAACGAGTATCTGGCTCGCGTGGTGGAGGCCGTGGTGAAGGCCGGTGCCACGGTGGTGAACATCCCCGACACCACTGGATTCCGCGTACCGCAGGAGTATGGGGAGAAGATTCGCTACCTGATGGAGCACGTCGACGGACTGTCGGCTGGCCGCGCCATCCTGTCGACCCACTGCCACAACGACCTGGGCATGGCCACTGCCAACACGGTGGCCGGAGTGCTCAACGGCGCGCGCCAGGTTGAGGTGACCATCAACGGCATTGGCGAGCGGGCCGGCAACACCAGCCTCGAGGAGGTGGTGATGACCTTCAAGACTCATCCCTACCTGGGCATAGATACCAATATTAATACTACAAAGATATTCCCCATCAGCCGCATGGTGTCGAGCCTGATGAACATGCCCGTGCAGCCCAACAAGGCCATCGTGGGCCGCAATGCCTTTGCCCACTCCAGCGGCATTCATCAGGATGGCGTGTTGAAAGACGCCTCGACCTACGAGATTATGAATCCCAAGGATGTGGGTATCGACGACAATGCCATCGTGCTGACGGCCCGCAGCGGGCGCGCGGCGCTGAAACACCGCCTCCACGTGAATGGGGTGGACGTCGACGGCGAGAAGCTCGACGCCATCTACGAGGCCTTCCTGCGCCTGGCCGACAAGAAGAAGGAGGTGAGCGACGACGACGTGCTGGTGCTGGCAGGTGCCGACCGGACGGCTTCGCACGCCATAAAGCTCGAATACCTGCAGGTGACTACCGGCATGGGTGTGCGCTCGGTGGCAGCCATAGGCCTGAACATCTCGGGCGAGCAGTTCGAGGCATCGGCTTCGGGCAACGGTCCCGTGGATGCTGCCATCAACGCCCTGAAGGTTATCATCCGCCGCAAGATGACGCTGAAGGAATTCACCATACAGGCCATATCCAAGGGTTCGGACGACGTGGGAAAGGTGCACATGCAGGTGGAGCACGACGGACACGTCTACTACGGCTTCGGTGCCAACACCGACATTGTCACCGCCTCCGTTGAGGCTTATATTGATTGCATAAATAAGTTTAAATAAATGAAGTCTTTATTTGATAAGATTTGGGACAAGCACGTAATACGTGAGGTGGAGGACGGCCCCACACAGTTATACATCGACAGGCTGTATGCCCACGAGGTAACCTCGCCCCAGGCGTTCGACACGCTGAGGGACAAGGGGCTGAAGGTGTTCCGCCCCCAGCAGGTGGTGGCCATGCCCGACCACAACACCCCCAGCGACCAGCAGGAAGCCATTCACGACGAGATTGGCCGTAAGCAGGTGGAGACGCTGAAGCGCAATTGTGAAGAGTTTGGCATCCGCCACTTTGCGATGGGCACCAAGGATAACGGCATTATCCACGTCGTGGGGCCCGAGAAGGGACTGTCGCTGCCCGGCATGACCATCGTGTGTGGCGACTCACACACCTCGACCCACGGTGCCGTGGGAGCTATTGCCATGGGCATTGGCACCAGCGAGGTGGCCCAGGTGCTGGCCTCGCAGTGCATCCTGCAGTCGAAGCCCAAAACCATGCGCATCAACATCGAGGGTACACTGCCCGAGGGCACGACGGCCAAGGACGTCGCGCTGTACATCATGGCGCAGATGACCACCAGCGGCGCCACGGGCTATGCCGTGGAGTATGCCGGTTCGGTCGTGCGCAACATGAGCATGGAGGGACGACTGACGCTGTCGAACCTGAGCATTGAGATGGGTTCGAGAGCCGGACTGATTGCCCCGGACGAAACGACCTTCGAATATCTGAAGGGACGTGAGTATGCGCCAAAGGGTGCCGACTGGGACCGTGCCGTGGAGGAGTGGAAGAAACTGAAGAGCGACGATGATGCCGTGTTCGACAAGGAGGTGACCTATCGCGCCGAAGACATTGCCCCGCGCATTACCTACGGAACGAACCCCGGTGCGGGCATTGCCGTGGACGAGTGCATACCCACCCTCGACGGACTGGACGAAGCCGCACGCACACAGTTGCTGAACCAGCTCGAATATATGCAGTTCAAGCCCGGCCAGAAGCTGGAGGGCACTCCCGTGGACTATGTGTTCCTGGGCGCCTGCACCAACGGACGCATCGAGGACTTCCGTGCCTTCGCCTCTGTGGTGAAAGGTCGGAAGAAGGCCCCCAACGTGGTCGCATGGCTGGTGCCGGGCTCGTGGCTGGTGCGCCAGCAGATTATAGACGAGGGTATCGACAAGGTGCTGGAGGAGGCCGGCTTTGAGTTGCGACTGCCGTCGTGCTCGGCCTGTCTGGCCATGAACCCCGACAAGGTGCCTGCCGGCAAGTTGGCCATCTCGACTTCGAACCGCAACTTCGTAGGCCGCCAGGGACCTGGCGCACGCACCATTCTGGCAAGTCCGCTCACGGTGGCGGCTTCGGCCATTACGGGTGTTGTGACGGATATTAGGAAAATGAGAGGTTGAGAGAATGAGAAAATGAGAGAATGAGAGAATGAGAAATTGAGACAGCGATGAAACAGAAATTCGATATCATTCAGTCGACGTGCATCCCTATTGCCATAGACAATAATAATACGGATAACATCATTCCGGCGCGATACCTGGCCTTCACGACCCGCGACCCGAAGTTCTACGGCGATGCCTTCATGCACGACCTGCGTTACGATGCCAATAATCAGCCAATTGCTGACTTCGTAATGAACAAACCCGAATTTTCAGAGGCCCCCTGCAAGGGTGTGCATGAAATTATTGTCGGCGGACAGAACTGGGGCAGCGGAAGCAGCCGCGAACATGCGGCCTGGGCCATTGCCGGATATGGCGTGCGTGTGGTAATCTCGTCGAGTTTTGCTGATATTCACCGCAATAACCTGTTGAACAACTTTGTGCTGCCTGTGGTGGTGAGCCGGGAGATGCAACAGGAACTGTTCGACACGATAGCCCGCAACCCCCAGAGCGAGGTGCGCGTGGACGTACCCAACCAGACTGTTACCAATCTGGCCACGGGTCGCAGCGAGCACTTTGAGCTGAACGGCTACAAGAAGTATTGCTTGATGAATGCCCTCGACGATATAGACTTCCTGCTCGAAAACGAAGATAAAATTACGGAATGGGAGAAACAAAGGTGAGACACGTGGAAATCATGGACACGACACTGCGCGATGGTGAACAAACCAGCGGTGTCAGTTTCATGCCCCATGAAAAGCTGATGATAGCCCGCGCGCTGTTGCAAGACCTTAATGTCGATCGCATCGAGGTGGCCTCGGCGCGTGTGTCCGACGGAGAGAAGGAAGCCGTGAGCGGCATTTGCGAATGGGCCGCCCAACACGGGAAACTGGATAGGGTGGAGGTCCTTGGATTCGTTGATGGACACGCCTCGGTGGACTGGATTCTGGAAACGGGATGCCGCCAGCTGAACTTGCTTTGCAAGGGTTCGCAGCGACACTGTGAGGAACAGTTGAAGAAGACATTGGAGGAGCACGTGGCCGACATCTGCGAGGTGGTGGAATACGCCAACCAATGCGGGGTGGGGGTGAACCTCTACCTGGAGGATTGGAGCAACGGCATGAAATCGTCGCCCAACTATGTCTTTGGTTTGGTCGACAGGTTGAAAGACGCCACGGTGCAACGCTTCATGCTGCCCGACACGCTGGGCATCCTGAATCCGCTTGACCTGATTAGCTATATGCGCCGGATGAGAAAGCGCTATCCCAGCCTGCACTTCGACTTCCACGCCCATAACGACTATGACCTGGCCATCTCGAACGTGTTGTCTGCCGTGCTGGCAGGCTGCCAGGGCATACACACCAGTGTGAATGGCCTGGGCGAACGTGCGGGCAATGCTCCGCTGGCCAGTGTGCAGGCCATCCTGAGAGACCAGCTCAACGCCACGACCAATATCGACGAAAGCAGGCTGAACGAGGTGAGCCGTCTGGTGGAAAGCTATTCCGGCGTACCCATCCCCCTGAATCAACCGATTACGGGAGGTAATGTGTTTACACAGGTTGCCGGCGTGCATGCCGACGGCGATAACAAAGCCCGTCTGTACCAGAACGACCTGGTGCCGGAGCGATTCGGCCGTAAGCGCGAATATGCCCTTGGCAAGAATTCGGGAAAAGCCAACATCCTGAGGAATCTGGAGGAGCTGGGCTTGGCCCTGACGCCCGAGCAGACCAAGAAGGTTACGCAGCGCATCATTGAACTGGGAGACAAGAAGGAACTGGTGACCCAGGAGGACCTGCCCTTTATCGTCAACGACGTGCTGAAGCATGCCACGATTGAAGAACGCGTGCGCTTGGACAGCTATATGGTGAATACCTCCTTCGGACTGCGCCCCGTGGCAAGTGTGAAGCTGAACGTGAACGGCGTATTGTATGAGGAAACGGCAACGGGCGACGGACAGTATGATGCCTTTGTGCGTTGCATCCGCCATATCTACCGCGATAAGCTGGGCCGGCAGTTCCCCTGGCTGGCCAACTACACGGTTACGATTCCGCCCGGCGGGCGCACCGATGCCCTCGTGCAAACCATCATCGAGTGGCAGTTTGAGGGTAAGACCTACCGCACGCATGCCCTTGATGCCGACCAGACAGAGGCTGCCATTAAGGCTACCATTAAACTATTGAACATAATTGAAGACATATACAAATGAAACTGAAAATTGCAGTATTGGCCGGTGATGGAATCGGTCCCGAAATTATGGAACAGGGCGTGGCTGTGACGACGGCCATTGCTGAAAAGTTTGGACACGAGGTGACGTACAAGGAGGCCCTGTGTGGAGCTCATGCCATCGACGAGGTGGGCGACCCCTTCCCCGAGGAAACCTTCAAGACTTGTATGGAAGCCGACGCCGTGCTCTTTGCCAGCGTGGGCGACCCGAAGTTCGACAATAACCCGACGGCCAAGGTACGTCCCGAGCAGGGCCTGCTTGCCATGCGCAAAAAGCTCGGACTGTTTGCCAACATCCGTCCGGTCACCACTTTCGACTGTCTCGTACACAAGTCGCCCCTGAAGGATGAACTGGTGCGCGGTGCCGATTTTATCTGTATTCGTGAGCTCACGGGCGGCATGTATTTCGGCGAGAAGAAAGAAGGCAGCGACGAAGCCTACGACACGAATTTCTATTCTCGTCCCGAGGTGGAGCGCATCCTGCGTGTAGCATATAATTATGCACGCCAGCGCAGGCATCACCTGACGGTGGTGGACAAGGCCAACGTTTTGGCATCGAGTCGCCTGTGGCGCAAGGTGGCCCAGGAAATGATGGGCGAGTATCCCGATGTTACAACCGACTTCATGTATGTCGATAACGCTGCAATGCGCATGATACAGGAACCCCGCTTCTTTGACGTGATGGTTACGGAGAATACCTTTGGTGATATCCTGACCGACGAGGGTTCGTGCATCACGGGCTCCATGGGACTGCTGCCCAGCGCCTCTACTGGCGAGCACACGCCCGTATTCGAGCCTATCCACGGCAGCTGGCCTCAGGGCAAGGGCCTGAACATAGCCAACCCTCTGGCGCAGATTCTGTCTGTGGCAATGCTGTATGAATACTTTAATCTGAAGGAGGAGGGCGCCCTAATCCGTGAGGCCGTGAATGCATCGCTGGACCAGAATGTGCGCACACCCGAAATTCAGGTTGAAGGCGGAGCCAAATATGGCACCCGCGAGGTGGGACAATGGATTGTGAACTATATTAAAGAGAAATAAGGGCCTCTCCTCCCTGCTGGGAGGTGATTAGACTGAATGAGATACATCCGGCTGACGATATTGATGATGGTCTTTGCCCTCCCTGCAGCGGGAGAAGTAACGGACTCAATCTATACGGCGCTCGTGAAGCAGGGCTTTGAAGCTTTGGCGAGCGACAGCCTGGTGGTGGCCGAGAGCCATCTTCGCGAGGCGATGAGGCATTCCCCTTCGCATAAATCCAATTACCTGCTCTTTCGTTACGTAGGGCAGATTCAGGAGCGACAGGGATGGGAGAAGGAAGCCCTCGAAAGCTATACTGCGGGCCTAAGCCAAAATCCGAAGTATGTCGATTTGATGCTGGACCGTGCGGCGTTATACTACCGTATGGGGAATGAAGGAAGGGCGCTGAATGATTATAGCGACGTCATAGACCTTCAACCAGAGAATATCGAGGCACTGCTGATGAGAGCCCACATCTATTCGGGCATGCGTGACTATAAACGCGCACGGGCCGACTACGATGCAATCCTGAAGATTGACGCGCTGAATGAGAAAGCATACGTGGGCCTTATCTTGTTGAACGACCGCGACGGGCGTCCCCGAGAGGCCATGGAGCAAATCAACGGGCTGATTATGGTTTATCCCCAGCATGCCCTGCTCTATGCCATAAGGGGCGGAATGGAACAGAAACGCAAGCAGTATGAACGGGCTTTGGCCGACCTGAACCGCGCCGTAGAGCTGGAGCCGACAAATGCCGACTTCTATGTTAGTAGGGCAACGCTTTTCCTCGATATGAGAAAGCGAAAGCTGGCCCGAAATGATACACAGATGGCTATAAAGTATGGGGCTGACCCAAAGGAGATGGCATCGCTTTTGAAGTGATGCCATTTTTATTTGCTTGTGTCGAAAAATATTTTTACATTTGTACGGTCATAATCATACAACCATGCCGAAGTACAATACCATAGAAAAAAAGGAGAAAGACGCACCGTACCGATTGCTGCTGCGCCCGGAACTCGTCGACGAACTCTATGAGAAAATACAACAGAAGTTGGTGCTGGAGAAGAAGTACCTCGACCCAGAGTACTCGGCAAAGCAACTTGCCCTGGACCTGAGTACCAATACGCGTTATATAAGTGCGGTAATCAATCTGCGCTTCCAGCAGAACTACTCGTCGTTGGTTAACGAGTTGCGAATCCGTGACGCCCTTTATTTGCTTATCGACCATCGTTATGCAGAGCAGACCGTGGAGGAAATATCAGCCATGGTGGGATTCGCCAGCCGGCAGTCGTTCTATGCGGCGTTTTACCGTGTCAAGGGAATGACCCCAAAGGAGTATCGGCAGCACAACATGAAGATGAAACCCAAAAAGGTGAAGGAGTGAAAGATTTCCCGTATTGTGATATCAGATTCGCCGACATCCAGCTGCTTCGTTATCGGGTGCCGGGATTTGAAGCCTTGCCACTTCGGCAAAAGACTTTGGTGTATTACCTGAGCGAAGCCGCATTGGCTGGTCGTGACATACTTTGGGACCAGAATTGCCGATACAACCTTCGTATCCGTCGGATGCTGGAGGCGGCGTATAAGCATATGAAGGCCCAGGGGACGGAATCGGAAGAGTTGGAGGCGTTTGAAACGTACTTGAAGCGTGTGTGGTTCTCCAATGGCATTCATCATCACTACTCGATGGACAAGTTCCAGCCTGGTTTCAGCCGGAAATTCTTGGAAGAGAAGCTTCGTGAGATGGGTTATCCTGTCGAAGAAGACCTGATGGAGGTCGTCTTCAACCCTGAAGTACTGGCAAAACGCGTCAATCAGTGCGACGGCCAAGACTTGCTGAAGACCTCGGCCATGAACTACTATGCGTCAGACGTCACTCAGGCCGAGGCCGAGGGATATTACGCAGGAATAAAAAAGGCAGACGAAGCTCATCCCGTCATGTACGGCCTGAATAGCAGGTTGGAACACGACGAGAATAATCAACTCGTAGAACGCGTGTGGAAGTCGGGCGGTATGTATGGGAAAACCATCGACCGCATAATCCATTACCTCGAGATGGCGCAAGGCTTTGCTGAAAGCGAAGAGCAACGACAGGTGATAGAAACGCTGATAGAGTTTTATCGGACGGGGGATTTGGAAACCTTCGACCGTTATTCCATCCAGTGGGTGTATGATACGGCGTGTTGCATAGATTTTACCAACGGCTTCACGGAGGTCTATGGAGACCCCCTCGGACTAAAAGGATCGTGGGAAGGCTATGTGAACCTGAGAGATGATGTGGCCACCCGCCGTACCAAACAACTTAGCGAGAATGCCCAATGGTTTGAAGACCATTCGCCAGTCGATGCCCGCTTTAAGAAGACAGAATGTCGTGGGATAAGTGCAAAGGTGGTTGAGGCCGCTATCTTAGGCGGTGACCTGTACCCGAGTTCAGCCATCGGCATCAATCTGCCCAACAGTAACTGGGTGCGCCAAGAGCATGGCAGCAAAAGCGTAACGTTGAGTAACCTGACTCATGCATATGCCGAAGCCGCCAAGGGAAGCGGCTTTCGTGAGGAATTCGTAATAGATGAGGCCACACGCCACTTGTTAGATACATATGATGATGCGCTCGACGACTTGCATACCGACCTGCACGAATGTCTGGGACACGGTAGTGGGAAACTGTTGCCAGGCGTGGACCCCGATGCCTTGGGCGTGTACGGCAGTACGATAGAAGAAGCCCGTGCAGACCTGTTTGCTCTCTACTATATTGCGGATGCAAAGATGTTGGAGCTCGGACTCGTGCCCGATGCAGAAGCTTACAAAAGTCAATATTACAGTTACATGATGAATGGTTTGCTGACCCAGCTGGTGCGCATCGAATCAGGGAAGCAAATCGAAGAGGCACACATGCGAAACCGTGCCCTCATTGCACGTTGGGTGATGGCTCATGGCTCGTCTGCGATGAGTTTAGTTAAAGCCGATGGTAAAACGTACCTGCATATAGAGTCATATCCTGCAGTGCGTAACCTGATTGGCCAACTGCTTGCAGAGATACAGCGGATTAAGAGCGAGGGCGATTACGAGGCAGCCCGACGTCTGGTTGAGAACTATGGTGTTGAGGTGGACCCCGAATTGCACCAAGAGATTCTGGCACGCTACCGCACCCTTAACCTCGCACCCTATAAGGGATTTATCAATCCGCGATATCATGCTGTTCGCGATTCGTCGGGTAACATCACCGACGTCAGGGTGACATATGACGAGAGCTACGAAGAGCAAATGTTGAGATACAGTAAAGACTATTCCTATGAATGTTGAGGAAACACTCGCTGAGATAAAGAAGGAGTTGCGGGCTAACATGAATGGTGTGGCCTCGAAACGCATGCGAGAGAGCGGATTGCAATATCATGTAAACTTCGGCATCGAATTGCCCCGCTTGCAGATGATAGCCCGGGAGTTTGAGCCAAACCATGAGCTGGCCCAGCAGTTGTGGCACGAAAATGTTCGCGAAAGTAAAATCCTTGCTGCGATGCTGATGCCCGTTGAGCGTTTCCTTCCTGACCTCGCCGATATTTGGGTGGAACAGATTCCCAATGCCGAGATTGCCCAGACCACCGTTCTATACTTGTTCTCACGGCTGCCCTATGCTTCGGGAAAGGCCTTTGAGTGGATGGCCACAAGCAATGAACTCTTGCAGCTGTGTGGATTCTTGCTAATCGGCCGACTGCTGATGCAAGGGGCGGTGATGAGCGAAAGAAGCGAGCAGGAGTTCCTTGACCAAGTGGCATCAATGGGGCAGAGCGGAAATTTGCATCTGCGAAAGGCTATCGCCAACGCAATGGCACATTACGAAACAAATCACAAAACAAAATAGAGTCCAATGAAGAAAGGAAAAGTTGATGCCTTGTTAGGTATCGTATTCGGAGACGAGGGAAAAGGAAAGGTCGTGGACGTCTTTACTCCAAAGTACGACATCGTTGCACGTTTCGCCGGAGGTCCCAATGCCGGACACACCATTATCTTTGAAGGCAAGAAGTTTGTCTTGCGCTCAATACCGTCAGGTATTTTTGCCGAAGATAAGGTTAACATTATCGGCAATGGATGCGTCATTGCTCCCGACCTGTTTACGGCAGAGGCCAAGGAACTGGAGACGGCGGGGTACAATCTGCGCAGCCGACTGCACATAAGCAAGCGTGCTCACCTTATCCTACCGACCCACCGTGTCCTGGACCGTGCCTACGAGGCCGCAAAAGGCAAGAACAAGGTGGGAACAACCGGTAAGGGAATAGGTCCGACCTATAGCGAGAAGGCCAGCCGAACGGGGTTGCGCGTTGGTGACATCCTTGAGGGCTTTGAGGAAAAATATGCTAAGCTAAAAGCACGACACGAGGAGATTCTGCGCAACCTGAACTATACCGATTACGATATTACCGAGGAGGAGCGCTTGTGGATGGAGGGCGTAGCGTATATGCGCACCTTTCCCCTCGTTGACACAGAGATAGAAATCAACAAGGCTTTGCTTGAGGGAAAGAATGTTCTGGCCGAAGGTGCTCAGGGCACGATGCTGGACATTGACCATGGAACCTATCCCTTTGTCAGTTCGTCAAACACCGTATGTGGCGGTGTTTGTACGGGGCTGGGCGTTGCCCCCAACAGTATCGGTGAGGTGTTTGGTATCTTCAAAGCCTACAGCACTCGTGTCGGTGCTGGTCCGTTCCCCGTTGAGCTCTTCGATGAAACGGGTGACAAGATTCGTGAGATTGGTCATGAGTATGGTGCGGTCACGGGTCGCAACCGCCGTTGTGGCTGGGTCGATTTGGTTGCCTTGCGCTATGCCATCATGATAAACGGAGTGACTCAGTTGATTATGATGAAGAGCGATGTGCTGGACACCTTCCCCACCATTAAGGCCTGTGTTGCCTATGAGAAGGATGGGCAGCAAACAACCGACATGCCGTTTGATACCGAAGGCTGGCAGGCCATTTACGAGGAACTGCCAGGCTGGCAGGCCGACTTGACGAAGATAACCTCGGAGGCCGAGTTCCCTGAAGCCTTCCGTAACTACGTGGCCTACCTTGAACGTAAGCTCGAAACTCCTATTACCATACTTTCTGTAGGACCAGATCGCGCTCAGACAATTGTACGATAACTGATGCACGAAGTCCTAAAGCGCGTATTTGGTTACGACAGTTTCCGCCCGCAGCAGGAAGACATTATCCGTCACCTGCTGGCGGGTGGCGACGCTTTGGTGCTGATGCCGACAGGTGGCGGCAAGAGCATTTGCTACCAGTTGCCGGCCATGATGCTTCCCGGGGTGACCGTTGTGGTTTCGCCCCTGATTTCGTTGATGAAAGACCAGGTGGAGGCTTTGCGGGCCAATGGCGTGCACGCCGCGGCGCTGAACAGTTCCAACACCGAGGCCGAGAACCAGATGGTGCGTCGCGAATGCGATCAGGGCGTGTTGAAACTTCTGTATATATCGCCCGAACGTTTGATGCTCGAGCTTCCCTATCTCATGCGCGAGTTGCGCATCTCCCTCTTTGCTATCGACGAGGCGCATTGCATTTCGCAGTGGGGGCACGACTTCCGTCCTGAATACACTCAAATGGGAGTGCTGCGTGAACTGTACCCCAACATCCCCATCGTGGCCCTCACGGCTACGGCCGACAAGGTTACCCGACAGGATATCCTCACTCAGTTGCATCTGGAGAAGGCACGCGTCTTTGTTTCATCGTTCGACCGGCCGAACCTTAGCCTCGACGTGCGCCGGGGCCTGAATACCAAGGAAAAGCTACGGGCTATCCTTGATTTCGTGGGCCGCCATACGGGCGACTGCGGCATAATCTACTGCCTAAGCAAAAAGAACACGGAGACGGTGGCGAGCTTTTTGTCGGAACATGGAATCACCACTGCGATATACCACGCGGGCTTGTCGATCGAGGACCGAAACCGTGCCCAAGACGATTTTGTCAACGACCGCGTGCAGGTGGTTTGTGCCACGATAGCCTTTGGTATGGGCATTAATAAGAGTAATGTCCGCTTTGTGATTCATTACAATCTGCCCAAGAGCATAGAAAACTTTTATCAGGAGATAGGACGCGCCGGGCGCGATGGGATGCCAAGCGACACCTTGCTGTTTTATAATGTCCAGGACATCATACAACTGTCGCATTTCGCCAAGGAAAGCGGCCAGGCAGATATCAACATGGAGCGGCTGGAGAGAATGCGTGAGTACGCCGAGGCCGATGTGTGCCGCAGGCGCATCTTGCTGAATTATTTTGGTGAGGAAGCCGGGCACGACTGTGGCAACTGTGACGTATGTCTGCACCCGCCCCAGCGCTTCGATGGGACAATACTGGTGCAAAAGGCCCTTTCTGCCATATCGCGTACAGGGCAGAAGATTACGCTTCGCGTGACGGCGGACATCCTGCATGGAAACTATTCCCCCGACGTGAAGTCCAATGGTTACGACCGCCTGCCCACCTTCTCTGTTGGCCGCGATGTGCCTTTGCGTGATTGGAATGACTATATCTTGCAGATGATACAAATGGGCTTTCTGGAGATAGCCTATGACGAACAAAACCATTTGCGTATCACGACTTTGGGGGCAGATGTCCTCTATGGAAGGAAAAAGGCCACGTTGGCTGTAATAAGTAGAGAGGATTTTGTGCCCAAACTCGTGACTAAGGAGCGAAAAAGGAGGACTCCGGCCTTCGATTTTGTTGTCGACATACCATTAGATCCCGTAGGGGAGGAAGATATGCGGCTGTTTGAGACGCTGCGCCGACTGCGCATGCGTTTGGCCCAGGAACAAAACCTGCCGCCTTACATCGTGCTGAGCGATAAGACGCTGCATGCGCTTGCAACCATCAAGCCAACCACGGTGTCCCAGTTTGGTCGTGTCAGCGGTATCGGTGAATTCAAACAACAGAAATATGGTCAAATATTCGTTGATGCCATCAGCGATTATTTGTCATAGCATAGAGCTTTTCCTCTTCAGCCTTCAACCACTCCTGACACGCCTCGTGCTTCTTTATGGCGATGCGCAGTTCGGCCAGTTGCATCATAGCCTCCTGCCTTTGCCTTTCCAGTTGTTCCTTTTGGGCCAGCAGTGATTCCATGTAGCTCTCGTCGTTGTTGTCCGAAGTGTGTATGCCCTTTGTCTGTAGGACTACGATGGCGCTGCGCAGTGAGTCGACGCGAGCCTGTTCGAGCATGGCGTCGATGCGCAGTGAACGAAGATTCTCGCGCAGTGAGTTCCAGTCCTTGTCGACGGCAAAGATTTGCTCCAGTTCGGCATATTGTACGGGAGGGTGGTTGGCATTGAACTGTCGAATCCAGATGTCCAACTTCGAACGTTCGTCGATGGCCTCGGCATCCAGTTTTGTCCTTTGTGCATCCATCTCCTGTTGGCGGCCCTCCAGCTTCTCGAGTTGCTGGATAGCCTGCGTCGTGGTCTTGATGTGCTCCTCTTCGTCGTGCCGTGCACTCTCCAATTGGTGCAGGTGGTCCTCGAAGTACTCCTTCACGTCGGTGTCGCCAATGAGGTTGCTACAGGTCTTTTCGCCTTCCTTGCGAAGGGTGTTCCGCTTTTCGTCGTTTTCCCTCACCTTGAGCAGGAGTTTTCCGATGAAGTCACAATTCATCAGTTTGGTGCTCTTCAGCAGGGTTTCTTCGGAGAGTCTCGCCTCCATGGTGCGGATGCTTTCGTTCAGTTGTTGCCATGTTTCCGTCATTTCTGCGATGCGCATGCTGAGGCCTTTGGGATTGACTTTCCATTCGGCATACCAGCCGCTGATGGAGATGATGCTGTTGAGGCGTTCGTAGATTTCAGTCAGCCGTTCTTGTTGTTTCGAGTGCATCTGCCGTGTGTACTCCACCTGCCGGGCCAACACCTGGCAGCCGGTGTTCACCTCGTTGAGTCGTGTGGTAAGGTCAGCCCTGTGCTGTTCCTTCTTGGCCACCATTTCCGAAATCTCGTTGATTCTCTTCTGGTGGAAGTTGTGTTCGTCGAGTTCGTGCTGAGCCTCGTCGACGCCCTTCGTCGCGCTTTCAATGAGTTGGCGGATGAGCACGGTGCGTGCCTCCTTGTTGGTGCTTGAGGTGCATTCCTTGAAGGTGGGGTCGAGCGTGGAGAATACGTCCCATTCCTTCACGTCCTCGATTTGTCGGCGGCGCAGCTGAGTGAGTGCTTCTTCCTCCACTTCCCGCCTTGTCTTTGTTTCGATGTATCTCTGCTTCAGCTCCGCGAGCTCTTTCTCTTCGGCGTCGAGTTCGGCTTGTTGGTGTTCATAGTCGATGCGCATGTCGTCGATGAGTTTGTTTTGCTCGAGCATGGTGTCGCTGTGGAAGGGATGAGTCTTGGCGCCACACACGGGGCATCCCTTACCTTCCTCCAGCTTGCTCCTGAGCTGAATGAGGTTCTGGCTTCTGCTAAGGGTCAGTGTGTATTCCTTTTCGCGGCAGATGGGGCGCATGAGCGTCACCTTTGGTTCCAGGTTCTTGATGTCCTGCTTGAGGCTGTCGAGCGTCAGTCGCAATTGGTTCACGGACTGCTCTCTTTCCTCGATGAGCAGGTAGCCCGACTGGATGCGGTTCCAGAGCGATTGGGCGCTGATGAGCATTTGTCGGCGGCTGCGGAGTTTCATGGTTCGCTCTTGCAGCGAGTAGCTGTCGCGTCCCAGGTTCTGGTTGTAGTGCAGTTTCAGTTCGGCCTGCAGGCTTTTGATGTCCTGCTCCACGTGTTGGAATTCGCTAAACACGCGCTCGAGCATGTTGTTTTCCTCCGTTTGTCTTCTGATGAGCACTTCCTGTTGTCGGGCGTTGGCGTCGATACTCTCCCTGGCTTCGTGCATGCTTTCGAGCAGCGTGAGTGCCATCTCGCTGTGGCTTATCAGCTTTTGGTGGGGCTCCATGGCCTGGCGCTTGGTTTTGTTTTGGGTGATGTCGGTTTGCAGTTGGCGAATGTTGTCGTCGTGCTCCCTGATTTCCATGGTCAGTATGTCCTTCTGCTGGCCCAGGGTCTCAATCAGATGCTGGTTGGTCAGGACGTCCAGGTCCAGGATGTCGCGTGCGCCCAGTATGCGGTTCACCTGCTCCAGCCGTTCGTGGGCGTTGGCCACGCGGCCGGCAACTTCCTTGTGGTTGTCGATGGCCTGTGTGAGCTGTTTCTTCAGGTTGCCCACGTTTTGTCTGGCCTCGTCGATTTCGTGTATGAGGCTACTCTGTTCCTGCTTGTTTTGCCGCGACAGGCGCTCGAGCAGCAGCATGCGCTGGAATTGTCCCTGTATGCTCTCGAAAGTCTCGAACCGCATCAGCTCGCGCTCTTGCTGGGCCATGGCTGTCAGCTTTTTATTGGCTTCGAACAGACGGTCTTTGTGTTCCTGCAGTTCGTGGCGACGCTCGATGAACTGGTGCAGGTATTCCTGCTGGTCGTGGATGCGCCTAAGGCTGCCCTCGATGTTTTTTAGCTTCGTTTCGGTCAGTCGGCGTGTCTCCTCGTTCCTGGCCAGTGCCTGCGGACTGAGCATGCTACCGGCTAAGTGTAGTCGGCGGGCCTCGGTGCGTGTCAGGTCTTTAATCCATGCCGTAATCTCCTCTGGCATGTTTTCGCTGTGGCGCTCGCGCCACCAGTTGCGTGCCAGCTCCTCGGGGGTAAGTTCTTTCTGTGGTGGGTTAGTGGTGCAGGCAATGTCATCCTGCTGTGGTGCCTGGGGTTGTTTTGACTCTGTTACGGACTGCTCCTCGGCGGGGCGTGGTGTTTTATGGAAAAAACTCATGTTTTTGTCTTCTTTTGTGATGCAAAGGTACGAATAAGCGCGTAAAATGCCAAGCCCCTTGACTAATTTCGATTGAGGGCCCT
>CALZQV010000049.1 GCA_945828295.1 uncultured Prevotellaceae bacterium | reverse complement strand
GCGAGGGACGGAGGGAAGCGTCGCGAGGGACGGAGGGAAGCGTCGCGAGGGACGGAGGGAAGCGTCGCGAGGGACGGGAAAAGGCGAGGAAAAGGCGAAGCCCCGCCGCATGAGCGACGGGGCTTCACTTGCTGGTGCCCGGAACGGGACTCGAACCCGTACGGCTGTTAGGCCAAGGGATTTTAAGTCCCTCGTGTCTACCAATTCCACCATCTGGGCAGCTTAGCGGTTGCAAAGGTAAGCAATTATATTGAAAATTGAAAATTAAAGATTAAATATTCTTTCTCTGCACGGCCACGAAAGTGGCGGCAGGGACGGGGAGAGGGATAAGAGGGAGGTTGGGGTCGGAATCAGGGATTGCTGACGACAAGTTTGTTGGAGCCGTAGTAAACACGGTAGCGATAGAGCGGTTTGCCCTCGATGCCACTGGCCACGAGTCCCGCGTTGTTGAGGTTGTAGGTGCGCCGGCATCGGCTGCAGTGAGCCTCGCCCCCCTCGCGGAGTTTCATGGGCAGCGCGGTGCCGTAGTCGTCGTAGCAGTTACGGCAAGCCAAATCGTAGCAGGTAATGACGGGCACGGGGGTGTCTATCTCCGGAATGTTGGGCAGTCCGATGATGAGTCCCGACAGTCCCAGGTAGAACCCCGCCTGCTTGTCCCTCTCCGTGATGGGGGGCGTGTCTGGCGTGCCGGTGGGTTTGGCGAAGATGAACTTCGTACCATCATCGGAAACCCTGATGGTGCACCATTCCCCCATCGACTCGCAGCTGGAGTACAGCGTCGCGTAAGCGCTCACGGGCTCGTAGGCAAAGCGTGCCGGCAGCTTGCAGTACTTGTTGCTGACCAATTCGCCCGAGCAGGAAGAGAGGAGGAGAATGAAGGCCCCAACACATCCTAAACTACGAACCCCTCCTGGCCTCCAGACCCCTCTTAGTCTCCCCTTGTAGGGGAGGGATGGTATGTGTTTGGAGATACGAGGAAATCTCATCATGGGCAGTAACTATTCCTCCCTTACAAGGGGAGGTTAGGAGGGGTCAGGAGCTTCTGCTCGGCCTCAAGGGCACGCTCGAAGCCGATGGACTCCCGGGCCTGACGCATGAGTTCGGCAATGGCCTCCGTGCATAGGTTGCCCAGTGAGCCCTGGTGCGTGTGGCAGACCTCCTTGCGTGGCTGGAATCGTCCTGCCTCGATGTCCATGCCCACCTTCTTGTAGGCATCGCGGAAGGGCATGCCCTCGGTGGTGAGCCGGTTAACCTCCTCTACGCTGAACATGAGGTCGTAGCGCGGGTCGTCCAATATGTTCTCGTTAACCTCCATGCGGTTAATGATGTAGGTGACCATAGCCAGGCAGTCGCGCAGCTCTTGGAAAGCCGGCAGGAACACCTCCTTGATAATCTGCAGGTCGCGGAAGTATCCGCTGGGCAGGTTATTCATGATGAGCGTAATCTGGTTGGGCAGCCCCTGCAGCTTGTTGCACTTTGCCCGTGTGAGTTCAAACACGTCGGGGTTCTTCTTATGAGGCATGATGCTCGAGCCGGTGGTGCACTCCTTGGGCAGGCGCACGAAGGAGAAGTTCTGGCTGTTGAAGAGGCACGCGTCGAAGGCCAGTTTGGCCAGTGTGCCGGCAATGCCAGCCAGGGCAAAGCTCACGGTGCGCTCCATCTTCCCGCGCCCCATTTGTGCGTAGACGACGTTGTAGTCCATCGTGTCGAAGCCCAGCAGGTCGGTGGTCATCTGACGGTCGAGGGGGAAGCTGCTGCCATATCCCGCCGCCGAGCCCAACGGGTTGCGGTTGGTGATGTGATAGGCAGCGCCCAGCAGGGTCATATCGTCGACAAGGCTTTCGGCATAGGCACCAAACCACAGGCCGAAGCTCGAGGGCATGGCCACCTGAAGGTGGGTGTAGCCCGGCATGAGCACGCCCTTGTAGCGCTCGCTCTGCTTTTGCAGCTGCTCGAAGAGCTGTTGCACGTCGTCGGCCACCAGTCGGAGCTGTTCGCGTGTCCACAGCTTCAGGTCGACAAGCACCTGGTCGTTGCGGCTTCGCCCCGAGTGAATCTTCTTGCCCATGTCGCCCAGTCGGCGCGTGAGCATGAGTTCAACCTGCGAGTGGACATCCTCGATGCCCTCCTCGATGACGAATCGGCCGGCCTCGGCCTCGGCGTAGATGTTGCGCAGCTCGGCAAGAAGGGGGCCAAGCTCTTCGGCAGGGAGCAGCCCCACGTGCTCGAGCATGGTGATGTGGGCCATGGAGCCCAGCACGTCGTGGCGGGCCAGGAAGAGGTCGAGCTCGCGGTCGCGACCTACGGTGAATCGGGCAATATCCTCGTTGATATCGTAGCCTTTGTCCCAGAGTTTTTCCATCGTTTTCTTATTTTATAAGCCTGGGATATCATAGAAATTCCTTGGTATGCCTATGATTTCCTATGAATACCCTATCATGGCAAGCATGTCGGCCAGTCGGTCGACGCCGTCCTGCAGTTTGCCCTTGAGCATTTGTTTGAGAAAGAAGTTGAGTTCGGCGCCCAGGGTCACCTTCATGGCGCACTGGCTGTCGCCGGCCGGCAGGAGCTGAATCCACAGCTTGGCCTCGACGGGTGAATTCTCGGAGGTGAACTTGACGAGCTTCGGTTCCTCGCGTTCCTCAACGCGCAGTCCCACCTCGCCCAGCGGGGCCACGTTCACCACAACCCAGTCGCGGTCGAACTTCATGCCCTCGACAATCTCGCGCAGTCGGGCCAACTGTTCGTCGCTGACCTTGTCGCCGGCCTGCTGCCTTATGACCTGCTCGAAGGCGGGGTTGGCCATTCGCTGCTGCACGACGCCGAGGTTCGTCAGGTCGCTCAGTTTGGCATATACATTTGCCACGGGCGCGTAAATCTTCTTTACGCCACTTTCGTATTTCGTCATAGTTTCCAGTTTGCGGGGTCTTTGCGCCAGGCGTTGAGCAGTTTGATATCGGCCTCGCTGATGTATCCGATGCGCAGTGCCTCACTCACGACGGCCTCGTAGTTAGTCAGCGTAACAAGGGTAACCTTGGCGTCCTTGAATGCCTTCTCAGCCTGTTCGAAGCCGTAGGTGTAGGAAGCCACCATGCCGATGACCTCGCAGCCATTTTTGCGGATGGCCTCCACGGCCTTCAGGCTGCTGCCGCCGGTCGATATCAGGTCCTCCACCACTACGACCTTCATGCCGGGTTTCAGTTCTCCCTCGATGAGGTTCTCAAGTCCGTGGTCCTTGGGTTTCGAACGCACGTAGACAAAGGGCAGGCACAATGCATCGGCCACCATGGCACCCTGGGGGATGGCTCCCGTGGCCACGCCGGCAATGGCGTCGGCCTCGCCGAAGCGTTCCATGATGATGCGCGCCGTCTCCAGCTTCACGAAGCTGCGCAGTGCAGGATACGACAGCGTCTTTCGGTTATCACAATAGAAGGGTGACTTCCAACCCGAGGCCCAGGTAAAGGGATTATTGGGTTGCAACTTAATGGCCTTCACGTTGAGCAGCTTGCCTGCAAAGATTTTCTCCAACGTCTTCATACCTTATATATTATTAATCGTTAGGCACTGCAAAGGTACGCAGAAATCCCGACATCACAAAACCTCGGAAACAGATAATATTAACTTGGGGCCTAAGGTTAAGTTAACCTGGCGCTCACGGTTAACTTATCCAAGGGGCGGAGATTAACTTAACCTTTCGTCGTCGATTGCCCTGGCCACCTCGTCGGCTTCGAATCCCCGGCCGGCCAGGAAACGCATGAGTTTGCCCCTGAGTTCGTAGTCGTTGCGGGCCTTCAGCGTGGGCCTTTTCTGGCGGACAAGGCGTTGCAGGATGGCCGTGTACTCGTCGGCCGGCAGCTCATCGAGCGCCGTCTGGCGCAGGGCGGCGGGAATGCCCATCAGGCGCAGCATCTGGCCAATCTTCACCCTTCCCCAATGGTTGTAGCGCATTTTGTCCATCGCATAGGCCCGGGCGAAGCGCTGCTCGTCGATAAACCGCTCGTCGACGAGGCGATGGATTACGCGCTCCCGAGCGTCGTCGGGCAGTCCCCATGCGGCCAGTTTCTCGCGCATTTGGCTGACGCAATATTCTCTGCGGCTACACAAGCCGGCAGCCTGGCTCAGCACCTTTGCTTCGTCAATTTCTTCCGATGAAATGGGCTTTTTTTGCATTTCGCTATTCCTTTCTTATGGCTTTAATGAAACGGGGATTGCCAAACGTGTCGTCGACGACCTCCACTGCCGTAAACCCCAGTTCGCCCACGAGCCGGGCCGTCTCTGCGCCCAGCGCCCGGTTGATTTCGAACCACAGCTGTCCGCCGTCGTTCAGGTGGGCCTGGGCAAAGAGGGCAATGGCGCGATAGAAGCGCAAGGCATCGTCGTCGGGCACAAAAAGCGCCACGTGGGGTTCATGGTCAAGCACGTTGTGCTCCATCTCCGCGGCCTCGCTGCGCCTCACATAAGGCGGGTTGGAGACGACGAGGTCCCAACGGCGGTCGGTCGGCGGCGGGCAGAGGATGTCGCATTGCTCGAGCACGAGCTTCGCCTGGGGATAGAGGTCGGCATTGCGGCGCGCAACGGCCAGGGCCTCGGGGCTCACGTCCCAGCCGGTCACGCTTGACTCGGGCAGGGCCAAGGCCAGCGACAGGGCGATGCAGCCGCTGCCCGTGCCGACGTCGAGGACAGTGCCGCGGAAGGCGCCAGCAGGGGATTCTGCGGACTGAAGGCTCGCAAGGATGTGGCCCACGAGTTGCTCGGTCTCGGGCCGCGGAATGAGCGCCCCCGGGGCCACCAGGAGGCGGTGGCCGCAAAAGGTCGTGTGGCCCAGGATGTACTGAATCGGCTCGTGGCGCAACAGGCGGCCCACAATTTCCTGTAATTTGTCGAGGTCGTGTGCCGACAAATGATTATCTTTGTCGAGCAAAAGGTCGGTTTGCGACATCTCGAAGCATTCCTCGAAGAGCCACCGCGCCAGGGCACGGGCTTCGCCTTCGGGGTACTGCCGACACAGGTCGCTGACTGTCCGTCGATAGTTTAGCATGGCGCAAAATTAAGAAAAAGTTTAGAGTTTACGATTTAGGGCTCAGAGTTTTTTGATGGGAAACAGGGAAATAGACGAACGCTACATGCGGCGATGCCTTCAGCTGGCACACCTGGGAATCCACGGTGCACCGCCCAACCCCATGGTGGGAGCCGTGGTGGTGTGTGACGGGCGCATCATCGGCGAGGGCTATCACGAACACTGCGGCCAGGCCCATGCCGAGGTCAACGCCATACGTTCCGTCGGCGACCCCTCGCTGCTCCGGCGGAGCACCATCTACGTCAGTCTCGAGCCCTGCGCCCATTACGGCAAGACTCCCCCCTGTGCCCAACTCATCATCGACAAGCGCATACCCCGCGTGGTGGCAGGCTGCCGCGACCCCTTTGCAAAGGTCGACGGCCGCGGCATCAGCATGTTGCGCCAGGCTGGCATCGACGTGACCGTGGGCGTGCTGGAACGGGAATGCCTGTGGCTCAACCGCCGCTTCGTCACCTTCCACACCCAACACCGGCCCTACATCACCCTGAAGTGGGCACAAAGCCAGGACGGCTTCATCGACCGCCACCGCACAAGCGCCGACGAGCCGGCGGCCCGCTTCTCCACCCCCGTAACGCAAGCCCTCGTGCACAAACTGCGAGCCGAGAACCAGACGATACTGGTGGGCCGCCGCACGTGGGAGCTCGACCGCCCGAGCCTCAGCGTGCGTCACTGGCACGGCCAAAGCCCGCGCCCCATCGTGCTCAGTAAGGACCGAGGCAGCCTGGCACAACTGATGACGGCGCTCTACGAGCAACAGGTGCAAACCCTTCTGGTTGAGGGCGGAGCGCAGACGCTGCAATCGTTCATCGACGCCGGTCTGTGGGACGAGGCGCGCATCGAAACCGCCCCCTTCGCCTTGGGCAACGGCGTCCGGTCGCCCCAAATCGAAGGCCGGAATGGCGAAAAACTGTTAATTGACGGCAACATCATCCAATATATCTATAAAATTTCTTAAATAAGGGCGCGAAGTTTCGCAGTACGAAAGAATTATCGTACTTTTGTAGCCAATTAAATTGAAACGCGCGTACACATGTATTTTGGAAAGCATAACTCCACGCTACTCCTTGCCCTCGTGGCAACATCATCCATCCTTTGTTCATGCTCGAGCAGCGACGACGATGCCGCAGAGCTTTCGGACAACTGTTACATCTCCAGCTTCACGCTTGGAACACTGCGACGCACCATCTACGGCCTGACAACGGCCGGCATGGACAGCATCTACACCACGGCCTTCTCGGGCTCCTACTTCCCCATGATTATCGACCAGCGGAAGCAACGCATCGAGAACCTCGACTCGCTGCCCATCCGCACCCTGACCGACAGGGTGCTCGTCAACGTGGCATTCGAAGGGACGCTGCTGTGGCGCAAGGCCGACATCAGCAACCTCGAGGACACCACCTGGACGGCCTACAACAAGAACGACAGCATTGACCTGACGGACTCGCTCCACTTCCGCGTATATGCCGAAAACACCAAGTCGAGCCGCACCTACACCGTGAAGGTGAACATCCACCAGCAACAGAGCGACAGCACCACGTGGGACAGCCTGGGCATCGTCACGGCCCTCGAACCCACCACGGAACGCAAGGCCACGGTGTGGAACAACAAACTGACCATACTGGCCACACAAGCCGACGGGACGCTGCTCTGCGTGCAACACCCGCTGGGCACCAGCGGCGAATGGGCCGACCAGAACACCGTAGGGACCGCCAACGCCATCCCTTCCACCCTGCAACAACAAGGCAACCGACTGCTCCTGAGCACCAGCGACGGACAGGTGCTCGAAAGCACCGACGCCATCACGTGGAGCGCCGCCTCATTCCCCACGCTGGCAGGCCTGCGACTGGTGGCCGCCAGCGATGACTACGTCTATGCCCTTGCCGCCGGCCGTCTCTACCGCAGCAACGGCGCCACGTGGGACGAAGAGCCCCTCGACGACGACGCAAGCCTGCTGCCCACCGACCAGCTGAACAGCGTCTTCTACACCCTGAAGAACGGCATGCCCCGACTGATACTCGTCGGGCGGAAAGCCGTCGCCGACACCCATGCAACCATTTGGGCCAAGTCGTGGGAAAAGGGAACGGAGGCCGAGGAAGGCTGGATGTACTACACCCCGAACAATGCCGACAAATACCGCTGCCCGGCGCTGCGCAACCTGTGCATCGTGCCCTACGACAACGGACTGCAAGCCCTGGGCGGCCGGAGCGAGGACGGCACCCACCAGGCACTCGACGTCATCCGCCACAGCAGCGACCACGGCATCACCTGGAAAACCTATGACAACAACGACATGAACGTCGACCAGGCCCTGCAGAAAGCAGCCCAAGCCGCACAATACATCACGGCCACGGCCGACGACAACCACTTCCTCTGGATTGTGGCGGGCAACCAAGTGTGGCGCGGACGCATCAACAGACTGGGATTCCTGAGAAACTGACAAGGTGAGGACGACATTCATCATACTGCTTACCATGCTGACGGCCGCCATGGCAAAAGCACAGGACGACGACACGTACCAAATGGAAATGGGTGGTGCCCTTGGCCTGGACTTCTACATGGGCGATGCCAACAAGACACCTTTCCGCCACTCGAGCGTGATGGGCGGCTTCATCGTGCGCCGTATGTTCAACCCCCGCATGGCACTGAAGGGCGACCTCACCATGGGCCACCTGACCGGAAACACCAAGGGACGCTACATCCCGCAGAACGCCGGCAGCCTCACGCCCGCAGGCGGAGTGCCCGTGAGCTTCAACTTCAAGCGCAACGTCATCGACCTGGGCGCGCAGTTCGAGTTCAACTTCTGGGGATTCGGCATGAAGGAAAGCTTCAGCGAGAACAGCCGCATAACACCCTACGCCCTGGCCGGCGCAGGACTGACCCTCGTCACCGGCGGAGGCGGAGGCACGAAACTGGGCCTCAACCTGCCCGTCGGGCTTGGCGTGAAATACAAACTCAAGAAGCGCGTCAACCTTGGTGCCGAATGGACATTCCGATTCACCACGACCGATGCACTCGACACCGCCAAAGGATGGAAACAACTCAACCAGCCCTATGCCATCAAGAGCTCGGGCCTGAAAAATAAAGACTGCTACTCGTACCTGATGTTCTTCGTCACCTACGAGATGCTACCCAAATGTAAAACCTGTCACAACAATGATTGACAAGAACCGAATACCCCAACACGTGGCCATCATCATGGATGGAAACGGACGATGGGCAAAGCAAAGAGGACTGCCACGCACGGCAGGACACGCCGAGGGAGTGGAGACGGTGAAGAAGATTACCACCGAAGCCACACGCCTGGGTATCAAATACCTGACCCTCTATACCTTCTCGACCGAGAACTGGAACCGCCCGGCCCCCGAAATCGAAGCACTGATGACGCTCATCCTCGATAACCTCGAGGAAGAGATATTCATGAAGAACGACGTCAGGTTCCGCGCCATTGGCGGACTGGAACTGCTGCCGCCCAAGGTGCAAAAGCGACTGCAGGAATGCATGGAACGAACCGCCGGCAACAAAGCCATGACCATGAACGTCATGCTCAGCTACTCGTCGCGATGGGAACTGACACAGGTCATGCAACGCATGGCCCACGACGTGAAGGCCGGAACCCTGCAGCCCGAGGACATCACCGAAAAGCTTATATCGGAGCGGCTGCTCACGAACTTCATGCCCGACCCCGACCTACTCATCCGCACAGGCGGCGAACTGCGCATCAGCAACTACCTGCTGTGGCAATGCGCATACACCGAATTTTACTTCTGCGACACCTACTGGCCCGACTTCGACGAAGCCTGCCTGCAAAAGGCCATCGAGGACTTCCAACAGCGCCAGCGCCGATTCGGAAAGACCGGCGAACAAGTGGAAGAGGAAAAGCAAAGTTGAGCCTTTAGAGATTAAACTTGAGAATGAAGCCAAGATACCTCATACTACTGACAATACTGCTCTGGCCCGCAACAATCCTGTGGGCGCAGAGCCTGAACAAAGACACGCTTCCCACGGTCGACTACGGCCGCACACCGCGCGAATACATCCTGGGAGGCATAACCGTGGGCGGTGTGAACAACTACGACGACTACCTGCTGATAGGCCTGTCGGGACTGCAGGTGGGAGAGAAAATCACCATTCCCGGCGACCAGGTGACCAAGGCCATCAGGCGCTATTGGCGCCACGGTCTGTTCAGCAACGTGGCCATACGCGTCGACAGCATCGTCAGGGATTCGGCCTACCTCCACATCCAGCTGACCCAACGCCCGCGCATCTCGCAAATCAACTACACCGGCGTGAAGAAGGGCGAGCGCGAAGAACTGGAGAAGAAGCTGGGACTCGTGCAGGAAAACCAGCTGACGCCCAACACCATCGACCGCGCCAAGATTCTGGCCAAGAAGTACTTCGACGAGAAGGGCTACAAGAATGCCGAGATAGAAATCCTGCAACGCGACGACACCTCGAAGCCCGACCACGCCATCCTCGACGTGAACATCCAGAAGAGAGGAAAGGTGAAGATCAACCACATCTACATCACCGGCAACAACAACCTGAAGGAGAAGAAGATAAAGGGCGACCTGTTCCACAAAGGCGTCTTGAAGACGATACACGAACGGCGCAACACGGGCAGCTGGTTCCGCTCAAAGAAGTTCGTCGACAATAAGTACAAGGAAGCCAAGGACAACCTGATTGAGAAATACGCCCAGCTGGGTTATCGCGACGCCGTCATCCTGAGCGACAGCGTAGTGGAGTTCGACGAGAAGAGCGTCAACGTATACATCAACGTCGACGAAGGCGACAAATACTACCTGCGCAACATCGAATGGGTGGGCAACACGCTTTACAACACCGAGGCGCTCGACCGCCTGCTGGGCATGAAGAAGGGCGACGTCTACGACCAGAAGCTGCTGAACGACCGCCTGTCGAACGACGAAGACGCCATCGGAAACCTCTACTACAACAACGGCTACGTGTTCTATCAGCTCGACCCCGTGGAGACAAACATCGTGGGCGACAGCGTCGACCTGGAGATGCGCATCTTCGAGGGCGCGCAGGCACACATCAGCCACATGCGCATCATAGGTAATGACCGCGTGTACGAAAACGTGGTGCGCCGCGAGCTGCGCAACAAGCCCGGCGACCTCTTCTCGAAGAAAGCCATGGAACGCTCCTACCGCGAAATTGCCTCGATGGGATTCTTTGACCCGGAGAGCATCGACCCGAAGGTGGAGCCAAACTATGAGAACAGCTCCGTAGACATGGCATGGGGACTCACCTCCAAGTCGAACGACCAAATCGAGTTCTCGCTGGGTTACGGACAGACGGGCGTCATCGGAAAAATCGGACTGCGATTCTCCAACTTCTGCATGGCCAACCTGTTTAACAAGAAAAGCCTCAGGCGAGGCGTGCTCCCACAGGGCAACGGAGAAACCTTCAGCATCAGCGGACAGACCAACGGTAAATACTATCAGGCCTACAGCATGTCGTACATGAACCCGTGGTTCGGAGGCAAGCGCCCCACCTCGTTCAGCGTCAGCGCCTTCTTCTCGAAGCAGACCGACGTCAGCGACAACTACTATAACTCGGCCTACTACCGTAACTACATGGGCAGCTACCTCTACGGAGCCGGCAACAACGGATACTACAACAACTACTACGAGAACTACTACGACCCCGATAAGTACGTGAAGATTCTGGGAGCATCCGTGGGATGGGGTAAGCGTCTCAGCTGGCCCGACGACTACTTCCAGTTCTCGGCCGACCTGGGTTACACGCGCTACATGCTGAAAGACTGGGAATACTTCCTCGTGTCGAACGGAAACTGCAACTCCCTGGCCCTGAACCTGAGCCTGGGGCGCACCTCAACGGACAACAGCATATTCCCGCGCAGCGGTAGCGAGTTCCTGTTCACCGTCTCGCTCACGCCGCCCTTCAGCCTCTTCGACAACAAGGACTACGCCAGCCTGGCCAAGAACTACAACTCGTCGACCTATCACCGCGAGCTGCAGGATAAGTATCGCTGGATTGAGTACCACAAGTGGAAGTTCAAGGCCCGCACCTTCACGGCTCTGACCAAGGGCGATAAGTGCCTGGTGCTGATGACGCGCGTCGAGTTCGGAATCCTGGGCCACTACAACAAACACAAGAAGAGCCCCTTCGAGACCTACTACGTGGGCGGCGACGGAACCTCGGGCTACAGCTCCACCTATGCCACGGAGACCATCGGACTGCGCGGCTACGAAAACGGTTCGCTCACGCCAAGCGGCTATTCCGGCTATGCCTACGACCGCTTCACGCTGGAGCTCCGCTACCCCCTGATGCTCGGCAACACGGCCAACATCTATGCCCTCACCTTTGTCGAAGGCGGTAATGCCTGGAACAGCGTGAAACGCTTCAACCCGTTCGACATGAAGCGCAGCGCCGGTGTGGGTGTGCGCATCATCCTGCCCATGGTCGGCCTGCTGGGTATCGACTGGGCCTATGGCTTCGACAGCGTGCTGGGCAGCAAGTCGGTGGGCGGAAGCCAGTTCCACTTCATCCTCGGACAAGAGTTCTAACAACAGATAACACATAATCACTTAATACCTGAAAGAAATGAAAAGACTTTTAGTAATGCTGGCAGTGGCACTGGGTGCCATCACAGTTAACGCACAGAAGTTTGCACTCGTCGACATGGAATACATACTGAAGAACATACCAGCCTTCGAACGAGCCAACGAACAACTGAACCAGGTGAGCAAGAAATGGCAGGCCGAAGTGGATGCCCTGCAGACCGAGGCTCAGACCCTGTATAAGAACTATCAGAACGAGGCCGTATTCCTCAGCGAGGAACAGAAGACCAAGCAGGAGGAAGCCATCGTGGCCAAGGAGAAGGAAGCCGCAGAACTGAAGAAAAAATACTTCGGCCCCGACGGCGAGCTGTTTAAGAAGCGCGAGAGCCTCATGACGCCCATCCAGGACGAAATCTACAATGCCGTGAAGGACATCTCGGAGCAGAAAGGCTACAGCCTCATCCTGGACCGCGCCAGCGACGGCGGCATCATCTTTGCCTCGCCCAAAATCGACATCAGCAACGAAGTGCTGACGAAGCTGGGATATAATTGAGAAGTTAAGAGTTAAGAGTTAAGAGTTAAGAGTTAAGAATTAAGAGTTAAGAGTTAAGAACTAAACATTAATATATTATATACACTATGAAAAAAATCTTATTTGTTATCATGATGCTCGCACCCATGAGCATGTTTGCACAGAAGTTTGCACATTTCAACATGGCAGAAGTTTTGCCCCAGATGGCCGAATACCAAACGGCAAGCGCTGAAATCCAAAAGCTGACGCAGCAATACCAGGAGGAACTGGAGCGCCTGCAGAAGGAATATCAGACCAAGGCCGAGGAGTTCCAGAAACTGTCGGCCGACAGCAACGCTGCCCAGGCCATACTGCAGAGCAAGGGCGAAGACCTGCAGAAGATGGAGCAGAGCATCCAGAACTTCTACCAGGCCAGCCAGCAGGACCTGCAGAAGCAGCAGGGCGAGAAACTGGAGGCCATCCAGACCAAAGTAGTTGCTGCCATCAAGAAGATTGGCGAGGCCGGTGCCTACATCTACGTCGTTGACGTTTCAACCGGCGCCATCCCCTTCGTCAACACAGCCCTGAGCACCGACATCACCGCTCAGCTGAAGACCGAACTGGGCATCAAGTAATCGCCGACGGCGCAAATGTTTAAGGCTATGAAGAAGTTTGCATTAGTCCTCATCCTGTCGTTCGCCCATTTCCTTATGGGCCAGACGAGCGCACAGGTGAAGTTTGCCAGCGTCGACTACGAAAAGGTGCTGAAGCAGATGCCCGAATACGCCCAGGCCCAGCAGAGCCTGAGCGAGCTGAAGGCAAAGTACGACCAAGAGGCAACGCGCGGCGAGGAGGAGTTTCAGAACAAGTTCTCCGAGTTCCTGCAGGGCCAGAAGGACTTCCCCGAAAACATCCTCGTGAAGCGTCAGGCCGAGCTGCAGACGCTGATGGAGTCGGGCATCAAATTCCGCCAGGAGGCCCAGCAGCTGCTCAGCAAGGCCGAGGCCGACCTAATTGCCGGCATAAAGGAAAAACTCAACGAAGCCATCCGCACCGTTGGTCTGGAAGGCGGCTTTGCCTTTGTCATCAACACCGACAAGGACGCCTGCCCCTTCATCAACCCCATGCTGGGCGAGAACGTGACCAACCGCGTGATGAAGCAGCTGGGCATCGAAGTGCCCGCACCCGCCGAAGCGAATGCCCAATAAGCAATCCCATAACACAGCCGGCCCCATCGGCATTTTCGACTCGGGCTATGGCGGACTTACCGTGCTGCGGCAAATCCGCCAGCTCATGCCCGAGTATGACTATCTATACCTTGGAGACAATGCGCGTGCACCTTATGGCACGCGCTCCTTCGAGGTTGTCTATCAATTCACCCTTCAGGCCGTCAGCCGCCTGTTCAGCATGGGCTGCCCCCTTGTGGTGCTGGCCTGCAACACGGCCTCGGCCAAGGCCCTGCGCACCATTCAGCAGAACGACCTCCCCACCATCGACCCCACGCGGCGCGTGCTCGGCGTCATCCGCCCCACGGCCGAGTGCATCGGCAACATCACCCAGAGCCGCCACATCGGCATCTTTGCCACCCCGGGCACCATCCGGTCGCAGACCTACGACATCGAAATCGGCAAACTCTTCCCCGACATCAAGGTGACGGGCCAGGCCTGCCCCATGTGGGTCCCGCTCATCGAGAACGGCGAGTACCGCGACGACGGGGCTGACTATTTCGTCAGAAAATACATCAACCAGCTCTTGTCGCGCGACCCCGACATCGACGCCATCATCCTGGGTTGCACCCACTACCCCCTGCTCTACGACAAGATACGCCACTTCACGCCCTCCGACATACGACTCATCTCGCAAGGCGAATACGTGGCAAAGAGCCTGGCCGACTACTTCGGCCGCCACCGCGACATGGAGTCGCGCATCACGCGAAACGGCCGCATCCGTTTCTTCACGACAGAAAATCCAACCTCCTTCAGCGACAACGCCACCTGCTTCCTTGGCAGCAGCGTAGAGGCCGAACGAGTTTCACTATAGAACAAAAACAATAAATCACATATCGCCATGAAAAAAACCTTACTTTTCCTTGCCTTTATACTCACCGCATGGTGTAACACGAAGGCCGCAGACAACTTCAGTAGCAACATCGTAGCCGACGAAGGCGCCTGGTGCTGGTTTGCCGACCCGCGTGCCCTGCACTACGAGAACGCGGCACAGACCATCAACGCCACCTACATCGGCTACATCGACGTGCACGGCAACGTGAAGGCAACGCAGTACGACTGGGTGAAACATCGCAAGACCAACGTGCTCATCCGCTCCTACTTCCAGCCCGACGACCACAATAACCCCACCTTCGTGGTGCTGCCCGACGAGCGCGTCATGATCTTCTATACGCGACACACCGACGAGCCCTGCATCTGGTACCGCATCTCGCAAAAGCCCGGCGACATCACGGCCCTGGGTGAGGAGAAGCGACTGGCCACGGCCAACAACACCACCTACCCCTCGCCCTTCATCCTGAGCGACGACCCCGAGCACATCTACCTCTGCTGGCGCGGCATCAACTGGCACCCCACCATCGCCCGCCTGACCATGCCCGACGAGAACGACGACTGCAAGTTCGACTTCGGACCGAAGCAGATTGTGCAGAGCACCGGCGCTCGCCCCTATGCCAAGTACCAGTCGAACGGCAAGGACAAAATCTACGTCTCCTACACGACGGGCCACCCCGACAACGAGATGCCCGACTGGCTCTACTTCAACGTCATCGACATCAACAAGGGCAACGGTCCCATCCTGCGCGACCTCAATGGCAAGCAGCTGTCCATTATTAATAACGGCACGTTCAACGTGAACAAGACCGACTCGTATGCCAGCTCATATCCCGCCACGATTGTCGACAAGACCGCCAACATCCGCAACTGGGTGTGGCAGATTGCCCTCGACAAGGACGAGCACCCCGTCATCGCCTATCCCCACATCGACAATGCCAAGACGAGCCACGTCTATTGGTACGCCCGCTGGAACGGCACGGCGTGGAAGAACACCTGGGTGCAGTATGCCGGCCACGCCTTCCACCAGAACTGGAACCAGACCGAGCGCTGCTACTCGGGCGGTATGAGCCTCGACCCCGACAACATCAACGACCTCTACCTGAGCATCCCCACTAAGGACGGCCAGTACAACAAGGACGGCGTCTACGAAATCTGGAAATACACCATCGACGACGAGGGACAGGTTGCTGGCAACGAACAGATCACGCGCAACTCCGAGAAGAACAACGTCCGCCCCTTCGTCATCCCCGGTTCCAAGAACTCCAAGATGCGCGTGGCCTGGATGAACGGCGACTACTACTATTGGATGGTACAGAAGGCTTACCCCAAGGGCTACCCTACGGCCATCCACTGCGACTACGCGTGGGAGGAGGCCCTGACGCCCGAGGACGACAGCGACCTGAGGGTCGACTGCATCTGCCTCGCCCCGGGCAAGACCATCTCGCTGGCCTTCGCCATGAACGCCTCGAAATACGAGGGTAAGCTCTTCACCATGGGCAACATGACCTACTCGCTGGGCAGCGACAACTATCCCGTCGTCACCATCGACGGCAAGGCCTACAAGAGCCAGAACCGACTGCTCACCAGCGACAACTGGGCCACCAACTCGACGGGCACCAGCGGCGACAACCATCCGACGAAGCTCACCACCTGGGTGCTCACGATGACCTACGACGGTCATGTGCTCACGACCTACCGCAACGGGCTTGTCGACCAGGTCATCGAGACGACAGTGCTCACCGGCGGAACGGCTGATACCTCCGCCGACGATAACCACACCATCCTGCTGCAGCGCGACTACTACGCCGTGGCATCGCCCGTCACCGTGCAGTCGCTCGTGCAGACGATACAGAACGAAATCAAGGC
>CALZQV010000048.1 GCA_945828295.1 uncultured Prevotellaceae bacterium | reverse complement strand
GAGGCTATGGCTTTCATAGAAAAAGAACAAGGAAAAGCTGAGCCAAGAGAAGAAAACAATGGTCAGGAGATAAAAATCGACCTTGATTTCTAAAATAATTAGCATTTAATACTTCCCAATTCATATTTATTTCGTATCTTTGCGCCGCTTTTGAAGCACATCTCCCTATGTGTGATGGCGAATTAAGCATGAGAACTTAATTTAGAGTAACACAACAAAAAAACAAACAAAATGAAAAGTATTGACATCAAAGGTACCGCTCGTACTGAGACTGGCAAGAAAGCAACCAAGCAACTCCGCAAGGAGGGCGTAGTTCCCTGTAACCTGTATGGCGAGGCACGTGGCGAAAACGGTCTGCCCGAAGCTCTGAGCTTCTCTGTAACCGCTGCTGGCCTGCGCAACCTGGTTTACACTCCCGAAATCTTCAGCGTAAACCTCGACATCGACGGCAAGAAGTACACTGCTGTTATGCGCGAGCTGCAGTTCCACCCCGTAAGCGACCAGCTTCTTCACGTTGACTTCTATGAAGTAAATGAAAAGAAGCCCATCATTATGGAAGTGCCCATCAAGCTCAATGGTCTTGCAGAAGGCGTTCGCGCCGGTGGTAAGCTTGCTGCCAACGTTCGTAAGCTCAAGGTTCGTGCTCCCTATACTCAGATTCCCGAGCGTCTGGACATCGACGTAACGAATCTCGGCCTTGGTAAGACAATCAAGGCTGGCGAACTGAAGTTTGAGGGTCTCGAGCTGGTAACTCCCGCCAGTGTTGTTGTTTGTCAGGTTAAGATGACACGTAGCGCCATGAGTGCTGCTGCCAAGGCTCAGGCTTAATAATGATTAGTCTGTTTGCCCGTCTTTTCGGAAAACAACACAACACCGACAACACAATGAAACACCTAATTGTTGGCTTGGGTAACATCGGCCCAGAGTACGAAGGAACCCGCCACAATATTGGATTCAGAATATTGGACGCCCTCGCTAAGGCGTCCAATATTTCTTTTCAGGACCGACGATACGGATTCGTTGCTCACATGCGAGTAAAGAATCAGGAGCTCGTGCTACTTAAGCCCTCAACATACATGAATCTCAGTGGAAACGCCGTCCGCTATTGGATGCAACAAGAGAAGATTCCACTGGAAAACATACTTATCCTCGTCGATGACCTGAGTCTGCCTGTTGGCACGATACGCATGCGCCAAGGCGGCTCCGATGCAGGGCATAATGGGTTAAAGCACATAGCACAGATGCTTGGAACACAGTCCTACAATCGACTGAAGTTCGGCATTGGCAGCGAATTCCCGCGTGGCGGTCAGATAGATTTCGTGTTGGGCAAGTTTAGTCCTGAAGACGAAAAGATTGTTGACGAACGAGCTCTCGTTGCCTGCGACGCCATCAGAGCTTATGCTCTTAGTGGCATGGCCTTTGCCATGAACCATTACAATGGGAAATGAAAGAGGTAAGAGGTAAGAAGTAGGAAATAAGAGATAGAAATAAAAAAGGCTAAGGGTTGAGATGAATTGGCATCCTCGTCCTTAGCCTTTTATTTATGTCAGACAAAGCAATTATTCCCAGTAGAGAATCTGTCGGTTAATGTCCCACTTATGGTCCTTGGGGAAATCATCTCCTTCCCATGCTTTCTTTGAGGTCCATTTCTCTGGAGCGTCCGTCCAGAAGGCATCGTTGGCAGGAAGACCGAGAGGCATGAATGCCAGCGAGGTCATGTAGAGCGAACCATTATTGGTGTACCAGTCTGCAACGTTTGGATGGCTACCAACGAAACCAATGGTCAGATAACCATCTTCCGTGAAGTTTGTCTTTCCTTTACCTTCGAACATACGCTTCATGACAGCAGTTATGCCGGCACGCACTTGTCCGTTGTGCAACTCCTGTGGAAGTTGTTTCATCCAGGCGAGTTGGGCTAACGGCTGCAGAACGGCCAAACGATAAGGAATGGAGCGTCCGACAACGGGGAATGTGCCTTCGGGGGAAATGAAGCGTTCGAGTATGACGCTGTACTTCTGCATGCGCTTAACGACCTCCTTCAGGCGATTGTTCGCGCCATTGCGGTTGTCACCCTTAGAGCGCACCAGGTAAGTATTGTTGCCTTGACGAGCAGCTACCATCTGAAGGCACTCAGTGTACATGGGCTGAATGACAAAGGCATTGTAATAGTCAAAGGCGAAAGAAGGACCATCGCTGTAAAGTCCGTCACCTACGTACCATTCTTCAGCTTTTGAGAGAGCCATTTTGATGCGGAAGGCATCGTGCCCACCATTGACATACATGAGGAAGGCTTCCTCCATACCAACGAAAAGCAGCCAATTCGTGTAGGGAGGATCATAGCGTCGCAGGCCTTGCAACTCCTTGATGTATCGCTGTTTGGTTACGTCATCAAGGGGCTCCCACAGGGCACTATACCCACGGAACAGACTTTCAACAACGTATGCTGCGTCAACCAGCGTCTGTCCGCCACTCTTCCATCCCAGGTAGTCGGGGCTTTCGGGGTCAACGGCGTTGGCGTATGCCTTGAGTGCCCATTCGCGCAACTGCTTGCGCATCTTGCCCTCTTCCGTATCGTCGTCGGGCAACGTGAGCCAAGGCGCAATGCCAGCCATGAGTCGGCCAAAGCACTCCATATAGGCAACTTTCTTATCACGATTGTCCCACGTGGGCGACAGTTCCAGTTTCATGTTCTTCTGCAGTGTGCCGTTGGCCATGTTTTCCAGAACAGGTGCGGCCATCGTGTAGGCAAGTTTTGCCCAATAGGCACGATCCTCGGCTCCAGTGCCCAAGGGATCTTTCTCAACCACTTGCTTCTTGACTTTTGCAAAGCCTACGACGGGCAAGCAGATGAGAAGCATCAAAAATAGAGTTTTCTTCATAGATGTTTTTCGTTTCGGGTTAGAATCTAAGGCTTTCTGCTGTCATTTTAATCTGTCATCATGCCCTCGATGGCCAAACGCACGATTTCGGTCTTGGCATTGGAGCGGACGGCAATGGTCTTGGTGAAACGGCCGGGGTGCTTGCCTTTTCCGTTATAGGTTACATCGATACGCCCCTTTTCGCCTGGCTTCACGGGTTCCTTTGTGTAGGTGGGCACTGTGCAGCCACACGAGGCAAAAGCCTGATTGATGACCAGGGGTGCATTACCCACGTTGGTGAAAATGAACGAGCACTTACGCTCGGCGTCTTTCTCCGAGAAGGTTCCAAGGTTGACACGCAATGTGTCGAACTTAATTTCTGCCTGCTTTCCAGTTTCGGCAGCCACGGTGTTAATGGCGGCCTTGGCAATGTTCGTCTGCATGATTGTGCCGCAGGCGAGCAGTGCAGCTACGGCAATAATAAGTGTTTTTGTTTTCATAGTCATACTGATTCAAATTACCGACAAAATTAATCAATATATTTGAAACGACAAAAAGATAAAGGTTTAATTCATCCTAAACGGCACCTCTGCAGGGCGTGCTACAAAGCGATGCGTCACTACGCCCATAACAATGCGTCACTACGCCTTGAACAATGCGTCGCTACGCCCATAACGATGCGTCGCTACACCCATAACGATGCATCGTTTTGTCTCATATAATGCATCAAGCAAACAGAGCCGTCGGACAGAGGTTTCGTCCTTTTTACAAATATTAAGTAACGCGCGTGCACGAATGTCAGTTTTTTTTCGTATCTTTGCGCCCAACGTATTTATAATCACGACAAGAGGTAAGATGATTGTTTACAACACGACATACACGATGCCCGTCAACGACGCTCGCGACTTTGTCATCTGGGTCACACAAAGCATGATGCCGCAAGTGGAGCAATCGGGGTTACTCAGCCAGCCGCGACTGCTGCGCATACTGTCGCACCACGACCAGGAGACAGAATGCTTCAGTCTGCAATTCGAGGTAGAGTCGACAGCCACCTTACACCGATGGTACACCCAACAAGGAGCCGCCCTGCAACAGGAACTCACGAAGATGTTCGACGAACGCATCGTGGGCTTCAGCACCATCATGGACGAGATAACGGCCTAAGGCAAAAGCGAACGGATGAAGGCAGAAAAAATCATATTGGGCATCGACCCAGGCACCAACCTGATGGGATATGGTGTGTTGCGCGTTCTTGGACAAAAGACCGAGGCCGTAGCGCTGGGCGTAATCGACTTGCACAAGATGAGCGACGGATACCTGAAGCTGGGCCACATCTACGAACGTGTTAGCGGCATCATCGAGTCATACCTGCCCGACGAACTGGCCATCGAGGCCCCCTTCTTTGGAAAAAACGTACAGTCGATGCTCAAGCTGGGCCGAGCCCAGGGCGTGGCCATAGCAGCCGCCATTCAGCACGACGTTCCCATCCACGAATATGCCCCCATGAAGATAAAGATGGCACTGACGGGCACTGGCAGCGCCTCAAAAGAACAGGTGGCCGGCATGCTGCAACGCATACTACACCTCGACGAAGAACAAATGCGCCAACACTTTGATGCCACCGACGCATTAGCTGCCGCCTACTGCCACTTCATGCAAATGAGCCGACCGCAGACAAGCGCAGGATACCGCTCGTGGAAAGACTTCGCCATAAAGAACAAAAACAGAGTAAAAGAGTGAGCCCAAGACAAATCATAAGCATCAGCGACGCTGTCACACGCCATCCGGACAAACGTATGGCCGAGCCCGTCACACTCACCGTATGCGAAGGAGAGCAACTGGCCATCGTGGGCAACAACGCTGCAGGTAAAAGCCGTCTGGTGGACATTATCACCAGCCGCTACCCGCTACTGCACGGCGAACTTCGATACGACTTTGGCAACGTAGCAAGCCACCTCGTAAGCGACAACCTGCGTTATATCACCTTCCGCGACTCCTACGGCGAACAAGACGCAACCTACTACTACCAGAAGCGCTGGAACCAGCACGACATCGACGACAGCATGCCCCAAGTGGACGGCAAGCCCATCATCGCCCTGTCAAGCGGCGAAATGCGCAAGTATCAGCTGGGGCGCGCCCTGAAATCGAAGCCCCGTGTGCTCATCATCGACAATCCCTTCATCGGTCTCGACGTGCAGAACCGCCAGCTACTGAGCGAAACACTTGAAAAGCTCATCAGCGAAGAACACTTGTTGCTCATACTCGTATTGTCAAAGACCGACGACCTGCCGTCATTCATCACCCATGTTCTGCCCATAAGCGACCTGAGACCGGGCACGAAAATAACTCGCGAACAATACCAAGCCTCACAGCAGCCAATCCCCCATCCTGCTCTGCCCGACGCCGAACGCCAATGGCTACTCGACCTACCCCAAAAGGACACCGCCGCGATGACATTCTATCCCCAGCAAGGAGGCGACATACTGCGATTCCGAGATGTGAGCATCAAATACGGCACACGAACCATACTCTCATCCCTCAACTGGACGGTATGCGAAGGGGAACGATGGGCTCTAAGTGGTGAAAACGGAGCCGGTAAGAGCACGCTGCTCAGCCTCGTCTGTGCCGACAATCCTCAAGCCTATGCCTGCAACATCGAGCTCTTTGGCCACCGCCGCGGAACTGGCGAGAGCATATGGGAAATCAAGCGTCACATCGGATACGTAAGCCCTGAGATGCATCGTGCCTATCTGAAAGACATCCCTGCCATCGACATCGTGGCCAGCGGACTCAGCGACTCGGTGGGACTCTACGTACGCCCGAAGCCCGAACAACGCGAACAATGCACCCGATGGATGCGCCTTTTTGGCATAGAACACATCGCCCATCGCACATTCCTCAGCCTTTCGAGCGGAGAGCAACGGCTTTGCCTGCTGGCTCGCGCTTTTGTCAAAGACCCCGAACTGCTCATCCTCGACGAGCCGCTTCACGGGCTCGACAACCAGAACAGGGCTCGCGTGAAGGAAATCATTGAAACATTCTGCCAGCGACGCAACAAAACGTTGGTTATGGTCACCCACTACGAGGAGGAACTACCCCCTTGCATCAACAAACGCCTCTATCTGAAGAAGAACAACTAAATTCAAAACCACAAATATGAAGAAACTGATTCTGTTAGCCGCATTCGGTTTGTTCACTGCAACGCAAAGTAATGCACAAGAAGTGTTCAACCAAGTGGTCTCAAATGCCAAGCTTGTGCTTGAAGACCCGAAGGCCGACCAATTCCTCATTGCCATTTCACAATTCAAATACACCGCCCTACAGTACCTGTGCACGACAGCCATCAAGCGTAAAGGAGGTCCTGTTGAAGCTGATATGCTCGACCGTCAGGCCTATGCCCTCAACCACTTCATCATCTCCTACTTTAGCGAACTGGCCAAAGCTCAAAGGTCGAGCGATACCGCACAAAAGGATATCATGAAGAAATACTGGCGGGCTACGGCCGAGAACCCGATGTTTAATGATGCCGACAAGGAAAAGACCGAGGCCTTCTTGAACGACCCCGAGTGCATCACACCATTCAGCATCGACACCAATTGGGAACTGGCTGACCGATTCATCACGGAAAAGAAAAATAAGAGCAAATGAACGTAGCAATTGTCGACTACCACGCTGGCAACATCTATTCGGTGATACACGCCCTGGAACGTCTGGGCGTGAATCCCATACTTACCGACGATGCTGAAAAGATCAGCAAAGCCGACAAAGTCCTGTTCCCCGGACAAGGCGAAGCCCACCAAGCTATGCAATACTTGCGCCAACACAAGCTGGATGAAGTGATATGTAGCTTGAAGCAACCCATCTTGGGTATCTGCATCGGTCAACAACTAATGTGCCGCTATTCGGAAGAAGGCAATACGCAGTGCCTGGGAATCTTCGACATTGATGTGAAACGCTTCCAGCCCCAACGTCACGAGGACAAAGTCCCCCACATGGGATGGAATAGCCTCACTGACACACAAACACCATTGTTCAAAGGATTCACGGGCGACGAGTTTGTATACTTCGTCCACAGTTTCTACGTACCACAATGCCCCTGGACCATAGCTACGACCCATTACATCACGCCCTTCAGCGCAGCCCTTCAGCGCAACAATTTCTACGCCACCCAATTCCACCCCGAAAAGAGTGGCAGCGTGGGCGAGAAAATACTTCAAAACTTCCTAAACCTTTAACTGAGACACAAGCATGATAGAACTCATCCCCGCCATAGACATCATCGAAGGCCAATGCGTGAGACTGTGCCAAGGCGACTACGACACCAAGAAGGTATACGGCAGTCCCATCGAAATGGCACAGCAATACGAGCAGCTTGGATTCAAGAGGCTGCATGTCGTAGACCTCGACGGCGCCAAGAGTCACCATGTAATGAACGATCAGGTTCTGCGTGAGATTTGTAAGAAGACAAGCCTCATAGTGGACTTTGGAGGTGGCGTGAAGACGGAAGACGACCTGAAGCGCGTGTTCGATGCCGGAGCCACGCTGGCGACAGTTGGCAGCATTGCCGTAACACACCCCGAGTTGTATCTCGAATGGCTTGAGCGATATGGTGCAGAACACATGATACTCGGAGCCGATGTAAGGAACGGACTCGTGAGCATCAACGGATGGAAAGAAGACAGCAACACGCACCTGACTGACTTCCTTACACAATACCAAAAGGCCGGAAACAAGAACGTACTTTGCACGGAAATAAGTCGCGACGGGATGCTCCACGGACCAGCCATTGAGCTATATAAAGGAATCATGCAAGCCCATCCCACATGCCACCTTATTGCCAGCGGAGGCGTCAGCAGCATCAGCGACATCGAGGAATTGGAACGTGCCGGCATTCCCGCCGTCGTGTTTGGGAAAGCAATCTACGAAGGGCGAATCGACATGCGCGCCCTGAGCATTATGGCACAGCGTAAACTATAAATGAATAAACATCGTGTTAGCCAAGCGAATCATACCCTGCCTAGACGTTAAGGACGGACAAACCGTCAAGGGCACTAATTTTGTCAACCTGCGTCACGCTGGCGACCCCGTCGAACTGGGACGCGCCTACAGCGAATGCGGTGCCGACGAACTGGTCTTTCTCGACATCACTGCCAGCCACGAAGGGCGCAAGACTTTTGCCACGATGGTTGAACGTGTGGCAGCAACCCTGAGTATACCTTTCACCGTTGGAGGTGGAATCAACGAAATCAGCGATGTCGACCGTATGCTGTCGGCTGGAGCCGACAAGGTCAGCATAAACAGCGCAGCCCTTCGTCGCCCTGAACTAATCGACGAAATAACACGTCACTACGGCAGCCAGGTGTGTGTCGTGGCCATCGATGCCCGGCAAGAAGCCGACGGCACATGGCAATGCTACGTTAACGGAGGACGAGTACCCGTGGGAAAGAGTCTTTTCGACTGGGCACACGAAGCACAGGAACGTGGGGCTGGCGAGATACTCTTCACGTCGATGAATCACGACGGCGTAAAGAATGGCTTCGCCAACGAGGCACTGCGCCAACTGGCCGACAACCTGACCATCCCCATCATTGCCAGCGGAGGAGCAGGAAAGATGGAGCACTTCCGCGATGCATTCCTTCATGGGCACGTTGATGCAGCCCTTGCGGCCAGCGTCTTTCACTTTGGCGAGATTGGCATCCCACAACTTAAACAATACCTTAAAGGAGAAAATATAAACGTAAGACTATGACAATAGATTTCAAGAAAATGGATGGGCTCGTACCCGCCATCATTCAAGATGAACGCACACAAAAGGTGCTGATGCTCGGCTTCATGAACGAGGAAGCCTATAACAAGACGGTAGAGACGGGCAAGGTTACTTTTTGGAGTCGCAGTCGTAACTGTCTGTGGACAAAGGGAGAAACCAGTGGCAACTTCCTGAACGTGGTTGAGATACTGAACGATTGCGACCAGGACACTCTGCTCGTCAAGGTTCATCCCGACGGTCCTACATGCCACACGGGCGCAGACACCTGCTGGAACGAGAAGAATGAGCCAAATCCACTGCTCTTCCTGTCGGAGTTGAGTGACTTCATCGAAAAGCGCCACCGCGAGATGCCCGAGGGATCATACACCACAAGCCTCTTCCGCGATGGTCTGAACCGCATGGCTCAGAAGGTGGGCGAAGAAGCCCTGGAACTGGTTATCGAAGCAACCAACGGAACCAATGACCGCCTCGTCTACGAAGGTTCCGACATGCTATATCACCTCATTGTGCTACTGACCAGCAAGGGGTTGCGCATCGAAGATATGGCGCGAGAACTGATGGAACGTCATAACCCCGGGTGGAAAAAACACTAATAAACTATGTTAGCAAAATACGAACAAGTTCAGCTCTGTCAGGACGACCAAGTTGTCCTTTCAAATCTAAACATTGAAATCCTCGAGGGACAGTTTATCTATATCCTTGGTGAAGTAGGATGCGGCAAGACGTCACTGCTGAAAAGCATCTATGGTGAACTGCCCATTGCATCGGGCGAGGCCGTTGTATTAGATCAAGACATGACTCGGGTTCGTCCTCGCCGGCTGCCACGCCTTCGCCGTCAGTTAGGTATAGTGTTCCAGGACTTCCAGTTATTGCGCGACCGCACAGTTGACGAGAATCTTGATTTCGTACTGCGGGCAACGGGCTGGAACAAGAAGGTCGACCGCGAGCGTCGCATCATTGAGGTTCTCGAACAAGTAGGACTACCCGAGAAGACACGCCATCTGCCCCATGAGTTGTCGGGCGGCGAACAGCAGCGCGTGTGCATTGCACGAGCTCTTCTCAACAGCCCCAAACTATTGTTGGCCGATGAACCTACAGCAAACCTCGACATAGAAAACGGGCGCCACGTCATGGAACTGCTGAACTCCATTCGCAAGGACGGAACAGCAGTTGTTATGACAACGCACAACGAGCAATGGCCTAAAGAGTTCCCAGGCATCGTATGGCGCTGCAAAGAAGGTACTTTAAAGATAGAGAGCTAATAGATAAGAATAAGAACATACAATCATATATAATTATGAAAGTAATGAAATTTGGCGGCACAAGCGTTGGTTCGCCTCAACGCATGAAGGAAGTAGCACAAATCTTCTGTCCCAAGGAAGGTGAGCAAACCTTTGTTGTTCTCTCAGCCATGAGCGGCACGACAAACAGCCTGGTTGAAATCTCCGACTACCTGTATAAGGATAATCCCGAGGGCGCAAGCACCATCATCAACAAACTTGAGCAGAAATACTTTGCTCACGTTGATGAACTATACGCGACTGAAGAATACCGCCAGCGGACAATCCAGTTCCTGCAGGAAGAGTTCCGCTATCTGCGTTCGTTCTGCAAGGGCAAATTCACGGCAAACGAAGAACGTATCGTTCTCGCACAGGGTGAAATCATCAGCACAAACATGGTAACCAACTACCTGCTGGAACAAGGCAAGAGAGCCGTGCTGCTCTCAGCGCTCGACATCATCCGCACTCAGGAAAACGGTGAGCCCGACCTTGTCTACATACGCAAAGCCACGATGGCTCAACTAAAGGAACATCCCGATTACGACATCTACATCACTCAAGGATTTATATGCCGAAACGTCAAGGGCGAGGTGGACAACCTGCAACGTGGCGGCAGCGACTATACCGCTTGCCTCATTGGTGCTGCGCTGCAAACCGACGAGATTCAGATTTGGACCGACATCGACGGAATGCATAACAACGACCCGCGCATTGTCGAGCATACAGAACCCGTCCGTCAGCTCTATTTCGAAGAGGCTGCCGAGCTGGCATACTTTGGAGCAAAGATACTTCACCCGACATGCATCCAGCCGGCTAAGTTCGCTGGTGTCCCCGTACGCCTTCTCAACACGATGGACCCGACAGCGCCTGGAACAATAATCAATAACGAAATACAAAAAGGCACCATCAAGGCAGTGGCTGCCAAGGATAACATCACGTGCATACAAATACAGTCGTCGCGCATGCTCTTAGCTTACGGATTCCTTAGGAAGGTGTTTGAAATCTTTGAGCAATACAAGACGAGCATCGATATGATTTGCACAAGCGAGGTTGGTGTCAGCGTTACCATCGACAATCGCGCCCACCTCACGGATATTGTCAACGAGCTGAAGATGTATGGCACCGTGGAAGTCGACAACGACATGTGCATTGTCTGCGTCGTGGGCGACTTGGTGAGCGGCAATGTGGGCTTTGAGACACGTGCCTGCATGGCTGTGAAAAAGATTCCCGTGCGCATGATCAGCTACGGAGGCAGCAACTACAACATCTCGTTCCTGGTGAAGGCCGAGGACAAGAAGCGCACGTTGCAGGCCCTCAGCGAAACACTATTCAAAGGCTGAGCCGAGGGAATAAAGGGTAAAAAGTTTTAAGTTAAAAGATTATAAAGAAAAGAGAAATGGAATTCCCAATTGAGAAATTCAAAGCGTTACGAACACCGTTCTATTACTACGACACCGCACTGCTGGACGAGACACTGCAGGAAGTGAAGGAACACCTGCAGCCCAACTGGCAAGTGCACTACGCCGTGAAAGCATGCACGAATCCCAAGATACTGCGCCACGTCGTGGCTGCGGGATTTGGTGCCGACTGTGTTAGCGGTGGCGAGATTCAGGCAAGCCTCGATGCCGGTTTCCCTGCCGACAAGATTGTATATTCGGGTGTTGGCAAGAGCGACTGGGAGATTGAGTTGGGACTGATGGTCGGCATCCAATGCTTCAACGTGGAGAGTGTGCCCGAACTTGAGGTCATCAACGAACTTGCCAAGAATCATGGGAAGATTGCTCAAGTGGCCCTGCGCATTAATCCCAACGTGGGAGCCCACACCCACGAGAATATTACCACCGGGCGTGCCGAGAACAAGTTTGGCATAGCATGGGAAGATACATATAACGTAATCGAACGATGCCAGCAACTCGACCATATCGAGTGCGTCGGCCTGCACTTCCACATTGGGAGCCAGATACTGGAAATGGACGACTTTGCCACACTGGCCCTGCGCATCAACGAACTTCAGGAAATGCTTGAGACGTATGGCATCCGACTGCCCAACGTGAATGTGGGAGGCGGGTTAGGCATCGACTATGATAATCCCGATGCCCACCCCATTGCCGACTTTAAGGCTTACTTCGAAACCTTCCGCCGTTATCTGCAGTTGCGTCGCGGCCAGCAGCTCCACTTTGAACTGGGGCGCAGCATTGTTGCCCAGTGCGGTACGCTCGTCGGCAAAACTTTATATGTCAAGGAAGGCTCGCTGAAGAAGTTTGCCATCATCGATGCCGGCATGACGGAACTTATCCGTCCGGCCCTCTATGGTGCTGTCCACAAGATTGAAAACCTTACCTCAACGGAATCGGAAGAATGTGTATATGACGTCGTTGGCCCCATTTGTGAGAGCAGCGATGTCTTTGTCAAGGACTACCGCATGCCAAAGACTCGTCGCGGCGACCTCATTGCCATCAGGAGCGCAGGCGCTTATGGCGAGATTATGGCTTCGCAATACAACTGCCGTCCCTTACCCGAAAGTTTCACCAGCGAAGGCCTATGTTGCCAGTAAGCATCGTCATCACGACCCACGACCAATGCGATTTGCTGCGCCGCCATCTGCCCGTATTCCTTGAACAAGACTACGGGGGCGACGTGGAAGTCGTTGTTGTTGACATGAACAGCACCGACGACACCAAGACCTATCTCGAACAGATGGTTGGGCGCACGCCAAACCTGCGTGTCATACCGACGCCAGAGAGCGCTCGCAACATAAGCCCCACGCGGCTGGCCCTGACGTTGGGATTTCGCGCGGCCACCCACGATTGGGTGATAGTCACACAGGCTGACTGCTGCCCCTCATCGTCGCGTTGGCTGTCATGCATGATTGAATCGGGTAAGGACGTGAAGACACAAATGGTGCTGGGATACACCCGTTTCGTGGACGGCAAGGGCTGGAACGGACTGCGTTGCCGTTTCTTCCGCGCCTGGCAGCAACTGCTCCACCTCGAATGGGCGCGCAACCACAGGGCATATCGCTGCGACGGGACGAATCTGTGCTATCGCCGCAGCTACTTCCTCGAGCATAAAGGGTTTGCCGACGAAACGAACCTGCTCATGGGGGCAACCGACATTATGGTGAATCGGAACAGCACGCAGCGCAACACGTCGGTCTGCCTCAAGCCCGATGCCGTGATGCTGCAAACCGCCCCGACATCGCCTTGCTGGTGGAGCGAGGAGCGCATGTTCTTCATGGAGACGCGCCACCATTTTGCCCACACGTTTGCCTACAGATTACGGTACATGCTGGCCGTGTGGCAGATTTGGCTACCCACCCTGCTTGCGCTGTTGGGCATAGCCTTCGGCATCGTGAGCGACATGTGGCCGATTATTGTTGCTTCAGCGCTTGCGTGGCCGCTTGTCGTGGGAGTCAGCTGTTACCGTTTCAGCCGTCGGCTCAGGGCCATTGGTGAGGCTCCGATTCGGCTGGCGTTGCCCCTGCTGATGCACCTGATTCCTTTATGGGACTTTACGGCTTGGCTCAACTGGTTATTTACCAAACGTCAGACATTCCTTAAGAAATATATTTAGAAAAAAAGCAAAGTAACGATGCAAAGTATCCCCTTCATTGCTTGGTGTCTCGAGCACCTCAACTATTGGGTTATCACCCTGCTTATGGCCATCGAGAGTAGCTTCATCCCGTTTCCCAGCGAGGTTGTGGTTCCCCCGGCAGCCTATCTGGCAGCGAGTAACGGCAACCTCAACGTGGTATTAGTAGTGGTGTGTGCCACCATCGGTGCCCTCATTGGAGCATTAATTAACTACGTGCTGGCCCTCTATTTGGGTCGCCCGCTGGTGTATAAGTTTGCCAACAGCCGCGTGGGCCACATGTGCCTGATTGACGAGGAGAAAGTGAGAATGGCAGAAGAGTACTTCGACCGCCACGGGGCCATTGGCACGTTTGTCGGCCGCCTCGTGCCCGCCGTGCGCCAGCTCATCAGCATCCCTGCCGGATTGGCACGCATGGGGCTTGGCCGGTTCGTCTTCTACACGTCACTGGGCGCAGGCCTTTGGAACAGCATCCTTGCGGCCATTGGCTATTATCTGGCCAGCGTGGTGTCCTACGAGCAACTCGACAGCGCGGTTGAGCATTATGCCGTTTACCTGAAGATTGCGATGCTCGTGCTGGGAGCCGCCGTGCTTGTCTTTCTTATATATAAAGGTACAAAGAAGTGAAACGCACAGCCCTGCTTCTCATTGCCGTCCTTGCCATAATGCCCACACTGAAGGCACAGGTGTGGGATTCGCTGTGCGTTGAACGCTATCGCATCGACACCACCGACGTGGGTGTCCTCAAGGCCGAGGTGAATGCGCTGGCCTTCTTCCAGAACAACGAGTTCAGTTCGAAGGTGCAGAAAGGCTACACGTTGCCCGGCGGATGGTTGCAACCGAAGCTTACCTTCACGGCCAACCGCCAGTTCCACATCGAGTTGGGTGCCCACCTTATGTTCTACGACGGCGCCAACCGCTATCCCAACTACGCTTACCACGACATTGCCCGATGGAAGGGAAACCAGCACCAGCACGGCGTTCATGCCCTACCCTACATGCGCTTGCAGGCCGACTTCAAGCGGCTTTCGCTGGTATTGGGCGATATCTATGGGGCGCAGAACCACAAGCTCATCCTGCCGCTCTACAACCCGGAGCAAAATCTCTCGGCCGACCCCGAGATGGGTTTCCAGCTGCTGAACGACAGACGACACAACCACCTGGACATGTGGATAAACTGGCAGAGCTACATCTTCAACCTCGACAGTCACCAGGAGGCCTTCACCGTGGGCATCAACAACACAGTGAAGTGGAGCAAGCGCGACAAGAGCGTGCAGTGGGAAACACCCGTGCAGGTGGTGCTGCAGCATCGCGGTGGCGAACTCGACACAACATCCTTGGGCGTGCAAACCGTTGTCAATGCCTCAATTGGTGCGCGCATGACCTGGCGGCCAGTCAGGAAGAAGGTAAACGCACTGCAGGCCGAGCTGAACGCCTTAGCCTCGTGGCAGCAGCACGGCACGCTGTGGCCCTTCGACACGGGCTTTGCCACCCATGCAGCCGTTAGCCTCACGATGTTCAAGAACCTCAATCTCGAGGTGGGTTACGTGGGAATCCCACGCCAGTTTGCCAACCTCTACGGTTCACCCTTCCTGGGCACAATAAGCATTCGCCATCAGGGAATGACCTTCCGCGGAATGCACACCGCCTATGCCAACGTAGGTTATGCCTACACGTTGGTGCCCGGCTACAGCTTGGCCGCACAGCTTCAGCTCTACAGCCTCCACTCGCGCTCCATCGACGCCCTACCCTTTGGCTTTGGCGTCTACCTGCGCATCGACCCTTCCTTTATCATTACGCGTAAGAAATAATAAGCCGCCAGCGCCCTCATACGGAGCACTGGCGGCATTTCATTCACTCCAAGGGATGAACCAAATCGGTTCACTTTACCATAACCTTGCGAGTACGACCGTCGCCCAGTCGAATGATATTCACGCCTCGCTGAGTCTTTGCTATCCGATGCCCCTGCAAGTTATAATACTCCTGTATTCCTTTTCCTGTTCCGACCTCACGAACTGATAACGCCACCTCATCCATCGGTAGAATATTAAACTCATACCAATCCTGGTTCGTTTTGTATATGTCAACACTTTCGGGCAGTACGTATAACTTACAATTCTTTTTGACGACGGAGAAGACATCGGTACCACAACTTGGAGGATACTCTGCGTAGCTATAAATCCTTGTTAACGGGCACAAGGCGAATGCACCCTCTTCTATGCTGGTTACACTACTTGGGATTACAATAGAGCTCAAAACACTGCATCCAAAATATTTGCAAATTATTTTATATCAACGCCATGCAAGATAAACGGTAGAAAAGTGATTACGTAGATTCTATAGATTGGGGAAAAGATGAACATTTAACGTTTTTAACTTTTTTGAACCACAAATGGCATGCAAGTGTGTAATAAATTGATTGGGTCATGGCATTTTTTATATAAGAATGTCATCTATACAGATAGAAAAATACTATTATTTACCAATGAAACTTAATTTCAACACTTAGAGTATTGTTGTATGAAAGAAATTTTGTATCTTTGCGGTCGGAAATATTTATTATCATTCCGACCATAAT
>CALZQV010000047.1 GCA_945828295.1 uncultured Prevotellaceae bacterium | reverse complement strand
TATTTAAGTTATCTTTGCAGCAAAATAAGAATTGTCCATGAGCAATACGATTCAAGTTAAGGATAAGACGTTTGCCGTATCCATCCCTCAAGAGAAGATTATATCAGAAGTAAAGCGCGTGGCGGGCGAGATCAGCCGCGACTATGCAGGTCGTGAACCCGTATTCCTGGCAGTTCTGAATGGGTCGTTCGTCTTTGCCGCCGACCTGCTGCGTGAGATTAGCCTGCCCTGCGAGATTTCATTCGTGCGCCTGGCCTCCTATCAGGGTGTGTCAACCACGGGCGAAATCCGCGAGATTATGGGGCTGAACATCGACATTACCGGCCGCCCGGTCGTTATCGTCGAGGATATTGTCGACACTGGTCTGACGATGGCCCACATGCTCGAAACGCTCAAGAAGCACAACCCCAGCAGTGTCGACATTTGCACCCTGCTCCTGAAGCCCGGAAAACTGCAGGTTGACCTCGACATCCGCTACTGCTGTATGCAAATTCCTAACGATTTCATCGTAGGATATGGCCTCGACTACGATGGCTTCGGGCGCAATACGAAAGACATTTACACTTTGATCGAAAGTTAAAAGAGAAATATGAAGAATATTATTATCTTTGGTGCCCCCGGAAGTGGTAAGGGCACTTACAGTGATGAGATTGTTGCCCGCTATGGCATGGGACACATTTCCACCGGCGATGTGTTGCGTGCAGAAATTAAGAATGGCACCGAGGTTGGTAAGGTTGCCAAGGGCCTTATCGACAATGGTCAGCTCATCCCCGATGAACTGATGATTCGTATCTTAGCCAAGACCTATGATGCCCTGCCCCAGGGCCGTGGCGTCATCTTCGACGGATTCCCCCGCACCATTGCTCAGGCCGAAGCCCTGAAGCAGATGCTGGCCGAGCGTGGCCACGACATGGGCGTGATGATCGAACTGATTGTCGATGAGGAAACGCTCATGAAGCGTCTGCTGAACCGTGCCTTGGAACAGGGCCGTGCCGACGACAATGAGGAAACAATCAAGAAGCGTTTCGCCGTTTATCACAGTCAGACCGAGCCCCTTGCCGCATGGTTCCAGAAGGAGGGAATCCGTCACACGTTTACTTGGGAGGGTAGCAAAGACGCGATGTTGGCCAACATCTTCGCGTTCCTTGATACTTTGAAGTAAGGGATGGAGAGCAACTTTGTTGATTATGTGAAGATTTGTTGCCGCTCGGGTAAGGGCGGCAGAGGCTCTGCCCACATGCACAGAGCCAAATATGTGGCCAATGGCGGTCCTGACGGCGGCGACGGAGGACGGGGCGGCCACATCTATCTGCGTGGTAATCATAACTATTGGACACTGCTCCACTTGCGCTACGAGCGTCATGTCTTTGCCGGACATGGCGGCAATGGCGGTAAGAGTCGCAGCACGGGCCACGACGGCGAAGACCGTTACATCGATGTACCCTGTGGCACTGTCGTCTATGATGCCGAGACGGGTGAATACCTGTGTGACATCAGTGAAGACGGACAGGTAGTGATGCTGCTGAAAGGTGGTCGTGGCGGGCTGGGAAACTGGAACTTCCGCACCAGCACGAACCAAGCTCCGCGCTATGCCCAGCCCGGCGAGCCCATGCAGGAGCGCACTGTGATTCTCGAGCTGAAACTCCTGGCTGACGTGGGCCTTGTCGGCTTCCCCAACGCGGGCAAGAGCACGCTGCTGAGCTGTCTGTCGAGTGCCCGTCCCAAGATTGCCAACTATCCCTTCACCACGATGGAGCCCTCATTGGGTATTGTCAGCTACCGCAACAACCAGTCGTTCGTCATGGCCGATATTCCCGGAATCATCGAGGGCGCATCGGAGGGCCGAGGCCTGGGGCTTCGTTTCTTGCGCCACATCGAGCGTAACTCCCTGCTCCTTTTTATGGTGCCTGGCGACACCGACGATATCAAGAAGGAATACGAAATCCTGCTCAACGAGGTGCGCACCTTCAACCCCGACATGATGGACAAACAGCGTGTGCTGGCCATCACCAAGAGCGACCTTCTCGATGACGAGCTCATGGAAATGCTCTCGCACGACCTGCCTGGCGACCTCCCTCATGTCTTCATCTCCGCCGTTGCCAACCGCGGACTGACGGAGCTCAAGGACCTCCTTTGGGAAGCACTCAACAGCGAGAGCAATAAGTTGCAGAGCATCACCAATCAGGAACGCATCGTTCACCGCAACAAGGACGTCGCCTATCTGCAAGAGGAACTTGCGGCCATGGGCGAGGACGAAGACATCGAATTCATCGACGATGACGAGATTGAAGACATCGACGAACTCGATGACTTCGAGTACGAGGATGTAGACTGACGAAGCTTCCCCGTACATGACATCAGACTTGCTTGCACGCCCATCCCTATCCTCTTTATATCGCTAACAATTTCAACAAGATGTGTTAAAAATGATTGGCCTTATAGAATTTTATCGTACATTTACGGCAGTCTAATTGCAAAAGCATATGAAAAAAGCATTCATGAGTCTTTTCTTCGTCCTGTCGCTATTTGCTTCTGCGCAGACGAACCAGCACAGTATCAAGGTGACTGAGAACATTGCGTACAGAACCGACGTCGGGCCAAACACGGTGCTCGATATGGCACAGCCGCTGTTCGGTCCCCAGACCGACCGTCCGGCCATCCTCATTATCCACGGCGGCGGTTGGAGTGCCGGGTCGAAGAACGACATGGTCTACCGCACGTTGATGATAGACTATGCCATGAAGGGATATGTCGTGTGTAACATGAACTATCGTTTGATACAGGAGGCTCTTCCGCCAGCCTGCATCGAGGACGTACGGTGTGCCGTGCGCTGGATGAAGGCTAATGCCAAAGCTATCGGTATCGATTCCAATCGCATTGGCACTTACGGTCACTCGGCTGGCGGACATCTTTCTCTGATGCTTGGCGTGTCGGCCGACAGTCAGGCATTTAATGACAAAAGCGACCCATGGAAGGCTTATTCGCCCAGTGTCGCCTGTTCCGTCGGTGGTGCGCCACCCACGGAACTTGGCCGAGCTGGAGGATGGGCCGACCAAAAGGAGTTGTGGCCCATTGGCTATATTAGTGCTTGCAAAACTCCCATCCTCGTATTGCAGGGAGCCGAGGACCCTGTGGTGAAACCCGGCTTGACGGAAGATTGGGTCGTGAAGATGCAGCGTGCCGGTGCTCAGGTCGATTACGTAAAGGTGCACGGCGACCACGGAGTGGCCTTCGACAAGCAGTTGGAATTCACCCGTCCGGCGATGGATGCCTTCTTTGCCCGTCATCTAAAGCATGAAGACCCCAGTGTCAGCTTCGAGCAGATGAAGGTGCCCGACCTTGGTGGCAGTGGTCCGCACAAGGCTATCGCCGTGCGCGAGCGCTCGTTGCCCGACTTCGTGGTATATCGTCCGGTGAACTTGGATGCAGCCATGACGGTCGGCCGTCGGGGTATGTTCCAGATGGGCGAGGTGAAGAAAGAAAAACTGCCCGTGCTCGTTTTCTGCAACGGCGGTTGCATGGACACCAGCATCGGCTATGAGAACATGCTCACCGATATTGCCTCTTATGGCTATGTCGTGGTAGCCGTGGGTGAATTGCAGATGCTGGCACAGCACGAGAAGGACCAGCATACGCCCTCGTCGGTGGTAAAGCAGGCGCTCGACTGGGTCAGCCAGCAGGCTTCCAACCCCAGTTCGCCTTATTATGGTAAGATTGATGAGGAGAAGATTGCTGCTGCTGGCCACTCATGTGGTGGGGCGCAGGTGCTGGCCAATGCCGCCGACAAGCGCCTGAAGACCTATCTCATCCTCAACGCCGGCATGGGAAAGATGACAATGGCCGATGCCAGTGCGAAGTCGTTGGCCAACCTCCACGGCCCCGTTCTCTATCTCGTGGGCGGAACACGCGATGTGGCCTGGCAGAATGCTCAGCTGGACTACAAGGCCATTAAGAAGGTGCCTGTGGTGCTGGCTGACAATACGAAGAGCGGTCATGGCGGAACCTACGAGCAGCCAAACGGCGGCGCCAATAGTCGTATGGTGCGCGCTTGGCTTGACTGGCAACTGAAGGGAGCGAAAGGTTCCGAAACTATCTTTATCGGCGGCGACCTGAAGGACTATCCCGACTGGACCATCACGCACAAGAATTTCAAAGAATCGCCAAAAGCAGCGCCGACGAGTAGTGTCGATCCCCTTTGGATTGACAACGGCTCGCGCCACATCTATGGTGAGCTTTTTACTCCGCAAACCGTCAAGAAGAACAAACCCATAGCCATCATAGCACATGGTTTTAACGGCACTCACGACTATGCGCGGAACTATCACGAGACGCTCGGCCGCTTGGGTTATCAATGCTATGCGTTCGACTTTCCTTGTGGCTCCGTGCACAGCCGGTCCGACAACAATACGATGAATATGTCCATCCTCGACGAGGTGAGCGACCTGAAGGCTATCGTGAAGTATTTCCGTAGTAAGGGAAACCAGCATATTGTGCTCGTGGGCGAGAGTCAGGGCGGCCTGGTGTCGGCCCTTACTGCTGCTGAGCTGAAGAAGGAGGTGAGTCAGCTGGTACTGGTCTATCCTGCCTTGTGCATCCCCGACAACTGGCGTCAGCGCTATCCCCGCAAGGAGGATATCCAGGACGTTACGGAGCTATGGGGTGTGAAGATGGGGCGTCGCTTCTTTGAAGAAATTCATGAAATGAAGCCGCTCGACGTTATCGGACAGTATCGCGGGCCGGTCCTCATCGTTCAGGGAGATGCCGACCGTGTGGTGTCGATGGACGACTCGCGGCGTGCACAGCAGCTCTATGCCCCCGGTACGAAACTCCATGTCATTGCCGGCGCCGGCCATGGATTCAAGCCCAATGAGTTCCGTGAAGAGATGGAGCAGCTCTCCACCTTCCTTTAAGTACGATAATAGTTAACTCGCAAAATAAAGAAAAGAAAGATGAAAACAATGAAAAACTGGGCGAGGGCCACTGCTGCCGCAGTCCTCATGCTATGCGCCGTTGCGCTTTGCCTTACGGCCTGCACGAGTGAGTCAAAAGTCGGAGAATGGGATCCCATGAAATGGAAGGTGGTGACACCCATAGCCAATGCAAAAGATGGCGTATATAATGTTCCCAGTAGCGGAAGCACTTTTTCCGTTGTCTGCCGAAACTACGCGGGTTTCTGGTTCTCTGACATACAGGTAGACGGAAAGTACATAGAGTGGGATGGCAAAGATATCTACCAGCTGGATTGCGAACAGTTTAGCGCCCAGATTCAGGGAAACAAACTGACCCTTGACTTCAAGGCCAACGAAAGCGCCCAAAAAAGAAACATCACCATATCCGTAACGGCTGGTGATGTTTTTGACACGTTCTGCTTTAAGCAACTTGCCCAGCAGAAGTAACATGAGGGCTAAAGGGACTTGCTGACCCTACTTGTGGCGGTTGGCGCGGGCCTTACGGATGTCGGCCTTCTTCTTGGCAGAACCACTGCCGTGGGCCCCCGTGACGTACTGTTTCTTCTTAGCTTTAGAGCGCACTTTCCCGTCGGATGGTGCGCTCTCCTTTTTGGGGCCTCCGCGGAAGGTAATGCCGTTGAGGATTACCTCTTCGATGTCGTCGCCTGAGAATTTGTTCATAAGCTTGCGTCTGAATTAATGGTGGAAGAGGCGCACGCCAGTAAACGTCATGGCGATGCCGTACTTGTCGCAGGTTGCAATGACGTGGTCGTCGCGCACCGAGCCACCGGCTTGTGCTACGTAGCGCACGCCGCTCTTGTGGGCTCGCTCGATGTTGTCGCCGAAGGGGAAGAAGGCGTCGGAGCCCAGGCATACGTCGGTGTTCTGGTCGAGCCACTGGCGCTTTTCCTCGTCGGTGAGGGGCTTCGGCTGTTCGGTGAAGAAGCGTTGCCACTCGCCGTCGCGCAGTACGTCGTCACACTCGGGGCCGAGGTAGATGTCAATGGTGTTGTCGCGGTCGGCGCGGCGGATGCCGGGCACAAAGGGCAAAGCCATCACACGAGGATGCTGACGCAGCCACCACAGGTCGGCTTTCTGTCCAGCCAGTCGGGTGCAGTGGATGCGGCTCTGCTGGCCTGCACCGATGCCAATGGCCTGTCCGTCCTTGACGTAGCATACCGAGTTAGACTGGGTATATTTCAGGGTGATGAGGGCAATCATCAGGTCGCGACGTGCCTCGGGCGTGAATTGTTTGTTCTGGGTGGGGATGTTCTCGAAGAGTGCGGGGTCGGCAAGGTCAATCTCGTTGCGGCCCTGTTCGAAGGTGATGCCGAATACCTGTTTCCGCTCGACGGGGGCAGGGCGGTAGGCAGGGTCAATCTTGATGACACAATAGGTGCCCTTGCGCTTCTGGCGCAGTACCTCGAGCGCCTCGGGTGTGTAGTCGGGGGCAATGATGCCGTCGCTCACCTCACGGTTGATGAGGCGGGCTGTCGACTCGTCGCAGGTGTCGCTCAGGGCGATGAAGTCGCCGTAGGAGGACATTCGGTCGGCACCGCGGGCTCGGGCATAGGCCGAGGCTATGGGCGTGAGGGGCAGGGGAGCGTCGTCAACGAAGTATATCTTGCGCAGCGTGTCGCTCAGGGGCAGCCCGACTGCTGCTCCGGCAGGGCTGACGTGCTTGAACGATGCGGCGGCAGGCAGACCTGTGGCGGCTTTCAGCTCGCGAACCAATTGCCACGAGTTAAAGGCGTCGAGCAGGTTGATGTAGCCGGGGCGGCCGTTAAGCACTTCGATGGGTAACTCGCCCTCTTCCATGTAGATACGTGAGGGCTTTTGGTTGGGGTTGCACCCGTACTTCAAGGACAACTCTTTCATAATATAATTGTTAAAAGATGGAGCCGGAGGGGATTGTGCTTGGCCTTGCCGTTCGTGTTGCAACGGAATGGCCTCCCATCGGCGTAAGTTGTGGAGCCGGAGGGGATTGAACCCTCGTCCAAACAGGGAAGTCCTGAGCTTTCTACACGCTTATCTTGGTCTTGATTTTCGTGCGGCGGCAAGACCCAAGCCACCAACCGTCGCCTTATCCTCTAAAACTTCATCGCCAGTGCGAGGCCGCCAACGACTATCCCCGATTTTGCTGTGCCACCGTGTCGAAGCGCTTCGGGGCGTTAGCCTCCGGGTGACATCTCGTTGCAGCACCTGGTGCCGCAATTAAGCCAACGATCTACTATACTTCAATCAGGCAGCGAGAGCGTAGTTTCTTTCGCCAGTTAATTGTTTGACGGTCATTGATTAAAGAGAGCGGCTGCCAACTCTCTGCGTGCTTACCGAGCACCTCATCCTGCTGTCAAATCCATGTCGACCCCAGTGATAAGATGCTGCAAAAGTACAACATTTCCATAGCCTCTGCAAGTAAACCTCGAAAAAAAGTGCCCGTAATGACAATAAATCGGCCGTTTGTGTGTTATATATATAATAAAGAGCGAATAGAAATAGAAAACGAAAATAAGCAACACGAGTGAAACCTTCTGAATATAAGTTCGTTGACGGAATGAACTGTGTCGAGCGCGGCATCAAGCGGGCGTTCGACATCGTTGCATCCCTGCTGGGGCTGATAATATTGTCTCCGGCTATACTTTACGTCTACATCCGCCTGCGCCGGCAGGGCGACGGGCCCGTCATCTTTCGCCAAGAGCGCATAGGGTTGCATGGTCGCCCGTTCCACATCCTGAAGTTTCGCACCATGCGCTTGGATGCCGAGCAGGATGGCGTGCCCCAACTGGCAGAGAAGTCGGATAATCGCTTGACCCCCGTAGGGCGCTATCTACGTGAGCACCACCTCGACGAGATGCCCCAGCTGTGGAACGTGTTGGTGGGCGACATGTCGTTTGTGGGCTACCGTCCCGAACGCCAGCACTTCATTGACCAGATTATGAAGGAAAACTCCGACTACGAGCAACTCTACCAGATACGGCCTGGCATCACATCCATGGCCACCATCTACAATGGCTACACCGACACGATGGAGAAGATGCTCATCCGCTTGCAGATGGACTTGGAGTATCTGCAGAAACGAAGCCTCTGGCTCGATCTGAAAATAATATTCACAACCGTAAGGCTCATAGGATATGGAAAGAAAATCTAACCCCATGCGAAGATACATATTGATGATGGCGCTCTTGTTGAGTGCCACGTGTGCATTTAGCCAAACGATGACCGATGAACAGGTCATCCAGTTCGTGCAGAAAGAACAGTCGAACGGATCGAATCAGCAAACCATCGTGCAGAAACTGCTGAAGAAGGGCGTCACGCCCGAACAGCTGCGTCGCATCCGCAAGAAGTACGAGGCAGAACAGACGCAGTTCGGGGCTTCGGACCTAACGGGTAAGAACGCTAAGCAGTCGACGAACCGCCTGCGCACCAACAAGGAAAAGGCCGAGGATGAAATGCGCCAGAAGAATGGTTACATGGTTCGTTCGCAACGTTCCGTCAACGAACGTCGCTTCATGACGCAGAAGGATCGCGAGAACGTGCTGAACGAGGAGATTGGATTCATGGACATCGACTCGCTTGCTTACTATCAGAACATGTTTGACACCGAGGAGAACCCCGAGGACCAGGTGTTCGGCCGCAATATATTTAATAATGAATACCTGACATTCGAACCCAACCAGAACATGGCCACTCCGACCAACTACCGTCTGGGGGCAGGCGACAACGTCATCATTGACGTGTGGGGCGCCAGCCAGGCCACCTTCGAGGGAGTCATCTCGCCCGACGGATACATTGTCATTGAAGGCGTGGGACCCATCAAACTTGGCGGGCTCAGCGTCAGTCAGGCCACCAGCACGGTGCGCTCCACCCTTGGCCGATTCTACTCAGGTAGCAGTATTAACCTTGCCGTGGGTGAAACTCGTTCCATCCAGGTGCAAGTGGTAGGTGAGGTCCGAATGCCCGGCACCTACACGCTCTCTGGCCTCTCGAGCGCCTTCAATGCACTCTATGCTGCCGGCGGCATCAGTGACATCGGTACCCTGCGTAACATCAAGGTCTATCGCCAAGGCCGCCAAATAGCCACCATCGACGTCTATGACTATCTGCTCAATGGCAATACCAAGGGTGACGTGCGACTCCAAGACAACGATGTTATCACGGTTGATGCCTATGAGGCATTGGTTTGTGTGCGCGGTAAGGTAAAGCGCCCCATGTACTATGAGATGAAGCGTACGGAGAGCGTTCAGCAGGTGATTCGCGACGCCGGCGGCTTCACGGGTGATGCCTATACGAAGAATGTACGCCTGACCCGTAAGGCCGGCAATGAATATAGTATGCACACGGTCGATGAGTTCCAGATGTCATCGTTCACCCTCATGGACGGCGACTCGCTTTTCGTCGATAGCGTTATCCCGCGCTTTAGCAACATGGTAGAGGTGCGAGGAGCAGTCATGCACCCCGGACAGTTTGAACTGGGAGGCGAGGTGCAGACTGTGCGCGGATTGCTGAAGGTGGCCGAGGGACTGCGCGAAGATGCCTTCCAGAGCCGAGCCGTCATGCATCGCGAAAAGGACGACCTCACGCTCGAGATGGTGTCTGTCGACGTTGACGGTATCCTCAACGGCACCGTTGCCGACATCCCCCTGCGCAAGGGCGATGTACTGTTCATACCCAGCACCATCGATATGAAGGGTGAACGTGTACTGAGTATTCGTGGTGAGGTGCTATATCCTGGCGACTATCAGTATGCCGAAAACACCTCCGTCGAAGACCTCATCCTGATGGCAGGCGGACTTACTCCGGCAGCTTCAATGGCCAAGGTCGACGTCTACCGCCGCATTCATGACATCAATGCCACCGAGGCCAGTGAAGAACTCTCTGAGGTATTCAGTGTGGCGCTGAATGATGGGCTCCGTACGGGTGATACGGATGTTACCCTGCAACCCTTTGATATCGTTGTCGTTCGAAAGAGCCCGACATACTCCGAACAGAAGACGGTCCGCGTTGAGGGATGTATCAACTTTGAGGGAGACTATGCCATGAGCAGCAAGAACTACCGTCTTTCCGACCTCGTGAAGGCCGCCGGTGGACTGAGCTCCCTGGCCCATGCCAAAGGCGCCCGCCTGACCCGCATGATGACGGAGGAGGAAAAGATACAGCGCGAGAACTCGTTGCGTGCCGCCCAGATACAGATGTACGAGGAGGCCATGCAGAGTGAAAAACAATACAACATGGCGCAAGCTGACTCACTGATGAGCCTGAAGTTAGACCTTGGCGACACCTATCCCATGTCTATCAACCTTGAGGAGGCCATAAAGAATCCGGGCGGAGTTGCTGATGTCATAATGCGCGAGGGCGACCTGCTGGTGATTCCGCAGTTCTCCAACACCGTCAAGGTCAGCGGCGAGGTTATCTATCCCACCTCGATGGGTTACATGCCCGGCAAGAAACTGAAGTACTACATCCGTCGTGCCGGAGGCTATGGCAACCGCGCGCGCAGCAAGGGTACCTATGCCATTTACATGAACGGTGCGGCCGAGAAGATCAATCGCTTTAGCAGTAAGAACATCCAGCCCGGATGCGAAATTGTCGTGCCGACCAAGAAGCAACGCAACAGAATGTCAACCGGCGAGGTGGTTGCATTATCCAGCGGAGCAGCATCGTTGGCCAGTGTTGTAGTTGCATTGATAAGCATCCTGAAGAAGAATTGATATGGAAGAGAATAAAGAGCAGCAGACTTTGGATTTAGCCAAGATTGTGCGTAAGCTGTGGAATAACAAAAGGAAATTCTACAAGATTTGGATATGTACATTCGTCCTGTCTTGCATCTGGATTCTGCCACAGCCCAGATACTATAAGAGCGATGTGATGTTGGCGCCGGAACAGAGTGGGGAAACTGGCGGCGGACTTTCGTCGATAGCCTCTTCCTTCGGCTTCAATATCGGCGGCCTCGGTGGGCAGGATGCCATCTACCCCGAACTCTATCCCGACCTCTTCCGAAGTCCCGAGTTCATCGTCGGACTCTACAATGTGAAGGTGACCACGAAGGATGGCAAACTCACGACAACCTATTTCGACTACATGAAGTCGCACCAAAAGGAGAACCTGCTGACCAAGCCTTTCCGCCTGGCAATGAAAACCTTGAAGGGCTATATCGAAGATGAGGACGAGACGCCGCGGGCAGAAGGCGCTACTCAGGTAGACCCCTTCAGGATGAACCGAAAGGACTACATGCTGATGCAAACCATTATGGACAACATCAGTTGCTCGGTGGACAAGAAGACGACCGTAGTCACCATTAAAATGATTGACCAAGACCCCCTTGTCTGCGCTACGATGACCGACAGCCTGAAGCGTCATTTGCAAGACTTCATCATCCGATACAGAACAAGCAAGACTAAGGAAGACGTGGCGCACTACCAGAAGATGTGCGACAGCGTGGCATTGGAATATGACAGGGCGATGAGAGCCTACAGCGCATATTGCGATGCCCATCAGAATGTCATCCTGCAGCGTTATCAGAGTGAGCGCGACAAATTGGAGAACGAGCTGGCCCTGAAACAAAATTCCCTCACTGCGCTGGAGACTCAGCTACAGGCTACCAAAGTGAAACTTCAGGAGAAGACCCCGGCCTTCACTACGCTGAAGAGTGCCACGGTGCCCATTAAGCCTGCAGGGCCCAAGCGCATGATGTTTGTCCTCGGCATGCTAATTCTGGTAACCACGATCAAGTCGTACCTCATAATTAAGGACGACATAAAATAATAAGGATATACCAGGTGCTTTGGTTCTGTAAAGACACAAGATGAGTGAGGGTTCCCTGAGATACAAGACATTCAACGGAATGAAATGGGGATTGCTGGATAATCTCGCAAACTCTGGCATTACCTTCCTTGTCGGACTTGTACTCGCCAACAAACTCTCGCCCACCGAGTTCGGTATCATCGGAATCATCACCATCTTCATCAACCTGTCGGTCGTTATCATCGACGGAGGCTTTGCCACTGCCCTCATACGCAAGTCAGACGCAAGCAGGGATGACTATAACACGGTTTTCCATGTCAACGTACTGGTTTCCCTTGTCCTGATAACCTTGCTGTGTCTGACAGCCAGCTCTATTGCGACATTCTTTAACCAGCCGTTGCTTGCCGAAGTGCTGCCGGTGATGAGTGTCATCTTGTTGTTTAATGCCGGCAGCCTGATACAAAAGACCATATTGGTCAAGCGGCTCGACTTCAAGTCACAAGCTTTTGTCTCTCTCATCAGTTCTGTAACAAGTGGTGTCATTGGCATCACCGCTGCTTATCGGGGATGGGGCGTTTGGGCCCTTGCCTTCCAGCAGATATCCCGCCAGTTCATTATGATGGTGGGCTTGTGGGTGGCAAACCATTGGCTTCCGGCCCTCCGTTTTTCGACTAAAAGTTTCAAGGAACTCTTTGGCTTCGGTGCGAAACTGCTCGCTGCCAACGTCATAAACTCGCTATATAAGGACATGTTCCTAGCGGTCATCGGAAAGATGTATACGGCCTATGACTTGGGTCTTTACAACCGCGCCGACCAATTCAATATGATTTTCAGCAACAATTTCGGACAGATTGTGCAGAAGGTGTCGCTGTCTTCCCTGAGCCAGGTGCAAGACAACGCCGAGATGCTGCGAAACGCCTACCGCAAGTTGGCGCGCTATATCGGTATGTTCTCCTTTGCTGCCGTTTTCGGACTTGCCGCCATTGCCAAGCCGCTCATCGTGACGCTAATTGGCGAGAAATGGCTCCCCTCGGTATATCTGTTGCAGATTATGAGTCTCTACGCAGCCATATATCCCCTGCAGCAGCTCAACCTCAACATCCTGAACGTAAAGAAGAGGAGCGACCGTTTCCTGAAACTGGAAATCATCAAGAAGTTTCTCTTTATCCCCGTCATTGCCGTGGGCTTCTTCTTTGAAATGCAGTTTATGATATGGGCGGCAGTGGCCTATTACTACATTGAATTCTTCATCAACGGCTGGTATTCATATTCGCTCACGGGGTACGGCACGTGGCAAGAGGTGAAGGACCTTCTCCCGATGTACGTGGTTTCGATGGGTGTGTCGTTTGCCGTTTGGTCGCTGACGCTCACGGATTTGCACTATCTGCCCATGATGTTGATACAGATAGCCTTGGCCGTGGTGCTCTACGTCATTATCTATGCCGTAATGGGTTTGCCGGAATATCGGGAAATTCGTCAGTTGTGCATTAACAGAATCTGTCGCAAATGAAACAAGGTAGCTACATATACGACCTCATCCTCTTTGCCCTGATGGCACTGCTTGCCTTCGGACTGATAGGTAACGGAGCACAACCCGTGAGGCTGTTCATTATTGCCCTTTCCCCGTTTGTGGTTGCAGACGTGTTTAATCGTCCCCATAAGAGCCTGTATTATTATCGATACGAATGTTTCTTCCTCGCCTTCTGGTTCCTTTGGGCGTTGGCATTCTTCTTCAAGGCGGATGATGAAATAGAGAGTTTCAAGAATGTAATCTATCTTGCGATTCATATTTTAGGATTTTTCGAAGTCCTGTGGGCCGCCAACAAGGCCAAGTATCCCCAGCAAGCCATAAAATACGGCTGGTTGGCTTTCATGGTGTCTACCATCCCTGTGGCAATATACGAGTTCCTGACTGACTTCCACCTGGGCATGTCGTTTCAGGATAGCGGCAACACGATGTATGTTAACGGCGTCCACATCGAGCGTCCGTTTGCCTCTGTCACCTTCGGTAACCTGAATAGCTACAATACCGTGCTTTGTTGGGCACTTCCCAGCTTGTTCATGTGCAATTTGTACCCTCGTGGAAAATGGGAACAGCTGCTTGGTATGGTAGTTATGGGATTTACTTCGCTGATTATTATCGCCAATGCATCGCGCGGAGCCATGCTGTGTCTGGTCATCATGCTCGGAACGTATGTCTACGCCTACTATAAGTTTGGCCGAAACCGCTATCTGCTGATTACGGTTCTTGTGTTGGCAATTGGCGCACTGGTGTATTTCCTTGGTGAACTTTTCATCCTGATTGTAGAGAAAGTATCTATGGTGGGACTGGGCGACGATGGCCGCGCCGAGAACCTGGTCATGGGCTTTCAGGCGTTTCTGGACAGCTATGGCTTAGGAATTGGCATTGGCAATTACGGGCCAATCATGGAGGCGGTTTATCACGTCGAGGTCCCTGCTCCCCATAACCTCTTTCTTGAAGTGCTGGTTTGCTTCGGCCTCTTCGTTGCCCTCGGCTTCTTGGGTATGGTTTTCCGCATCGTTCGCATTGGCCTGCGTCAGGGAGAGCCCTTCAACCGCAATATGCTGATGTTCTGCATGGCGGCTATGTTGTTTGCCGGCATCATCGACAGCAACTACTTGATGAAAGCCACAACCTGGATGTTCTTGGCGTCTGTTTACGTATATGTTGATTCGCGCTATAATCGCGTCATTCCAAAATAGGCTCGGATATGAATGTATTGGATTTCTTTGTCAAATTATATGCTCCGCTTCATAACTACCCAATGGTCCACAAGAGGGTGCTGACGCCCTTCCGTGTTGCTGTGCGATATGGTGCGCGGATGGTCCTGCCACGCTATTTGGCAAAGACCAATTCGGCGGATCCAAAATCACACGCTCCGATTGTGGTATCCTTCACGTCGTTTCCTGCTCGCATAGGAAATGTGTGGCAGGTGGTTGAGTGTATGCGTCGTCAGACATGTCTTCCTGACAAAATTATCTTGTGGCTTTCGAAAGAGCAGTTCCCGGATTCTGACAGTATTCCCCAGTCGCTTCGGCAGCGACAAGGGAAATGGTTTGAAATCCGTATGGTGGAGGGCGACATACGTTCACATAAAAAGTATTTCTACATAGCCCGGGAAGAACCCGACGCACTTGTTTTCCTCATTGATGATGACATATACTATGATACCCGTCTCATAGAGCGTGTCATGGAGGAGCATCAGAAGAACCCCGATGTGGTAATCTGTAATTATGGCCGCCATGTAAGGCGCAACGACGACGGAAGCCTGAAACCATATATCGAGTGGCCTTTTGAGTTCCGCTACAACGAGAGCTCCGATTTGTTCTTCGGCTCTGGTGGCGGTACACTGTTCAAGCCGTCGTGGCTTCCTGCTGAACTGACGGACATCGAGAAAGCACGGGAGGTGTGCCCCATAGCCGATGATATTTGGCTAAATGCCATGGCGCGCCTCGCGGGCAGGAAGATTGTCATTCTTGAGAATGGAGAGAAATTGCCAGTCTATAATCAGGATAATGTGGGTCTTTTCCAATCAAACATGTTAGGCGGCAAGAACGACGAACAGTTGAAAGCAATAATGGAATGCTATGGAAGAGATTTATTCTGAGATAAGAAACCATGATGTGAGCGTAAGTGTCATCATTCCCACTTACCATCCGCAACAGCATACTGTAGAATGCCTGGATGCGCTCAGGTGTCAGACCCTTGCGCCGGAGCAGTTAGAGGACTATTTGATACGTATTGGACGGGCGACTCCATTTTCATTTGACTTTTATAAAGAAATAATTTAAGATATATGGATAAGATCATAATTGGCGTTATAGGTTTGGGTTATGTGGGACTCCCTCTGGCTCGTTTGTTTTCGACGAAATATGAAACCATAGGTTTTGATATGAACCAAAAACGAGTGGATGCCCTGATGGGTGGACACGACTCTACTATGGAGGTTAGTGATGAACTGCTGCAAGAAGCCATCAATAAGTACGGTTTCAAGTGCACAACAGACTTGGAGGAATTGCGAAAGTGCAACTTCTATGTAGTGGCTGTTCCAACTCCTGTTGATGAAAATAACCGCCCCGATCTGAAACCTCTTTGGATAGCCAGCGAGACAGTAGGTTCGGTTATAAGCAAAGGTGATGTTGTGGTTTATGAATCAACCGTTTACCCTGGCGTAACCGAGGAAGAATGTCTGCCTGTTGTTGAGAAGGTAAGTGGTTTGAAGTTCAATGTCGATTTCTTTGCGGGTTATAGTCCAGAGCGCATAAATCCGGGGGATAAGACCCATACAGTAGAAAAAATCAAGAAAGTAACCTCCGGCTCAACTCCAGAGATTGCAGACCTCGTAGATGGTGTTTACAATTCCGTGCTGGTCAATGGTACTCACAAGGCTCCGAGTATTAAGGTTGCTGAAGCATCTAAAATTATAGAGAATAGTCAGCGCGACGTGAACATTGCCTTCATGAACGAGTTGGCAAAAATCTTCAATGCAATGGGTATTGATACTCACGATGTTATTGAGGCAGCCTCCAGTAAGTGGAACTTCATTAAACTGAGTCCCGGGTTAGTAGGAGGTCATTGTATAAGTGTTGACCCATATTATTTGATACAGAAAGCCCAAGTCTATGGTGTGCTTCCGCGTGTTATGAGTAATGCCCGCCGGTTGAACGACGGCATGGGGGCATATGTGGCGAATCAAACCATTAAGTGCATGAACAAGAAGGGCATTATGGTAAAGGATGCAAAGATTCTGATTCTGGGAATTACTTTCAAGGAGAACTGCCCAGATATCCGTAATACGAAGGTCGTGGATATCTACCAGACTCTATCT
>CALZQV010000046.1 GCA_945828295.1 uncultured Prevotellaceae bacterium | reverse complement strand
TGCCCTGCAACTCCACATCCTCGACCTCGAATCCCTACAGCCCGATGACGAATAATACGTCGCAACAAGCCCCTCAATATGAGGAGATAGTAAAAGCATTGAATCCCGCTCAGCTGGAGGCCGTTCAGTGCATTGATGCTCCCTCGCTTGTTATTGCGGGCGCGGGTTCTGGTAAGACGCGTGTGCTCACCTATAAGATTGCTTACCTCATGCAACAAGGCATCGAGCCTTGGAACATCCTTGCTCTTACCTTCACGAATAAGGCCGCTCGCGAAATGCGTGAGCGCATAGGGCGTCTGGTTGGCGAGCACGAAGCATCGATGCTTTGGATGGGAACATTTCACAGTATCTTCTATCGCATCCTGCGCTATGAGAGTGATGCGATAGGCTTTTCGTCACACTTTACCATATATGACGATCGCGACTCCGCCAGCCTCATTAAGAACATCATTAAGGAAATGGGGCTCGACGAGAAGCAATATCGTCCAGGAATCGTTGCGAATCGCATAAGCGAAGCAAAGAACGAGCTCATCCGCCCAACGCAATACGCGCGTGACTATCAGTTCATGCGACGCGACCAGGCATCGCGCATGTCACGCGTCCACGAAATTTATGCCACCTATCAGCAACGCCTCCATCAGTCTGATGCGATGGATTTCGACGACCTTTTGCTTTATACCTATGTCTTGCTAAGCGAGCGCCCCGATATTCGACAGAAGTATGAAGAACGCTTTCAGTTTGTTCTCGTCGACGAGTATCAAGATACGAACTATGCCCAACACCAGATTGTGTGGTTGCTGACAGAACACAGGCAGCGCGTCTCCGTTGTTGGCGATGATGCCCAGAGTATCTACAGTTTCCGAGGCGCGCGCATTGATAATATTCTCAACTTCCAGAAATCTTATCAAGGAGCCCGGCTCTTCAAACTTGAACAAAACTATCGTTCGACACAAACTATCGTTGGTGCGGCCAATAGCGTCATCCATAACAACCGCCGACAAATTCATAAGGATGTATTCAGTGAAAGAGCGGAGGGCGACAAAATAGAGCTTTGTGAGGCATATAGCGATAAGGAAGAGGCTGCAATTGTTTCTCGCAAGATTTATGACCTCACACATAATGGCCAATATGGTTTTGGAGATATTACCATTCTGTATCGCACAAATAGCCAGAGCAAAAGCTTTGAGGACGAATTCAAACGGCGACGCTTTCCCTATCGAATCTATGGAGGCCTTTCGTTCTATCAGCGCAAGGAGGTAAAGGATGCAGTAGCATATCTGCGACTGGCCGTTAATCCAATGGACGAGGAGGCATTGCGTCGTGTTATCAATTATCCGAGCCGAGGCATTGGCAAGACGACACTTGACCGTGTTTATCAGGTTGCTATTGATAATGCAATTTCACCATTTCAAGTTATTAGCGACCCGTCTTCATTTAGTCTTTCGGTTAACAAACCCACGCAGGCAAAGTTGCAACAGTTTGCACAATTCATTATGTCGTACCACGACTTGGTTTCCACAGAACAAGCTGACACATTAGCCATACGTATGTTGCGTGAGTCGGGATTGGTAGCTGAGATAAATGCTGGCCGCGAACCAGAGGATCGCGAGCGGCAGGAGAACCTCCAAACATTGATTGACGACATATCGGCAAGTGTTTCTGATAATAAAGAAGAGGGGCAATCTGTTCTGCTCACCGAATACCTTCAAAACATAGTTCTTCTAACAGATCAGGATAAGGATGAAGCAGGCAACCAACCTCGCATTACGCTAATGACCATTCATGCAGCCAAGGGACTTGAGTTCCCGGTTGTGTTTATTGTGGGGATGGAGGAGAATCTCTTCCCGTCGGAGATGGCTGTCGAAGAGGGTAATATTGAGGAAGAACGTCGTCTGTTCTATGTGGCCATTACGCGTGCTGCCAGCCGTCTTTTCCTGACGTGGAGCCACTCGCGTATGCGCTTTGGGAAGTTTGAGAATAATCAGTGCAGTCGTTTTATTCGCGAAATAGACAAACAGTTCCTCTCCAAGCCTCAACCGCTTGGCGGAAGCCTGTTCTCAGGTTCAACGTCAGCTTCGCCTCAAACTCTAAATAAATCAACGTCATTAGGGGATTTTAGTTCTCAACGCAAAGCTGAAAATGAGCCAGTCGCTAAAACGCCCAATGCCTCGCTTCGTCCCGTTCGCTCCTATCAGTCGGACTATACTGCAAAAACGCCTCTGCAAAGCGAAGCTGGAGAACTTCAAGTGGGTAGTCGAATTGAGCATAGTCGTTTTGGCAGAGGTGTTGTGACGGCGATTGAGGGCATAGGGCTCGACACAAAAGCCGTTGTTGAATTCGAGAACGCTGGACAAAAGCAATTGCTGTTACGTTTTGCACGTTTCACAGTATTATAAGTTCTCTGGCATTTTCCGCTTATGAAGCGTTTGCTATTTCTGTTGTCCATATGCCTGTCGTTGCCTGTAATGGCGCAACATAGATTCCGTGTTGTCACGTGGAATGTCGAGAATCTGTTTGATGCACGACATGATACATTGAAGGAGGACGAGGAATTTCTGCCCGAAAGCGAACGGCAGTGGACATGGGGACGCTATTGGCGCAAGGTGGAGGATGTCGGACGTATTGTTATGGGGATAGGAAACGATAGGCCTCCCTCTCTTATCGCACTGCAGGAGGTTGAGAATGATAGTGTGATGATATCGTTATGCCGACGAGGCAATCTGCACGCATTAGGATATAAATATGTAATGACAGATAGTCCTGATAAGCGCGGCATTGATGTGGCCCTAATGTATCAACCTTTTGACTTCCGACTCATGGGCTATGAATCAAGACGCATCCCATCTGAGCAATTCGGATTGCGCCCAACACGCGACTTGCTTCATGCTTGGGGGCGCGTACCAACGGGCGACACGCTGCATGTTATTATCTGTCACTTGCCCAGTAGGGCAGGGGCTAATCGCGAAAGTAAGCGCAACAGGAAATTGGCCACCGAATGCCTGAAACAGTTATGCGATTCAGTATTCAACCTTTCGCCACATTGTAATCTGTTGGTTATGGGTGACTTTAACTCCACGCTTTCGTCACTCAGACAACTTACGAAGGATAAGTCTCTTATTCCACTTACTCCCGATAGCCGTCGACCTATGAGCGGTACTTATCGATTTCAAGGGAACTGGAGCTGGATTGACCACATGCTGGTAAGCTCATCATTGTTAGATAAGGTTACAAGTGAGCCAACGCTTTATTCGCCTGAATGGATTAGGCGCTATGTTGCAGACGGCACATGGTACCCTCGACGCACATATTTAGGCACGGTTTACAGTGGTGGTGTCAGCGACCACCTTCCTTTCTTCGTGGATTTCGTTTGGCACGAATAATCGAAAAACGACACATCGTTTGTTTTTTAGCTCGCTTTACACTACCTTTGTCGGACGTATGAAGATTTGTATCAAGGAGAAAGATATTCAGGAGGCTGCCGCACAAGGTTGCGGAGCATTTGTTGATTTGTTAGTTCAGCGAACAACTGACGCCATTGGAGGAGAGTTAACGGCAGAGACGATGCCTCTTCTTAATGCTGATCAGATTACGCTCCTGGCTTATCAAACTGTTAGACAGGAGGTAATGGAAGGGGGATTCATTCAGCTTATCCATAATGGCTATGGCCCATTCATCTTCCTTAATCCCTTTGCTAAGGCTATGCGCCTATGGGGAGCCCGCGAATTCAGCAAGTTGATATATGAAGGTCGTAAACTTTACGAGATGCATGCATCGGAGTTAACCAAAGACTGCTCTGATGAGGAGTTTATGGCTCTTTACGAACAGTTCGAAGCGTTTGATGAATTGGATGATAGTTTTATTGAGATGGAAGAAGACGTGACGGAGATTGTAGCTCACTACGTCGATGAGAACCTCAATAATTTTGTCGAGGTTGAGAAATAAGTGTTTTATAATGGCAGAAAAGAAAACATTTGTAAGCAAGATAAATATAAAGAACAAGAGGGCCGCATTCGACTTTCTCTTGCTCGACGGCTACACGGCCGGCATAGTCCTTACAGGTACAGAGATAAAAAGCATACGCTTGGGCAAGGCAAGTCTTGTCGACACCTACTGCTTGATTATCAATGGAGAGGTTTGGGTAAAGAATATGTATATCGCACAATACGAACACGGCTCATACAACAATCATGTGGAACGTCGCGATAGGAAGCTGTTATTGAATCGACGTGAGATTCGAAAACTTGCATCGGCTGTCAAGGCACCAGGCTTTAGCATTGTACCCACATTACTATATATCGATGAGAATGGACGTGCAAAACTCGATATCAGCGTAGCCCGAGGTAAGAAGGAATATGACAAACGTGAGACGCTGAAGGAAAAAGAAGATAGAAAACAAATAGCCCAACGCGTAAAGAACTTAAGGTATTAGTTTACGATAAAAAGACATAAGGTATGAGAAGATTGTTGGAAGAAGAACTAAGAAAAAGAATCCTGCTCCTTGATGGTGCCATGGGAACAATGATTCCACGGGGTTTGGGGCTAAGCGACCTGCTTAATCTAAACAATCCCAGTCTCATACTTGATATTCATGAGCAGTATCTTCGTGCTGGTGCTGACATTATTACTACAAACACATTTAATGCGCAAAGTATTTCCCTAACGGATTACAATGCTCAGGCGAAAGTTCGCGAAATAAACCAGGCAGCAGTTCGCATAGCCCGCGAAGCAGCAGATAATTTTTCGACACCCGACAAGCCTCGCTTTGTAGTAGGTTCCATCGGGCCCACGAATAAGTCTTGCACTATCAGCCCTGACGTGAATAATCCAGCATCGCGCGCCATCACCTTTAAGGAATTAGCTGATGCTTATGCCGAACAGATGTTGACACTTGTGGAATGTGGAGTTGATGCCATCCTGATGGAAACTATCTTCGATACGCTGAATGCAAAAGCGGGAATATATGCTGCTGAGGAAGCGATGAAGCGTGTAGGCCGTCGTGTACCCCTGATGCTAAGTATTACAATTAGCGACAAGTCTGGCCGCATACTCACTGGCCAAACAATCGAGGCTTTCCTTGCGTCCGTCTCACATGCTCCAATAATCAGTGTTGGTCTTAATTGTTCTTTTGGCGCAAAAGACATGTTGCCAAACCTGCGTTTGCTTGCCACTCGTTCTCCGTTTTATGTCAGTGCATACCCTAATGCAGGGCTTCCCAATGGTTTTGGCGAATACGAACAGACGCCGGAAATGATGCTCGACGAGATGCGTCCCTTTGTTGAGGAAGGCCTGGTTAATATTATAGGTGGATGTTGTGGCACTACGCCAGAACACATCCGTGCACTATCGAAACTAACACATGGTATACCTCATGTACCAGCTTTACCTTCGAAAAACTTACTGCTCAGTGGTCTCGAGGAATTGGAGCTAACGCCAGAAGTCGGCTTTATCAATGTGGGTGAACGATGTAACGTAGCCGGAAGTCGTAAGTTTCTTCGTTTGATTAAGGAAGGGAACTACGACGAAGCCTTATCTATCGCCCGACAACAGGTCGAGGCAGGTGCGATGGTCATTGATATCAATATGGATGACGGTCTGTTGGATGCACGTAAGGAAATGACATCTTTCCTAAATCTCCTTAGTAGCGACCCCGACATTGCCCGCGTGCCCGTCATGATTGATTCATCCGATTGGCAGGTTATACTTGCAGGTTTGAGTTGCTTGCAAGGAAAAACTATCGTCAATAGTATTTCCCTAAAGGAGGGAGAAGATACATTCCTAAGTCATGCAAGGGAACTCCGGCGATTTGGTGCAGCAGTGGTAGTTATGCTCTTTGATGAAGAAGGGCAAGCCACGACCTTTGAGCGTCGTGTTGAAGTTTGTCAACGTGCCTATCAGCTGCTTACGGAAGAGGTTGGCTTCCCGCCAAGCGACATTATATTTGACCCTAATGTATTAGCAATCTGTACAGGAATACCAGAGCATGATAACTATGCAATCGACTTTATTCGCACGGTAGAATGGATTAGACGACATATGCCCTTAGTACATATTAGTGGAGGCATAAGTAATCTCTCCTTCTCGTTTCGCGGGAATAATTATTTACGTGAGGCAATGCATGCCGTATTCCTCTATCATGCCCGACAGAAGGGCATGGACATGGCAATCATGAATCCCGCCACAAAGGTCATGTATGCCGACATTCCTTCTGACTTGCTTAGCATTCTTGAAGATGTTATTTTACGTCCATCAGCAGAAACTCGTGACTTACTAATAGAAAAGGCTGGCACGATGGATGTGAGTGATATGCCTGTTACTCCTAAATCAACACCAACTGCACAAATCTCGCTTGAAGATAGGCTTGTTAGTCTTATTCAACACGGAACGACTGACAATTTGGAAGATGATCTTAATGAAGCCTTGAAAGTCTATCCTAATGCTGTCGACATTATTGAAGGGCCACTGATGAAGGGCATGAATGTCGTTGGCGAACTGTTTGGCGAAGGAAAGATGTTTCTTCCACAAGTCGTTAAGACGGCTCGCACGATGAAACGTGCTGTGGAATACCTTACGCCATATCTTTCACGAGGGAGAGAATCGAAGGCTGCAGGCCGCGTCCTTTTGGCAACCGTGAAGGGTGATGTCCATGATATCGGGAAAAACATCGTCGGAATAGTAATGGCATGCAATGGGTACGAGATTATTGACATGGGTGTGATGGTACCGCCCGAGGACATTGTTCGTAAGGCAAAGGAGACGAAAGCCGACATAATCGGTCTTTCGGGCCTTATTACGCCCTCACTCGAAGAAATGGTTAAAGTGGTGTCAATGCTTCGTGAGGAAGGTATCAATGTACCCGTTATGATTGGTGGCGCAACAACCAGTCGACTTCACACTGCATTGAAGATAGCCCCTGTGTACGAAGGACCTGTTATATGGGTCAAGGACGCCTGCCAAAATGTGCCGGAAGCTTCGCATTTCCTTAATGAAAAGACGCGCGAAAGCGCACTTGCCGAGTTGAGACGTGAACAAGACTCCTTGCGTCAATCGTTTGAGAGTAAGCAAAGTGACGTGCTGTCGATGGAGGATGCTCGTAAGCGTAAACCCAAACTATTCTCATGACAAAAGCAGAACTTCGGCATAAGATACGAAAGTTAAAGGCAGACTATAGCGAGGAATTTCCCAAATGGTCAGAAGCAATATGCCGCAAAGTTATAAATCACCCTTTGTGGCAAGAAAACAATACCGTTCTGTTGTATCATGCGTTGGCAGACGAACCGCAACTTGCGACGCTCCTTCAACATGCGCTAAACGAAGGTAAACTTGTCTTGTTGCCCGTTGTTGAATACGACCACCTGATATTACGTCGATATGAGGGCGTCTCCTCTTTGTGTGAAGGAGCATTTCATATTATGGAACCAATAGGGGAGATGTTTCCTCGTGAAAGATATGACGAGATAGGTTTGGTCATAGTGCCGGGTATGGCTTTCGACCGCGATGGCCATCGGTTGGGACGAGGTAAAGGATATTATGACAAACTGCTTCCCATGCTTCCGAATGCAAAAAAATGGGGCATTTGCTTCCCCTTCCAGCTTTTTGATTCTATTCCGTTTGAGTCACACGACGTATTGATGGATTGTGTCCTGTGCGTCGTCTGACCCCATTGGCTACTATAGATGTAGAATAAGGATGCGTCGTGTGGCTTCAGTAACCCTATAACGATGGTCGGGGCGTTGGTTGCAAATCCAAACAATGTTATTATCGGAGCATGCCAACCATTGCTGTTCTTTCTGAAAACGGTTGAGATGTAAGTCGGTGAGGAAATCACTGACAAGTTTTGTGCCGTGCGTCATCCCAAAGGGCTGGAAGCGGTCACCCTCCTGCGGATGTCGTAACGAGAGAGGAGTAGTAACCTTATCTGCGTCGAGATACGCCCTGTCTGGGGTCAACTGTTGCAAGCGGAGGAAGGCAATGGCATCGTCAACATTGATAATTGTTTGATGCAACGTCGGCACATTATTTTCCTGAGACTTTGCCTCAAGAATCAGTTGCCCACGGTCGCGCAACAGGCGATGTGTCGCACTTTCATATATGGCACCAGACTGGCCGTCGGCTTGACGCAGGATATCAGCCTCTTGAGCACTGTTGAAGCCACAGTCGCGCAAGGCCTCATGGAGCGTGGTGGCACTTAGCTCGTGGCTTTGCGAAACACCTTTTTCGTAATAGGGAAGCGCCTCAGCAACGTGTTTGGCAGCCTCTGCAAGATGCTTTACTGCGTTGTGGTTGATTGTTTTAAGCAAGGGGATAACATCGAGACGTAGAATGTTTCGTTGTGCATCGCGTTCAAGATTGGTGCTGTCCGTAACATAATCTTGCTCGATTCCCTCAAGATAATTCAGTATTTCGTCTTTGGAGACTTCAAGTAATGGCCGAATAATGAAGTTGTTTTGTGGTAACATGCCTGCCAAACCTCGAAGTCCAGTCCCACGGATCAAGTTGAGCATCAGCGTCTCGGCTTGGTCATCGCGATGATGTGCGACGGCAACGAAGTCGGCATTGAGCGTATGGCGCATTTCCTCAAACCATCGGTATCGCAACTCACGTGCAGCCATCTCAAGGCTTATGCCTTGCTTCTGTTTGTAAGCAAGCGTGTCGAAATGCTTTATATGAAGTGGGATGCAAAGCTTTTGGCAAAGCTTTGTTACGAACATCTCGTCGCGATTCGACTCCTCGCCTCGAAGATGAAAGTTGCAATGCAAGGCTTCGATGTGAGTGCCCTGTTGGTGCAATGCGCGCAATAGGGCAACGGAGTCGGCTCCGCCGCTGAGTGCCACAAGCACTTTCTTTCCTTTGTAGCTCTTAATCTTCAATGTTCAGCAGGGCTTTGGCATTGGCAATGGCGGCCTCGGATAAAGTGCTACCCGAAAGCATGTGGGCCAGTTCTTCTACACGTTCTTTGGTTGTCAGTTGCACGATGTGGCTTGTGGTCGAATCTTCACTGTCGGTCTTATAGACGCGATAGTGTTGTTCGCCCAAAGCCGCTATTTGAGGCAAGTGTGTGATAGAAATAACTTGCTGATGATTGCCCGTGCTCATTTCTTTCATGATTTGCGCCATCTTTTCGGCAATATGCCCAGAAACGCCTGTGTCAATCTCGTCGAAGATGATGGTGGGCAGCTTTACGGTTGCGCTGACGATAGCTTTAAGCACAAGCATCAAACGAGCCATTTCACCTCCGCTGGCCACTTGCGAAAGGGGCTGCATCGGTACGTTCTTGTTGGCGCTGAAGCGATAGACAACCTGGTCACAACCGCTGGCGGAGAAATCGGGTTGCTGCTTCATGTCGACCATAAACTGAACGTTGGGCATACCCAATGGGGCTAATCTGCGACACATCTCCGACTCTAATTGCTTGGCAGCCTTTTGTCGTGAGGAGGTGAGCGCTTTAGAAAGCTTCGCGAGTTGAGTTTCTGCTTCGCGAATTTGCTTTTGCATGGTGCTCAACTGCTCGTCAGAGCCTTCGATATGAGCCACGCGATGCGACAGCTCCTTCTGCTGTTGAAGCAACTGCGAAACGCTGTCGGCATGAAACTTCTGTTTTAGCGATTGCAGGGTTGAAAGGCGTTCGTTGACAAGATTCAGTCGGTCGGGGTCATATTCGATGCGCTCCATGCTGTTCTCCACTTCGCGTGCGATGTCGCGCACCTCGATGTATGCGCTCTCCATGCGCTCCGTGAGTTCGCGTGCCGGAGGATACACGTCGGCTATGGATTGCAACTGTCGCTGCACGTCGTGCATGAATGTGACGATGCCTCCCGTTTCGTTGTCGAGTGTGGCATAGCTTTGGTAGAGTGTCGATTTTATATCTTCGGCATGTTCCAGCGTATCGAGTTCCTGCGTGAGTTCCTCTTCTTCGCCTTCTGCCAGATTGGCTTCCGTGAGCTGTTGCAGTTGATAGGTCAGATAGTCGGCTTCTGCTTTGTCCTTTTCAGCATTAGCCTTTGCCTCTTCGAAGTCGCGCTGAAGTTGGCGATACGTGTTATAGCGTGTTTGATATTCGGCCAGTAGCGTCTCGTCATTGGCCAACGAGTCGAGGACCTGCAGCTGGAAATATTCCCTGTCGAGCAGGAGATTTTGGTGCTGGCTATGTATGTCGATGAGCATCGAACCAAGTTCCTTCAAGTCGGAAAGCGAAGCTGGGGTGTCGTTGATGAAGGCTCGCGACTTGCCCGTTGCAGTCAGTTCGCGGCGGATGATGCATTCTGTGCTGTCGAAGTCAAGGTCGTGGGTTGTGAAGAATGGCTCGACATCAAGGTTTGACAGGTTGAAGGTTGCCTCAAGGATGCATCGCTGTGCTCCTGCCTTCAGGGCTTTCATGTCGGCTCGTTGGCCCAAGAGGAGTCCGATGGCTCCCAGCAGGATACTTTTTCCTGCGCCCGTTTCACCCGTGATGACTGAGAATCCGCTCTCGAACGTGATGTCGAGTTCATCGATGAGCGCATAGTTTTCGATGTGCAATGTGCGTAGCATGCTTTCTTTCTCTTTATTCTTCTATGGTCTCACTTGCGAATCTTGTCCCAATAGTCGCTGAGCGAGGTGTTGATGCCAAAGAGGATGTTGTAGACAGCCTCGCGTTCCTGCGACGTTCCCCGCCCGCTGTAGATGTTCACCAGTTCGTCGCGCTTGTATTCGGTAAAGAGTACGGGTAGCTGGCTCATGGTTCGTGCCGACTTTGATGCCTCGAGCAAGCCGAGCGCCTCGGTGATGGCATTCCTTCCTGCTTCGGGGTTGTCTGCCATTTGGTCGAGACCCTCGCGATGGTATTTATATACGAGTTGTCGGTAGTCTTCCATCGAGCCGTCGAGATAGTCGTTGAGCAAGCCGAAGCGGTTCTTCGAATCGTTGAACGATGTCCAGCCAGGGAACCCGAGGTTTTGGGCGTTGTTGACGATGTTTTCTGCCGTCTGCAGGTATGAGGTTCCGCCTTGTGGCGCCATCGAATCCATATCGTATCCGATAATCATGTAGGCATAGTAGGCCAGTAGGGCAGTGAGGTTGTTATCGATGTTTTCAGGGTTCCACTCCAGCTGGTCGGTTGTCTGGAAGCGAAACTGGAAGTCGCCGTCGCGCACGCTATATAGCGTGGTGTTGTAGGTGCTATTGAAGACGGGGCGGCTGCTTGTCATCAGCAGGGTGCTTTTGATGAGTCCCTCGTTCTCGTCCCAACTATTGACGGTGATGTTGAAGTTGCATTCTATGCGCTCGTTCTCCTTGAATTGGAGGTTTGTCCATTGGTGGTCGTTGAGAAATGCCTCGGCTTTTTCGCGCAGGGCGTCAAATACCTCTGTCTTTGTGTTCGATAGTTGCGTCGTGTTCACCACCACTTTTGCCTTGAGCTCCTGGGCATAGACAGGTGCTATACCGACCTGTGCCACAAGCATCAGCAGCGCGAGAATGTTTCGCTTTGTTTGTGTCTTCATCATATCGGCAAAGATACAACTTATTTCCAACATTGTGTTGTGGTTTTACATTTATTATATAATTCGCTCTGGCGCGTTGCTTCGCGATGGGCATCGTGATACTATTCTTACGAGCGAGACAATACGTCGCGAGGGTCGTAGCGACGCATTGTTTTTGCACAAGCAAAGCGTCGACTTTGGCGGAACGTCACTGCACGTCGAAGTACGTCTCCAGTTCCTGCTGCGCCTCACCGTTGTGGTTGGCTATGTCGCGAATGATGTGGCCGTTCTCCAGAAGAGCTATACGAGGACAGATGTCGACCGTGTGGTTCAGGTTGTGGCTCGAGATGAGGATGGTTGCGCCCGTCTCCTGATTGTATTTCGTCAGCAGGTGCTTGATGACGGATTGCGACGAGGGGTCGAGGAAATTGAAAGGCTCGTCGAGAATGAGCACCTGTGGTCTTAGCAGCATGGCTGCAACGATTCCCGTCTTTTGCTTGTTGCCTGCCGACAGGTTGCGGATGAGCTTCTTCTGCCCCGATACTTCGCCGGCCATGAAATGCTCATACTTCTTCAACTCTTCCTGCAATTGTTCTTCATTGAGGCCCGAGATGCGTGCGACGAAATGGAAGTACTCGTCGGGCGTAAGGTAGTCAATGAGAAACGACTCATCGATGAATGCCCCCGTCCAATCCTTCCAGGCTTCCGTCTGGCTTACATCGATGTCGGTTGACTGACCGTCATACACGCCAGTCATGTGCACTGAGCCCGTGTCGGCCTTTATGAGGTCAAGTATCAGACGAAAGAGTGTGCTCTTTCCTGCGCCGTTGTTTCCCACGAGGCCCAACAGCTCGCCACTCTTCACTTCATATTGTTCGACATCGACTGCAACTTTCTCTCCGAATGTCTTTCTGAGGTTCTCTATGCGTATGTCCATATTATATGTATTCTGTATTATAGTTCAACTATTTCGTGAGGCACGGAAGCCTTCCATATTCTCGTAGCGTCGCAACATAAGGCGATGATAGATGTTACGAAGCCATACTCGATGGGTGGCAAGTCCGATGAGCCCTAACATAATAAGCGGAATGTAGCCCCACACAGGCCCGAGCAACAGCACACTAAGGCGTTCGATGGCTACGGGCAGGAACAGGGCGACGATGGAGATAATGCTCTGCATCATGGTTCCAGAGTTGCTGTTAGCCAACTTCACGTTCAATGGCAAGGTGTTCTTATTGTATACTGCCAGTTGGAACATGCAAGGATAAAGCACTCCGATGGTGAATAGCATGTAGCCAAGATTCATCCAGACGCTAATCTTTCCGATAAACATCAGGGGCATGAGGAAGACAAAGGGAAAGATGAGGAGCATCGAATTGAAATAGAACTTGGCTCGCAACAGGTCGTAGATGCTGTCGCGACGCGACATCAGCCCATCGAAGTAGTTGCCCTCATAGCACATGATGGTCGTTAGGGTCATCATGCCCAGAACCATATAGTTGTAGAGACAGATGAATGACTTCATGAATCCCGCGTCATAGGCTTCAGTGAAGTAGGACATCAGGGAAAAGAATACAATGAGTCCCAACCCGACAAAGAATTGCGTGCGCACCTGCTTGTTACGCATACGCAGTTTCAATTCAAGCTTCAGGTATTCGCCCATCATTCCATAGCGGTCGAGCAGAGTAAACTGCGTCACGCTCTTCATGTTCACATCTTCCTTCTTGCCCACCTCGTCGTGAAGCATGCCCATTTGCAATCGATAGTTTGCCAGAAAACCGAAGGCGATAACAGCGAATACCGTGATGAAGGACAGGGGATTCCATGTGGCAAAGCCTTGCATGAAGAGGACAAAGGGAACGCGAAGCACATTGTGGTCTGGCACGACACAAACGCATACTAATGCTGCATGTAGGGCCAGCGGAGCCAGGAACCAAAGCATGTGACGCATGCATAGGGCTCGCGTGAAAAGATAGCCCAAGCTGTTGGCCACAAACAACAGCCAATAACCCAGCAGCCAGCCAACAAGGGCCCACCATCCCATAACAGGCACGACAGAAACCAAGCCAAAGGGCACAAGGAAAAATGCCCAGAAGGTGTTTCCCCACGACATCATGGCTCTCACGAGATAGGTCTTCATTAAAAACGAACGACGAATGGGCAACAGGGCGTATTCCCTTACCTTTTGCGCAGGTGTCTCCTGCATGGCAAAGCGCGCCCAAAAGTCGATAATCAGCAGGTAGAAGAAGCCGCCATCGAGTCTATGGTAGGCTGCCGAATAGTTTCCCTTTAGTCCCATGCCCAACATCACGCCGAGGAATATCATAATGGCTGCGTAGTAGGCAATCATGAACCAAGCCAGAAACTTCATGAACTTGTTTCGCTCGAACATGGGGTGGCGTTCGTCCTTCAGCGATTCGGTTCGTTTCAGTAGACGATATAACTGATATTTTGTCATTTGGGGAACGACATTAAATAGGGTGTATAATCGTTTATGTTATAATGTTGCGAGATAGCGCTCTGCTTCAATGGCGGCTTTGGCTCCACTGCCTGCTGCAATGACGGCTTGACGGTAGTGTGGGTCAGCCACATCGCCGGCAGCAAAAACACCAGGAACGCCCGTGCGAGGAGAATCGCCCTCCACGATGATGTAACCCGTCTCGTCAGTCTTCACCCAAGGTCGGAATATATCGCTGTTGGGTTTATGGCCAATGGCCAGGAAGAATCCGTCGATGGGCAGGTCGTAGTGACGCTCGTCGGCTTCACCCTTGCGATGCACCAGATGGGCTCCCTCAAGGTGTTCTCCACCATAAAGCCCCTCTGTATTGTGCTCAAACAGAACCTCAATCTTAGGATTCTGAAGCACGCGGTCCTGCATGATTTGTGTGGCACGCAGGAAGGGCTTGCGCACGATAAGGTATACCTTCGATGCCAGCTGCGCCAGATAGCTTGCCTCTTCGCAGGCTGTATCGCCACCGCCCACAACGGCAACCGTCTTCTTGCGATAGAAGAACCCGTCGCAAGTGGCACAGGCACTTACGCCTCTACCGTTAAAGTCACGTTCGTCCTGCAATCCCAAATACTTGGCTGTGGCACCCGTGGCAATGATGATGCTGTCGGCAGTAACCTCAGTTTCATCGTCGAACCACACGTGATAGGGCCGTTGGCTAAGGTCAGTTTTTGTGGCAATGGCGCTTCTCATCTGGCAACCAAAGCGTTCTGCTTGGCGTCGGATGTCTTCCATCATGTCGAAGCCCTGCACTCCGTCGGGGTAGCCAGGAAAGTTTTCAACTTCGGTTGTTTGGGTCAGCTGACCGCCAGGTTGTATGCCCTCGTACAGCACAGGGCTAAGATTAGCACGACCAGCATAGATGGCTGCAGTGTATCCTGCTGGGCCTGCTCCGATTATTAAGCAACGAATGTGTTCCATATTTCAGTGTGGAATAATATGTGTGAGTATTTAGTTTATCTTAAATCAATAATCTCTACGTTGGGATACTTTGCTTTGGGGAAAGTGAAATGCCCGTCGGCAAAAGATTTCGAGACACGGAAGCTGTTTACGACGATGCGCACCCATTGGTTCTTTCCCTGTCGGATAGAGACGCGAACGGGATTGTGTCGACTGTCAACCTCAAGGAATATTTCGCGGATGTCTTGTTTTGAATTGTCGGCAGTGAGGAAAAGCTTGTAACCCGTTGAGCCATTGCTTAGCGTACCCTTCTTCATGCGATAGTTGAAGTCTCGCTTGTAGATTTCGAGGAAAGCATAAGGATTGATGGTTTGAAGTTCAACACCTGTAGGCTCTGTCATCGACACTTCGTAGTCGCCTTCCTGCATTGTCCATTGCGTTTTGCCGTCGAACCACGTCTGCATGTCGGCGGTCTTCATCCAGAACTTCTTGCCCATGATGTCCATCGTACCCGACGTGGAGCCTTGGGGAACTTTACCCAAAAGACTTGTGGCCGTGAAGCGAATGCTAATGGCACCCGACTTTGAGATGTGGGCTGAAGTGGCATCGAGTACTCTGCGCGCCTCTTTGTCCTTGCCTGCAGCATATGTTGAGATGACGATGCCTCGTGTCAGTATGATAAGGGTCAGAAGTAATATGCGTTTCATAATTGTATTCAGTTAGTTTAATGTAAGTTTTCAAGTAATTGCATAAGTTCGACATCGCCCATTACAAGCACTTCGCGAGGTTTGCTGCCCTGCGATGGTCCAACGATGCCGGCTTTCTCTAATTGATCCATGAGGCGACCTGCACGGTTGAAGCCAATGGAGAACTTGCGTTGAATCATGCTCGTGGAACCTTGCTGTGTGTTTACAACGAGGCGGGCAACCTCCTCGAACATGGGGTCGAGGTGATTCATGTCGACGTCGGCTGCACCACTGCTTTCGTCGCCTTCCATCGCAACGGGTGGAAGCGGGAAGGGCTGATTGTAGCTTTGCTGGCAAGCAATGTAGTTGGAAATGGCCTCAACCTCTGGCGTGTCGACGAAGGCACACTGAACGCGAACAGGCTCTGTGCCAGCAAGGAAAAGCATATCACCCTTGCCGACAAGTTGGTTGGCGCCAGGACGGTCGAGAATCGTGCGAGAGTCAATCATAGCACTAACCTTGAATGCCATGCGAGCAGGGAAGTTAGCCTTAATGGTTCCAGTGATAATGTTTGTTGTGGGTCGCTGGGTTGCAATAATCATGTGGATGCCCACAGCACGCGCCAGTTGGGCAATGCGCGCGATGGGGAGTTCTATCTCCTTGCCTGCCGTCATGATAAGGTCGCCAAACTCATCGATGATGACCACGATGTATGGCATGAACTTATGCCCGTTGTTGGGGTTGAGTTTACGTTCCTTGAATTTCTCGTTGTATTCCTTGATATTACGGGCGCGGGCCTTCTTGAGCAAATCATAGCGGGTATCCATCTCCACGCAGAGGCTCTTCAACGTTTGCACTACCTTGTTTACATCAGTAATGATGGGTTCATCTGTGTCTTCGTTACCTTCAACTTGTGCCAAGAAATGGTTGACGATGAGATTATAGACAGAGAATTCCACTTTCTTGGGGTCGACCATCACAAGCTTCAACTCAGCCGGATGTTTTTTGTAGAGTAGGGAAGTGATGATGGCATTGAGACCCACTGACTTACCCTGACCCGTGGCACCAGC
>CALZQV010000045.1 GCA_945828295.1 uncultured Prevotellaceae bacterium | reverse complement strand
AATCCAATGATGTGTTTTAATTTTGTAATCGTTTTCGTTGAGTGTCAAACTCGATGAAGGTAAAAAGATAATTCTAACACATTACATACCATGATCGTAATTAAAAGAGACGGCTCGAGGGAGGAATTTAACAGAGCCAAAATTAAGAATGCCATTGTTGGGGCGTTCCAGTCGGTTTCCAGCCTTGATGAGGACAAAATCAGGAGCGTAGCCACCGACTTGAGTGAGAGTATCTCGGTGCGCGACGGATTTACCGTCGAGGAAATCCAGAACCGTGTGGAGCTTGCACTGATGCAGAACGGCTACTATGCCGAGGCAAAGTCCTACATCCTGTATCGCCAGCAGCACGCCGAGGCACGTTTCATCAAGGAACGCATCGACTACATGAACGAGTACAGCCAGACGGCCGACAACGCCGCCACGGCCAGCGAGACGGACGCCAATGCCAACGTGACGATGAAGAACGTGGCCAACCTGGAGGGCGAGGTCTATAAGACCACCAACCGCGTCATTCAGCGCCAGCGCATGAAGGACAAGCTTAACCAGATGTTCCCCGAAGTGGCCAAGCAGTATGAGCAAGACCTCAATCATCATATTATATATACGCATGACGAGGCCTCGACTCCCGTACTGAAGCAGTATTGCATGGCCGTCAGCCTCTATCCGCTGATGACCGAAGGCGTGGGTAACATCGATGGCGTAACCCCCGGCCCGCCAAACGACTTGCAGAGTTTCAGCGGCCAGATTACCAACCTCACCTTCCTCCTCTCGTCTCAGTGTAAGGGCGCCGTGGCATTCGGCGAATATTTCGTGGTGCTCAACTACTACATCATTGCCGAGTTCGGCGACAAGTGGTACGACCACATGGACGAAGTGGCCACCTCTTCGTGCTGTCTCCAGCAGCGCACCGTCCGCGACCATATCATCAAGGCTTTCAAGCAATTCGTGTGGGGTATCAACCAGCCTGCCGGCAACCGCAGCTACCAGTCGCCCTTCACCAATGTCTCCTATTACGACCATACTTATTTCAAGAGCCTCTTTGCCGACTTCTGCTATCCCGATGGCACAAAGCCCGAGTGGAAAGCCGTCGACACGCTGCAGCGCATGTTCATGAAGTGGTTCAACCAGCTGCGCCTGAAGCAGGTGCTCACGTTCCCCGTGGAGACCATGGCCATGGTGTTCGACCCGGCCACGGGCGACATCATCGACAAGGACTACAAGGACTTCACGGCAGAGATGTATGCTGAGGGACATTCGTTCTTTACCTACATCAGTGACAGCGCCGACTCGCTGGCCTCATGCTGCCGCCTGAAGAACGAGCTGACGGAGAATACCTTCAACCCCACCAGCGGCTTGACGGGTGTGATGACCGGTTCGTGCAACGTAATCACGCTCAACATCAACCGTATCGTGCAGGATGCCAAGCACACCGTAGAGGGAACCGAGGGCGACCACGACTTCTATGCCTTCCTGCGACTCTACCTGACCAACATCCTCGAGCGTGTCTACAAGTATCATATTGCTTACAAGACCATGCTCTATGAGATGGAGGACCGCAAGATGTTTGCTGCTTCCAACGGTGGCTACATCTACATCTCGAAGCTCTACAGCACCATCGGTATCAATGGCCTGAACGAGGCTGCCCGCTTCCTGGGCCTGAAGGTCGACAACAACCCCGAATACATCAAGTTCCTGCAGCTCATCCTGGGCACTATCAAGGAGGAAAACAAGCGTCATTCAATCAACGATAAGCGCAAGCCCTTCCTGTTCAACAGTGAGGTTGTGCCTGCCGAAGGACTTGGCGGCAAGAACTATCGTTGGGACAAGGAGGACGGCTACTGGGTTCCCGAGGACGAGAATCTCTACAACTCGTACTTCTACGATGCCCATGACGAGACTCGCGTGCTGGATAAGTTCATCCTTCACGGCCGTCAGACCTATCAGTACACCGACGGCGGCTCGGCTCTGCACTGCAACCTTCAGGACCACCTGTCGAAGGAACAATACCTCAAGCTCATCGACTTCGCCATCCAGAACGGAACCTCGTACTTCACCTACAATATTCCCAACTCGAAGTGTGAGGATTGCGGCCACATCATCAAAAAGCCGGTTGACGTGTGTCCCTGCTGCGGTAGCACCAACATCACCCAGTATACGCGCATCATTGGTTACCTGCGTCCTATTCCCGCCTTCGGCCGCGACCGTCAGATTGAGGCTGCCAAGCGTACCTACAGCTGCAATCTCGGATGAAGTACGTAGACGTTAAGGAGGTCTTTGCGGAGATTCCCGACGAGATAACCTTGGCCATCAGCATCAGCGGATGCCCCATCCACTGCAGTGGTTGCCACAGCAAGTATCTGTGGGCCGACGTAGGACAAGAACTGAACACCGAAGCGCTCTCCACCTTGTTGGCAGGGCACTTCGGCGTTACTTGCATCTGTTTCATGGGAGGAGACCAGGATACTGCCGCCATCAATCAAATGGCTCGCTGGGTGAAGGCGAACAGCAAGGTCAGAGTGGCCTGGTACAGTGGGCGCGACGAACTGGCGGACAATATCGAACTGCCCAATTTCGACTACATCAAGATTGGGCGATACGACGAAGCCATGGGACCCCTGAACGTGCGCACCACCAACCAGATACTTTATCGCGTCCGGCACGATGCCCAGGGCCATGAGCTGGAGGACATTACCCACCGCTTTTGGAAGTCGCTCTGATGCAGATGCCCACTCGCACATGTCCGCGAAGTAGTAATTCTTAGACATTAACCTTGAGTAAACGAAACACAAACAAATATGACAACAGACGAAATCAAGACGCTCTGGCGCCAATTGCCATTGTCGGCAGAGAACGACTTCGCTGCGCTCGACAGTCAAATCGATAAAGCTCCTGTCACGTGGCTCGCTGTGGCACGCTTCCTTTTGGATGCCAACCTGGAGGCATTGCCCTTGGGACGCAACGAGATAGGGGAGGGCGCTTATGCCAACGTTCAGGAGTATGAAACGAAACTCGCCTCGAAGTATGAACTTCATCGCCGGTACATTGACGTGCAGCTGCTCACGCGGGGCGAAGAACTCGTGTACGTGGCTCCTGTGGGCGATGCCCTGGAACCCGAAGGCGAGTTTAACGTAGAGAGTGATTTCATCCTCTATGCCACCGCTCGAAGTCCACGTGCCGTCACCGTGAGTCCCCAAAGCTACCTCCTGCTTTATCCCACTGATGCCCACATGCCCTGCATGGCCATCGACGGTCAGTCGCGCCCGGTCAGGAAAATCGTGGTGAAGATTCCCTTTCAGTGATTTGGTAAGTCGACAAAAATATCGTAATTTTGTCCAGTAATCACAAAACTTATAGCAATGTCACTGAATAAAGTAATGCTGATAGGTAATGTAGGTGCCGAGCCCGAAGTCCGATATGTGGAACAAGGCGTGCCTATTGCCTCGTTACGTCTGGCCACCACCGAGCGTGGCTACACTCTGCAGAATGGTACCCAGGTGCCTGAACGCACGGAGTGGCACAACATCGTTGTGTGGCGCCGTTTAGCCGAGACCGTTGAGAAATACGTCCACAAAGGCGACAAACTATACATCGAAGGCCAATTGCGCACCCGAACGTGGGACGATCGTAACGGTGTGAAGCGTTACACAACGGAGATTTGGGCTGAGAATATGGAGATGCTTTCTTCGCCTCGAAACAATCAGCCCGCTGGTGAAACAGCCTCGCAGCCTGCCTCTACAACTGATAACACACAGGCCCCGTTCTGATGAACTTGTATGCCTTTCAACAAATCACGGTGACACAGCCTACCTTGGGTTGTGTCATTGCAATTTCTATTGCGGTCCTGTTGCTCCTCTGCTCGGGCTTCGTGTCGGCGTCGGAGATAGCCTTCTTTTCCCTGTCGCCCGTCGACTTGAGCGAAATTGAGGAAGGTCACCACCGAAGCGACGAAAAGATCAGCCGCTTGCGACTGGACAGCGAACGCCTTTTGGCAACAATCCTCATCAGCAACAATCTGGTTAATGTGGCTATCATCATGCTGCTCAACTACGGTCTCATGCACATTTTCCACTTTGCAGCCCCATGGCTCGAGTTCCTGCTCATGACCGTCGTCCTCACTTTCCTACTGCTGCTCTTTGGCGAGGTTATGCCCAAAATCTATTCCGCCCAGCATCGTCTGGCCTTCTGCCGCATGGCTGCTCCGGTGTTCATCGTGCTCAACAAGGTGTTTTATCCCATCTCTTCCCTGCTCGTGCGCTCGAAGGGCGTTACCGAACGTATACTGGCCCATGAGACAACGGCGCTCACTGTCGACGACCTGGAGCAGGCACTCGAACTCACCGACCAAAAGGAGATAGCCGAGGAAAGTTCCATGTTGCAGGGCATCATCCGTTTTGGTGGTGAGACCGTGCGTGAGGTGATGACGCCCCGTGTGGATATGGTCGACTTGGAGATGCGTACTCCCTTCCCCGAGGTCCTGCAGTGCATCGTCGAGAACAACTATTCCCGCATACCCGTCTATAGCGAAACGGAAGATAATATCAAGGGAGTGCTTTATATCAAGGACCTGCTGCCGCACCTGCGCAAGCCGGCCACATTCCGTTGGCAGAGCCTTATCCGTCCGCCCTACTTCGTGCCGGAGACAAAGATGATTGACGACCTGTTGCGCGACTTCCAGCAAAACAAGGTCCACATCGCCATCGTTGTCGATGAGTTTGGAGGCACGTCCGGGCTGGTCACCATGGAGGATATCTTGGAGGAAATCGTGGGTGAGATTGACGATGAGTATGACGAGGCTGAACGTCCTTACGTGCGCCTGAACCAGAATACCTACGTCTTTGAGGCTAAGTGCCCGTTGCCCGACTTCTTGCGCACCTTGCAGCTCGATGACGATTTCTTCACGGAGGTGGAGGGAGAGGCCGACACACTGGCCGGACTGTTGCTTGAGGTCAAGGGCGAATTTCCCAAACTCCACGAGCGCATGACCTACCGCCACCTCACCTTTGAGGTCATGGAGATGGACAACCGGCGCATCGTGAAGATTAAGGTTATCGTCGGCAAGGCTTAATTTAATCCTTTTCCTTTTTACCTAATTACGTGGCAGCATAATTAAGTATCTTCTACGAATAGGCAAATATTTTCTTTGATAAATCAAATAAATTTAGTTATTTTGTGGCGAATATCTCGTAAATAGTACTATGACGATAGTTATAATTGCCTTGATGTTGCTTGCTTACTTGCTGATTGCCAGCGAACATCTGACGCATATCAACAAGGCAACGACGGCTATGTTCGCCGGTGTTGTGGGGTGGATTCTATACATCATTTATATGGGCCACGACAAGGCAGCGATAGCCAATGACGTATTTCCCCGGCATTCTGCCTATTTTTGTAGCATAGTACTCTACCTGTTGAGCACGATGGCCATTGTGGAGGTCCTGAGTAACAACGGGTGCTTCGACTTTATCACCGACCAGCTGCGCACGCGTTCCATGCGGCGTTTTTTATGGGGAATCGTAGGAATCACTTTTGTGCTTTCGGCCAATCTCGACAATCTGACAACCGTCGTGCTGATGCTCATCATCATGCGCCGCCTGTTGGCAAACCGTCGCCAGCGCCTCTATGTGGGTGCGGCCATCGTTGTGGCGGCCTGTGCCGGGGGCTGTTTCACGGTGATTGGTGATGTAACCACGCTGATGATTTGGACGCGTGGCGCCGTCACTCCCACCGCTTTTGCCCAGGCCATGCTGCCCGCGGCACTGGTGGCCACCATCGTTCCCACCCTGCTTATTAGTTTCGACCTGCCCGATTCGCTCGATATCAACCGCCGCCATATCGTCTATCGTGGCGACGAATCCGTCATTCCCCTGTGGCAGCGCCTGACCCTGCTCGTGCTGGGCATCGGCGGGTTGTGGTTCGTGCCCACGTTCCATCGTCTGACCCTGCTTCCTCCCTTCCTGGGCTCCCTGTGTGTGCTGGGTGTCATCTGGGTGCTCGACGAGGTGTTTAACCGCCACGGGCTGCGCACCGAACAGCCCACGTTGCTCCCTGGCAGCAACCGCCGTCTGCAATACGAGGTGCTGCAGGTCATCATGTTCTTTATCGGTGTAGCCTTGGCCGTGAGCGTGCTCGCCGAAGTTGGGGCGCTTAAGAGCGTGGGCGATTGGTTGAATCATAACGTTCATGACATATACGTCATCAGCATCTTCCTGGGTGCGCTCAGTGCCGTGCTCGACAACATTGTTCTCGTGCTCTCGGCCGTAAGCATCTGCGACGTGCTTCCCGAGGCCCAAACGGCATACCAGCAATTCTTCCTCGAAAACGGACAATACTGGCATCTCGTAGTGCTTTCGGGTTGCATCGGCGGATGTCTCCTGCCCATTGGCAGCACGGCCGGCTATGCCTTGATGAAGAGCGAGGACACGAGCATGTGGTGGTACTTCCGCCACATAACCGGCAAGGTGCTGATGGGATGGATAGCAGCCCTGATAACTTATTTCGCCACGGACTATATCCTGTGCTTCGTTCTCTAAAAAATATTTCAAGATAATGATACAAAGACTGAAACTTATCACTTCGTGTCTGCTGCTCGTGTGGGCAGTGGCCACGTATGCCGCCTATGACCGAACTACATATTACAGACAGGCCGACGGCAAGAAGGCAGCTGCGCTGAAGACTGCCCTCTACAATATTATTGGCAACCCTTCGGTGAAGAGTTACAACTCGCTCTGGACCTACTACTACGATACCGACCGCCTGAGCGACAATCAAGTGGTGGACCGCTACAGCAACACCAAGCGCTACTTCACCAGCCAGAACGGCAACGCCGTGTCGGGCATGAACAAGGAACACGGTATTCCGCAATCGTGGTGGGGAGGTGGTACGTCCGGAATCGGCGCCGACCTGCAGCACGTGATGCCCAGCGAGTCAGATGCTAACAGCCGCAAGAGCAACTACGGCATGGGCATCGTCACCTCGCAGTCGTGGACTAATGGCAGCATCAAGGTGGGCAAGGGAACGGCCGGCAACAACGGCACCGTGCAGCTCTGGGAGCCTGCCGACAACTGGAAAGGTGACTTCGCGCGAGCCTATTTCTACATCGTGACGGCCTACGAGGAAAAGTCGCTGGTGCAGAAAGAGGGCGCCAACACCATGCAGAACAACACCTACCCCAAACTGCAGCAGTGGGCCTATGAACTCTATATTAAATGGAGTGCCGAAGACCCCGTTGACGATTTGGAGCGGAAGCGCAACGACGTGGTCTATGGCATACAGGGCAACCGCAACCCCTTTGTCGACTTCCCAGGCCTGGAGCGTTATATTTGGGGCGACCTCAAGAATACGCCCGTCGACCTGGCCAACTATACCTCGCCCGATGGTGGCAACACACAGGTCGAAGCCACTGCCTCGTTCGCCGTGGAGACAAAATCGATGCTGGTGGGCGAGACCTTCCAGCAGGGCGTGACCACCGACAGCAACGGAGCCGTGAGCTACGAGAGTAGCGACAGCGACGTGGCCTCCGTGGATGCGGAAAGCGGACTGGTGACAGCGCACGCCGTGGGGTCGGCTGTCATTACCGCCACCGTTGCAGCCACAAGCACCTACCGCTCGACATCGGCACGATACACCATCGTTGTTACAAGCAATGGCGGCGAACCACAGCCCTCTACGGGCACTACCTATGAGAAAGTGAACACACGTCCCGCCGACTGGGCAGGCACCTACCTCATCGTCTATGAAGCTGAAGATGTGGCCATGAATGGCAGCCTGTCGGACTACGATGTGGCCAACAACACCATACCAGTGGACATCCGACAAGAGACAATTGCCGTGACAACAGCCACCGAGGCTGCCGAATTTGTGGCAACAGCCATGAGCGACGGTCAATACAGCCTGCGCGGCAAGAGCGGTAAGTACATGGGCAACACGTCGAGCAAGAACACCGTCGTCGCCAGCGATACCCCCCTGCCACTCACCCTCTCGGTAACAAGTGGTGTGGCCTCTATCGTGACAGATAACAGCAACGTCCTGCGCTTCAACTCACAGAACGGCCAAAAGCGCTTCCGCTTCTACAAGAGCGGCCAGCAGTCCGTTTCCCTTTACCGTCGCGCAGCAGGCACTGACACTGGCATCGAAGTCCATCAAGGAAACACCAGCCGCAACGAGACCTATGACCTGACAGGTCGCCGGCTGCAGAAGATAACGCGCCCCGGCGTATACCTCATCAACGGCAAGAAAATATGGCTGAAACCATAACGCTGCAACGTATGCTCTCCGACGAGCAATGCGCCCAGCTCAGGCAGTTGATGGAGGGTGCCGAGCATGTGGTGCTGTGCTGCCACCACAACCCCGACGGCGATGCCGTTGGGAGCATGGCTGCGGCCACACTGCTCCTGCAACGGCTGGGCAAAAAGGTGACGGCAATACTTCCTAACCATTACCCCGATTTCCTGCACTGGGTTCCCACGGCTCCCAATATGCTTGTGGGCGACCGCCAGCTGCAGCGTGTCGATGAGGCTTTGGCCAAGGCGCAGCTCGTGGTGTTGCTCGATTTCAACACAATCAGTCGCGTGGGACCGTTGCTGACCGACCGGCTCGCTGCCTGTCCGGCTCCCCGCATCATGATTGACCACCACCTGGCACCCGATGCCGACTGCCAGCTCACGGTTTCCCACCCCGAAATGTGCAGCACGTGCGAGGTGCTCCTGCGCCTCATGCTCGACATGGGTTGGGCTGAGGGCATGACTCCGCAGGAAGCCACGGCGCTCTACACGGGCATGATGACCGACACGGGCAATTTCGCCTACGCCTCGAACCGCCCCGAGATATTCCTGTGCGTGAGTCTGCTCCTCCAGCACGGCATCGACAAGGACCACATCTATCGCAACGTCTTCTACTCCCACACCGAGTCCCGCTTCCGTTTGCTTGGTTATCTGCTCTATGAGAAGATGGAGGTGATGGAGTCGCTGCACACCGCCATCATCACGATGACCAACGAAGAGCGACTGCGCTTCCACACTAAAAACGGAGCCACCGAGGGCTTCGTGAACATCCCCTTGGAGATGGCTGGCATGCGGCTCTCCATATTCCTGCGCGAGGACACGGAACAGCCGAATCTGGTGCGTGTGTCGACGCGCAGTCTCGACGACTTCCCCTGCAATGAACTCTGCGCCCGGTTCTTCAATGGCGGTGGCCATAAGAATGCCTCGGGAGGCTTGCTCCGCATGTCGATGGACGAGGCCCTGCAGGTTGCCCATCGTGCGGTGTTGGCCTATAGCGACAAACTGAAAGATTGAAAGATAACATAAATGAAAATGAAGAAAAATATCCTATTGCTCTGTGCTTTGTGCCTGTTCTGCGGCGCATGTAGGGACGACGAATCCTATGCCGACCAGAAGAAGAAGGAACGCAAGGCCATTGCTGCCTTCCTGGCACGCGACCCGCTGGTGTTGCTCGACCCCAATGGCGACACCATACTGAACATACCCAAAATCAACCCCATCTCGCAGCAGAAGTTCGAGGCGCAGGACTCCATGACCGATGTGTCGAAGAACGAGTTTGTGCTCTTCGGGCAGACGGGCATCTACATGCAAATCGTGCGCAAGGGAGTGGGCGAGAAGCTGAAGCACGGCGATGCCAAGCGCATCATCTGCCGCTACCGCGAATACAGCATTCTGGGCGACAGCCTGTGCACCACCGACCGTACCGACTACTGGGCTACAAGCCCCGAGATACTCGACGTGAGCAACAACTGGGGAACCATCACGGCCAGCTTCTATGGCGGCTCAAACCCTGGGGCAATGACGGTTATCTATGGTTCCACGACTAACTCCACGGCGGTTCCCAAGGGATGGATTGTGCCCCTGTCGTACGTCAACATCGGGCGTCAGAACGACGAGGAGGGTATTGCCCTTGTGCGCCTGATAGTGCCGCACAGCGAGGGCACGGCGGCTGCCACGAGCAACGTGGCTCCGTTCTTCTACGAAATCAGTTATCAGCAAATGCGCGATTGAGCCGGCTCGATGGCAATCATACCATCAGGTCGGAGATGATGTCGTCGCTGACAAAGAGACCGCGGCGGGTGAGGCATAAAGCCTCTTCCGCCGTTTTTCGTAGCCGTCCGCCGTCGATGTGGCCCTTTGCCATGTGCAGGCAATAGTCCAGGCGCTTGCGGCCGAACTGGTGTTCCAGCTGGGAGAGTGAGAGGCCCTCGCAGGTGCGAAGCGAGAGCATGACCAGTTCGTTGTAGCGGTCGTCGTTGGTGAGCCTTTCGGCAGTGGAGGGGAGCGAGCCGTTGTTGATGGTGGCGATGTAGGAAACGGCATCCTCGCAGTTGTAGCTGCGTGTGGCGCTGTCGGGCTGATAGCTGTGGGCTCCTGCGCCGAGCCCGATGTACGGCGCCATGGTCCAGTAGGATGAGTTGTGGCGCGAGCGGAAGCCTGGGCGGGCAAAATTCGATATTTCGTAGTGCTCAAGGCCAGCCTCGGCCGTGAGGTCGATGAGGCGCTCGTAGCAGGCCAGGCTCAGTTCCTCGTCGGCCTCGCTGAGGGTGCCAGCCTGTTTCATGGCCATGAGCGCCGTGCCCTCCTCGAATTGCAGGGCGTAGGCCGAAAGGTGGGGGATGCCCAGCGAGATGAGCTGGCTCACGTCGTCGGCGAACTGCCTTAGCGACTGGCCGGGCAGACCGTAGATGAGGTCGGCGCTGATGTTGTGGTAGCCGGCCTGTTGCAGCAGGTCGATGGCTCGGAGGGCTTGTTGTGCCGAGTGGCGGCGGCGAAGGGTGCGCAGTATGGGGTCGGAGAGTGACTGTATGCCCATGCTGATGCGGTTGACGGGCGTTTGGCGCAGGGCCTCAATCCACTGTGGAGTGATGTCGTCGGGGTTAGCCTCGATGGTCACTTCGGCATTGGGGACCAGCGTGAGTTCGTCGGCGACTGCACCGAAAAGGCGGCGGAGCGCCTCCACGCTGAGTTGTGAAGGTGTTCCGCCGCCAATGTATAGGGTGGGGACGGGCTGGTGGTCGGCGCGCATCTGCATCTCGCGGGCCACGGCCTCGACGTAGGGCATGTGCCACGACGCAGGCAGGGTGGTGGAGTAGAAGTCGCAGTAGATGCAGCGGCTCTGGCAGAAGGGGATGTGGATGTAGATTCCGGCCACGGTGTGTCTTGTCCCTCTTGCTATTACTTCTCGCCGTCAACGAACCATCCGTCGTCGGTCTTGACGAGTTTGGTCGTTTCTTCCTTTGTCTTGCCGTTGGCGTAGGTGACGTTGGCCGTGACGGTTGCCTTTCCGTTCTCCTCGTCAACCTCTTCCTTGGTGACCTCGTACTTCGTCATCTTCTTGTCGTCGGGCAGTCCGTCCTCCACCTTGCTTTCGATAATCTGCAGGTAATAGTCGCGCTGGCCCTGCACTTCCTCGGGTGTGCCCTTGAAGTGAATCATGTTGATGGCGCTCTCGTAGTCGCTCTTCATGATGTAGTTGGCATACTGCTCGGCGGCTGCCGAAGGCGAGTTGTTGCTGCTGCACGCGGTCATGAGGCAGGCAACGATGGCCACGAAGGCCGAAATCAATAACTTTTTCATGGTTGTAATGTTTTAGGGGTGAAACATAAAGATGGTTTGCAGGAATGGTGACTGGGTGAGTTGCGAGGGCATGATGCAGCGGTAGTGCATGCCCGGGAGGTCGACGACGTGGCGCTGCGAGTCGACGAGTTCCACCCCGGCCCTGTGGTAGGCGTGGGTGATGAGCTCGGTGCAGTAGAGCTGAGTGGTGTCGCTGTCGTCGAAACTGTGGTCGAAGAGTACCCCGTCGCGATACTTCTCCATGGCCACCTGTGCTGCCCTGCAGCCCGCCTTGCCGTCGCGCGGACGAAGCACGGCTGCGGCCACGGCGTGGGCCGAGGAAAAGAACTCCTCGGGCGTCTCCATCTTCACGCGGTCGGGGTCGCCGGGGAAGTCGGGCTCGCCAGGCACGGCGTGCACAATCATGGCCACGCCGGCCGAGTCAACCACGATGCCCGTGTGGGAGAAGTCGGGCCGCTCGTCGCTCCACGTCACAAGGCGGCTGACCAGTCCCGTGCAGCGGCGGAAGACGACGTCGCCGGCACTCAGCCGCAGCGAGTCGGGCAGCAGACTGCCTGCCGGCTGGCTCTTGTGGCAGCCCCCGGCCGCCAGTGTGGCGCACAATGTCAGTATCGTCATCAGCTTTCGCATAGTGGCCTGAACGTGAGTCCTTCCGCAGACAAAGATATAAAAAAATTGGGATATTGGGTCAAGCACGTAGTGTTTTTTTTGAAAGGGGGTGGGGGATTCGTGACGGCGACGCGGGGGATTGTTCCGCCGTCGGCGATGAATGTGCGGACGTCGGCGGTGGATGTGCGTCCGTCGGCGATGAATGTACGTCCGTCGGGCGATGGCGGAAGAATGTGATGCATCGATTGCGCTTATGCATAGGGTGCATGGCTGCAATGGAAAGCGTGGCTGGAGAAAAAATGCTGAAAAAATGGTGTGAATGTTTGGCGGGGTCGTGGGATTTTGCTAAATTGCAAACCGTTTCGGCCCGGAAGCCGCAAAATGGACAATTCTATAATACCTTAAATATATAAACACTATGAAAGTCTATCAGACACATGAGATTAAGAACATTGCCTTGCTGGGCAATGATGGTGCGGGCAAGACAACCCTGACGGAGAGCCTGCTGTACGAGGCAGGCATCATCAAGCGTCGCGGGCGCATCACGCAGCACAACACCGTGAGCGACTATTTCCCCGTTGAGCAGGAGTACGGTTACTCGGTCTTCAGCACCGTGTTCCATGTGGAGTGGAACAACAAGAAGTTGAACATCATCGACTGCCCGGGCTCGGACGACTTCGTGGGCGCAGCCATGACGGCGCTGAACGTTACGGATACGGCCGTGCTGCTCCTGAAGGGTGCCAACGGCGTTGAGGTGGGCACGCAGAACCACTTCCGCTACACCGAGAAGCTGGGCAAGCCCGTCATCTTCCTGGTGAACCAGCTCGACGACGAGAATTGCGACTACGACCGCATACTGGAGCAGCTGACCGAAATCTACGGCCCGAAGGTTGTTCCCGTGCAGTATCCCATACAGACAGGTCCTAACTTCAACGCACTCATCGACGTGCTGCTGATGAAGAAATACTCGTGGGGCCCCGAGGGTGGTGCTCCCACCATCGAGGACATCCCTGCCGACCAGCTGGAGAAGGCCACGGAGATGCACAAGGCCCTGGTGGAGGCCGCAGCCGAGAACGACGAGGGTCTGATGGAGAAATTCTTCGAGAGCGAGACGCTGACCGAGGACGAGATGCGCGAAGGCATCCGCAAGGGTCTGGCCATGCGCGGCATGTTCCCCGTCTTCTGTGTGTGCGCCGGCAAGGACATGGGCGTGCGCCGTCTGATGGAGTTCCTGGGCAACGTGGTGCCCTTCGTCGACGAGATGCCCAAGGTGTTCAACACCCGTGGCGTTGAAGTTGCCCCCGACCCCAACGCTCCCACCAGCCTCTTCTTCTTCAAGACCTCGATGGAGCCCCACATCGGCGAAGTACAGTACTTCAAGGTGATGAGCGGAAAGGTGCACGAAGGCGACGACCTGACCAACGCCGACCGCGGCTCGAAGGAGCGCATGGCACAGATTTTCTGCTGCGCAGGCCAGAACCGCATCAAGGTTGAGGAACTGGTGGCAGGCGACATCGGTTGCACCGTGAAGCTGAAGGACGTGAAGACCGGCAACACCCTGAACGACAAGAACGCCGAGAACCGCTTCAACTTCATCAAGTACCCCAACTCGAAGTACTCACGCGCCATCCGCGCCGTCAACGAGGCCGAGACGGAGAAGATGATGAACGCCCTGCAGAAGATGCGCGAGGAAGACCCCACGTGGCAGATTGAGCAGTCGAAGGAACTGAAGCAAATCCTCGTGCACGGCCAGGGTGAGTTCCACCTGCGCACCCTGAAGTGGCGCATGGAGAACAACGAAAAGATACAAATCGTGTTCGACGAGCCCAAGATTCCCTATCGCGAGACCATCACCAAGGCAGCCCGTGCCGACTATCGCCACAAGAAGCAGTCGGGCGGTGCAGGCCAGTTCGGCGAGGTGCACCTCATCGTTGAGCCCTACTACGAGGGTATGCCCGCTCCCGAAGTCTACAGATTCGGCGGCCAGGAATACCGCATTAACGCCAAGAGCGAGGAGGTTGTCGACCTGGAGTGGGGCGGCAAGCTCGTCTTCATCAACAGCGTTGTGGGCGGCGCCATCGACGCTCGCTTCATGCCCGCCATCCTCAAGGGCGTCATGCAGCGCATGGAGCAAGGCCCGCTGACGGGTTGCTATGCCCGCGACGTGCGCGTAATCGTATATGACGGAAAGATGCACCCCGTAGACTCCAACGAACTGTCGTTCATGCTCGCCGGCCGCCAGGCCTTCGCACAAGCCTTCCGCGAGGCCGGACCGAAGATTCTGGAGCCCATCTACGACGTTGAGGTGTTCGTGCCCAGCGACAAGCTCGGCGACGTGATGAGCGACCTCCAGGGCCGTCGCGCCATGATTATGGGCATGACCAGCGAGGCCGGCTACGAGAAGCTCACCGCCAAGGCTCCGCTGAAGGAAATGTCGTCGTACAGCACGGCCCTGAGCAGCCTCACGGGTGGTCGCGCCAGCTTCGTCATGAGCTTTGCCAGCTACGAGCTCGTGCCTGCCGACGTGCAGCAGAAACTCATCAAGGAACACGAGGCAGAGAATGCCGAATAACGACGCTGCAAGTGCAAAAAAGTGCATAAATAGCACCCTAATCGTTAATAATGTTAAAAAGGGAGAGCGATATTTTGCTCTCCCTTTTTTGTTTTTAACATTTTTGTTTAACTTCGCAACATGAAACGATGTTTGGTTGCGCACGAGATATGAAACGCTACGTACTCTGGATAATAAGCATCGGCATTGGTGTTAGTTTTGTGGTGCTGCTACTGCTGCAGAGCCAGTACACGGGCATGATGGTGAAGATGCGCAAAGAGCACTTCGACGAAAGCGTGAAGCGCAGCCTCGACCAAGCCTCGCACGAGCTGGAGCGCAACGAGACGTTCAACTACCTCGAGGGCATCGTGTCGAACTACGTGGAGGCACTGAGCGAAATCGACGACCAGCAACACAGTAGCCACGAGACCAAAATCCTGGGTAACCCCACACTCATGGGCGTGCAGCGCTTCGACACCATAAGCACCATGCCGCGCCTCTCGCTCGGCCTCAACCAGCAACCCTCGTTTGCCGTATCGAGCCAGCAGTTCCAGATGGCCGTGCGCAACGCCTACCTCTACCAGAAGGGCATCCTCGACGAGGTCATCTACTCCATCCTCTACAGCGCCAGCGAGAACTCCTTCGAAGAGCGAGTCAACCCGCGCTTCCTCGACGCCTGCATGCGACAGGCGCTGGAGCAAAACGGCATCACGCTGCCCTTCCACTTCGTAATCACCACCAGCGACGGGCGCGAGGTGTACCGTTGCTCCGACTACGACGAATCGGGGGCGGAGTACACCTACACGCAAACCCTCTTCCGCAACGACCCAGCCAACAACATGGGCGTCGTGAAGATTCACTTCCCCGGCCGCAACAAGTACGTCTTTGGCGTGGCCCGCCTCATGGCCCCCGCCATGATATTCACGCTCGTGCTCTTCGTCACCTTCATGTTCACCATCTACCTGTTCGTGCGCCAGCGCAAAATCAGCGAGATGAAGAACGACTTCGTCAACAACATGACCCACGAGTTCAAGACCCCCATCGCCAGCCTCTCGCTGGCCGCACAGATGCTTGCCGACGACAGTGTGAAGAAGTCGCCGGCCATGTACGACAACCTGGGCCGTGTCATCGACACCGAGACCAAGCGCCTGCGCTATCAGGTGGAGAAGGTGCTGCAAATGTCGCTCTACGACCACGAAAACATTGCCCTCAAGCCCGTGGAGCTGAATGCCGACGAACTGGTGGAGAATGTCGTGGGCACGTCGTTCGCCCTCAAGGTGGAGCGCATGGGCGGCATCATCGATGCCCAGCTCGAGGCCGAGAATGCCAACATATATTTCGACGAGATGCACTTTACCAACGTCATTTCCACCCTGATGGACAATGCCGTGAAGTATCGCCGCGAAGAAGTGCCCCTGCACCTTGTGCTGCGCAGCTGGAACCAGGGCGGGAAGTACTGCCTCAGCGTGCAGGACAACGGCATCGGCATCCGTCGCGAAGACCTCAAGCGCGTCTTCATCAAGTTCTACCGCGTGCACACCGGCAACCAACACAACGTCAAGGGCTTCGGTCTGGGCCTGTCGTACGTGAAGAACATAGTGCGCCAGCACAAAGGCACGGTGCGCGTCGAGAGCGAGTGGGGGCAGGGCTCAACATTCACGATAACTTTACCAACACTAAAAGCATAAGATACTATGGAAACAAAACTACGTATTCTGTTATGTGAGGACGACGAGAACCTGGGTATGCTGTTGCGCGAATACCTTGAGGCAAAGGGTTATGAGCCCGACCTGCATCTCGACGGCGAAAGTGGCTTCAAGGCCTTCATGAAGAGCCCCTACGACATGTGTGTGCTCGACGTGATGATGCCCAAGAAGGACGGTTTCACGCTGGCACAGGAAA
>CALZQV010000044.1 GCA_945828295.1 uncultured Prevotellaceae bacterium | reverse complement strand
GGTTGCTCCACTTCAACAGGCTGTGCCTCTTCAACAACGGCAGGCTCTTCAACAACGGCAGCAGGTTCTTCCGAGACGGGTTCAGCAACCTCTTCTGGAACAGCAACAGGCTCATCTGCGACGTCCGTCGCTTCTTCAACATCTTCAACGGGCTCGTCGATACGTTCCATGTCCGTCGTCTTGGTTTCGTCGTTGAGGACAACTGTCTCGAAATCGACAAAGGGACGATTGACGCGGTCGCTCAACGTCTTGTCGGGAGTAAAGGATATCTTTCCGTGACTGTCGATAGTGAAACGCTCGCCCGTGCTTACGTTGACACTTTCGCGGCTTCCTACCGTTATGACCTTAAATGTGCCCAAACCCTTTATCTTGACTGATTCGCCAGCCAACAATTGCTCCTGAATCGTGTCGAACACCATTCGGACAAAGCTTTCGGCATCCTTCTTGGAAACAGATTTTCGACGAGCCAATCCCTCGGCCAGGTCGGTGAGAAATATCTTGTTTTCCATAGTCTTATATTTTATCCTTTAGTACACTGCTGGGCTTGAATGTCAAGACCAATTTGGGTGGCACCAGCATACGTTGTTTCGTGGAGGGATTCACTACGACGCGCTCCAGTTTCTTCTTCACCTCAAATGTGCCGAAGCCAGTAAGCGAGATGCTTGCACCATCCTCGAACTGATTGCCCATCTCTGCAACGAGTCCGGACAACAGGGATGAAGTGTCCTTCAGCGAGGTGCCATTCTTTTCTGCCATCAAGGCAACAAATTCTTTGTTATTCATATCTTCATGATTTATTCGTTTACCACTTTAGCATACAGGTCGAAATCGTCGGCCGAGGTTATGCGACAGGTGTAGAACTCACCAATGGTCAGGTCCCCCTCACTGGCTGGTATCAGCACCTCGGGGTCGACCTCTGGCGAGTCGTATTCCGTGCGGCAGATGAAATAGTCACCCTCGCGACGATCGATAATCACTTTCATCTCACGCCCGACCTTTGCTTCCTGAATTTCTGCAGATATGCGTTGCTGCACGCGCATGAGTTTGCTCAGTCGAGCCTGCTTCACCTCCTCGGGTATATCATCCTTGAAGTTATTGGCACTATAAGTGCCCATCTCCTCGCTGTAGGCAAAAGCCCCCATGCGTTCGAAGCGGGCCCACTTGACAAATTCGAGCAGTTCCTGAAAACCTTCTTCCGTCTCGCCCGGATGTCCCACCATGAGCGTTGTGCGCAGGTGTATGCCAGGAACTTCACGTCTCAATTCTTCCACAAAGCGGTATGTCTCTTCCTTTGTGATGTGGCGTCGCATAGCCTCCAACACGCTGTCCGAAACGTGCTGAAGGGCTACATCCAGATACTTGCAGACATTTTCATGTTCGCGCATAACGCGATATAAGTCCTTTGGGAAGTCGGAAGGATAGGCGTAATGCAGGCGAATCCATTCCACGCCCGGCACTTCCGCAATCTGCTCTATCAGTTCAGCTATGGCACGACGATGATAGAGGTCCACCCCATAATAGGTTAACTCCTGAGCTATCACCTGGAACTCCTTAACTCCCTGCCCTACCAGCTTGCGCACCTCATCCAGTATGTCTTCAATCGGACGGCTGACATGACGTCCCGTCATAATGGGTATGGCGCAATAGCTGCAATGGCGGTCGCACCCCTCGCTTATCTTCAGGTAAGCATAGTGTGAAGGGGTTGTGATGTGACGCTCGTTTCGCTTGTTCACGTCATAGGCCTTGCCCAAGTCCTGAAGCAATTCGTTCCAGTTGAACTTGCCGTAATACTTATCAACCTCAGGAATTTCCTTCTCCAAGTCATGCAGGAAGCGCTGCGACAGGCAACCCATCACATAGAGTTTCTTCAGCTTTCCTTCGCTCTTGCGCTGGGCAAGCTCCAAGATTGTATTGATGCTTTCCTCCTGCGCGTCAGCAATGAAGCCGCATGTGTTCACCACAGCAATCTCGCCCATCGGGTTTTCGCTGTCATGCGTCACCTTGTAGCCGTTAGACTCTAACTGGCTCATCAGGCGTTCCGAGTCAACAAGATTCTTGCTGCAGCCAAGCGTGACGATGTCAACTGTGTTGCTTCGCATCGGCTTATTTAAAGAGAGAATTTACAAAATCGACGCGACTAAAAGCCTGCAAGTCCTCCATTCCTTCGCCCAATCCTATGTATCGGACGGGAATCTTGAATTGGTCGCTGATGCCAATAACGACGCCACCTTTTGCCGTACCATCGAGCTTCGTGATGGCCATACTTGTGACGTCCGTTGCGGCCGTAAACTGCTTGGCCTGCTCGAAAGCGTTCTGACCGGTGCTGCCGTCCAGCACAAGCATCACGTCATGTGGAGCATCGGGCACCACCTTCTGCATTACGCGTTTAATTTTGGAGAGCTCGTCCATGAGGCCCTTCTTGTTATGCAAGCGTCCGGCCGTGTCAATCAGGACTACATCCGAACCCTGGGCAACGGCGCTCTGCAACGTATCGAATGCCACAGACGCAGGGTCGCTTCCCATCTGTTGCTTGACGACAGGCACGCCCACGCGCTCGCCCCAAATGACAATCTGCTCAACGGCTGCAGCTCGGAACGTGTCGGCAGCACCCAACACGACATTCAGGCCGGCCTGCTTAAACTGATAGGCCAGCTTGCCGATGGTTGTGGTCTTGCCCACGCCGTTCACTCCGACAACCATGATAACGTAGGGTTTCTTGTCGGTTGGAATCTGGAAGCCCTCGGTGTCTGTCGTATTGTTTTCTGTCAAGAGCTGTGTGATTTCGTCGCGCAGGAGTCCGTTCAGCTCCGTCGTCGTTACATACTTGTCACGCTTCACGCGCTCTTCAATACGACGTATGATGTTGAGCGTCGTATCAACTCCCACATCACTTGTCACCAGGATTTCCTCCAGGTTGTCGAGCACCTCGTCGTCGACCTTCGACTTACCGGCCACCGCGCGAGTCAGTTTCCCAAAGAAACTTTCCTTTGTCTTCTCCAGGCCTTTGTCTAAGGTTTCAACCTGCTCTTCCTTACTCTTTTTCGAGAATATGTTGAAAAATCCCATAATATATGAATTTTGCACCACAAAGATACTAAATATTTGTGACAATAAGCTTGATATGACACAAAAAAACACACCCATATCCTGAGATATGGATGCGCTCTATAGGAATCTAACGTAAGTCAGCAATTAGTTCTTGAAGAAGTCCTTAACGGCTTCGTTGGGAACCATCTGCTCGTCAAAAATGTAAGCACCAGTCTTAGGAGACTTAACCATCTTTATGACCTTAGTATAGGAACGGCCGTCAGTCTTGCCGGTCTGCAAGGTGGCCACGGTTTTCTTTGCCATAATGTACTCTACTTACAAATTAATTACTTAATTTCCTTATGTACAGTCATCCGCTTGAGGATGGGGTTGTACTTCTTCAGCTCAAGGCGCTCGGGCGTGTTCTTACGATTCTTCGTCGTGATGTAACGCGACGTGCCGGGCATACCACTTGCCTTGTGTTCGGTGCACTCAAGAATCACCTGAACTCTGTTTCCTTTTGTTTTCTTTGCCATAATGTGATTCTCCTTTCAATTAACCGATAACTTTGATGTCTTTCCAATCGCAGTATCCCTTTTCAACAGCCTGTGTGAGCGCTGCATCGAGACCGACTTTGTTAATCATGCGAAGGCCTGCAGCCGATACGCGGAGCGTAATCCAGCAGTCTTGCTCCACGTAATAGAACTTCTTGTAGAACAAGTTTACATCGAAAGTACGCTTTGTGCGACGCTTAGAGTGGGAAACGTTGTTTCCTACCATTGCCTTCTTTCCCGTAATTTGACAAATCTTAGACATTTCTAATTTTTCCTTTTTGCTATTCCAATAGCTTCTTCCAAACAGGGTGCAAAATTACATCTTTTTTCTCTTATATCCAAATCTTTCCGCCTATTTTTCACTTTTGTTCTTCATTTCATGGTGACTCGGCTGTATGCAGGAGCCTCCATTGGGCAGAAATCGCGGTCTTGGTACTTGAAATAGCCCACTTGGGCAATCATTGCAGCATTATCTGTGGTGTAGCTGAACGGAGGGATAAAAATCTGCCACTTGTAGCGTTGCGCATACTCGTGGAAGGCATTGCGCAATCCCGTATTTGCGCTCACTCCTCCCGCCACGGCCACCTGTCGAATCCGCAGGTCGCGTGCTGCCAGCTGAAGTTTCTTCATGAGCGTGTCAACGATAGCCTTTTCGTACGAAGCTGCCAAATCGTTCATGTGGTGCTCGATGAAGTCCGGGTCGTCCTTCATGTTGTCGCGCAGGCTATACAGGAACGATGTCTTCAGTCCTGAGAAACTATAGTCATAGCCAGCAATGTGGGGCTTTGAGAACTGGAACGCATCGGGATTCCCCTGTCGCGCCAATTTGTCGATGATTGGTCCGCCAGGATACCCCAGTCCCATCACCTTGGCCGCCTTGTCAATAGCCTCACCCGCAGCATCGTCAATCGTCTGCCCGATTATCTCCATGTCGTTATACGCCTTCACTTTGATAATCTGCGAGTTACCACCGCTCACCAAGAGACAGAGGAACGGGAATGAGGGGGGAGTATGCTCTTCGCCCTCGGCCTTTATGAAGTGGGCCAGAACATGGCCCTGCAGGTGGTTGACCTCAATCATGGGAATAGCCAGCGAAGCCGCCAAACCTTTAGCAAACGAGACGCCCACGAGCAGACTGCCCATCAGCCCCGGCCCTCGGGTGAAGGCTATGGCAGAAAGTTGCTCACGCTCTACCCCAGCACGCTTGAGAGCCTGGTCGACCACGGGCACGATGTTTTGCTGATGAGCGCGACTCGCCAGCTCTGGAACAACGCCACCATAGCTTTCATGCACAGCCTGACTTGCCGTCACGTTGCTCAGCAGGACGCCATTCTTTATCACTGCGGCGCTCGTATCGTCGCACGAGCTCTCGATGCCCAATATGATAATATCTTTATCCATTCTAATGCGTCAGAATTTCAACCCCGTTTTCCGTCATCACGTAAGTATGTTCCCACTGCGCCGAGGGTTCGTAGTCTTCTGTAACGACCGTCCACTCAGTGGGGTCGTCCTCGTCGAGACACACTTGCCAATGCCCCATGTTTATCATGGGTTCGATGGTGAAGGTCATGCCCGGCACGAGCAGCATGCCGGTTCCACGATGTCCGTAATGCTCCACGTCGGGCTGCTCGTGAAATTGCAACCCCACACCATGCCCGCACAGGTCGCGAACGACGGAGAAGTGATTCTTGTGGGCATGTTTCTGGATGGCATTGCCAATATCGCCGACATAGACATACGGCTGGCTGCACACCTGTTCGCCAATCTTCAGGCACTCCCAGGCCACGTCCACCAGTTTCTGCCACCTCGGGTCGGTCTTTCCGCCGATAACAAACATGCGGCTTGCGTCGGCGTAGTATCCGTCGAGAATGGTCGTGCAGTCGACGTTGATGATATCGCCCTCCTCCAGTATTTCGTCCTTCGAGGGGATGCCGTGACACACAACGTCGTTGACGCTCGTGCAACACGAATTGGGGAATCCCTCGTAATTCAGGGGAGCAGGAATACCGCCGTGACTCGTTGTGTAGTCATACACAATCTTGTCAATCTCCAGCGTCGACATACCCGGCCGAATCTTCTCTGCGACGGTGTCGAGGACCGCTGTGTTGAGGAGGCCCGCCCTGCGGATGCCCTCAATCTGTTCGGGAGTCTTGATGAGTTCACGCGTAGGCACAAGCTTGCCACGTTCCTGTGCCTCCAGAATGCGCCTGTCCATTTCGGTCAGCGGCTGTCCTGCAGGCACTATCCACTTATTTCTCTTCTTTGTGCCCATGCTTCCTAAAATATATTATTATGCGCGCACACGAGCGATGACATCCAGGCACTCACGACATTTGTCGGTGATGTACTTCCAGTCCTGAGCCTCGATGCGGTCTTTGGGGAACAGCTTAGAGCCCATGCCCACACAGTAGACACCAGCCTTGAACCAGCCCTTCAGGTTTTCCTCCTCGGGGGCCACGCCGCCCGTCACCATAATCTTCGACCAGGGCATGGGAGCCTTCAGTCCCTTCACCATGTTGGGACCAACGACATCGCCTGGGAACACCTTCGTGAGGTCGCATCCCAGTTCCTGCGCCTTTCCGATTTCGCTCACTGTCATGCATCCTGGGCAATAAGGCACCAGGCGACGATTGCAAACGGGTGCGATTTCAGGATTGAACAAGGGGCCCACAACGAAGCAAGCGCCCAGCTGCAGATACATGGCAGCCGTGGGGGCATCCACGACGCTACCGATGCCCAGAGCAAGCTCGGGGCACTCCTTGGCTGCAAACTTCACGCACTCGGCAAACACCTCCTGGGCGAAGTCGCCACGATTGGTGAACTCGAAGGCACGCACGCCACCGTCGTAGCAAGCCTTGATAACCTTCTTGGCCACCTCAACATCCTTGTGGTAGAACACAGGCACCATGCCTGTTTCTCCGATTTTGGCCATAACGGCCAGCTTATCAAATTTAGCCATAATTCCTTAGTTCTTAACGTTGAACACGTCCGTTAGCATTTCCGGCAGCCAGTGCCTCAACTTCCTCTGCGCTGACAAGGTTGAAGTCGCCGTTCACGGTGTGCTTCAGTGCGCTTGCTGCAACGGCAAACTCCAGCGCCTCGCCCTGCGTGGCCTTCGTGAGCAGTCCGTGAATGAGGCCGCCAGAGAAAGAGTCGCCACCGCCCACACGGTCGATGATGGGATTGATTTCGTAGCGCTTCGACTCGTAGAACTCCTTGCCGTCGAAGATGAGTGCTTTCCATCCGTTATACGTTGCGCTGTAGCTCTCACGCAGCGTGCTCACCACATACTCGAAGCCAAACTCCTGACGCATCTGGCGGAAGATGCCCTCGTATCCGGCAGCATCGGTCTGTCCGCCCTCGACATCGGCCTCAGGCTTGAAGCCCAGACACAGCTCAGCGTCTTCCTCGTTGCCGATGCACACGTCGACGTATTTCATCAGGGGACGCATGATGGAGATTGCCTTCTCGCTCGTCCACAGCTTCTTGCGGAAGTTCAGGTCGACGCTCACCTTCACGCCGTGTCGCTTTGCGGCCTCACAGGCCAGGCGTGTCAGTTCGGCAGCCTTATCTGAGATAGCAGGCGTGATGCCGCTCCAGTGGAACCAGTCTGCGCCCTCCATGATTTCGTCGAAGGCGAAGTCCTTGGCCTCAGCCTCAGCGATACTGCTGTGGGCGCGGTCGTAGATTACCTTCGAGGGTCGCATCGAGGCACCCGTCTCGGCGTAGTAGAGGCCCACGCGTTCACCGCCACGAACGACGTAGCGCGTGTCCACGCCATAGCGGCGCAGCGCGTTGACGGCGATTTGTCCGATTTCGTGCTTGGGCAGCTTCGACACGAAGTATGCCTCGTGCCCATAGTTTGCGAGCGAGATGGCCACATTGGCCTCGCCGCCGCCCGGAATAATGCGGAATGATTCACTCTGGATGAAACGGTCGTTTCCTTGGGGAGACAAGCGCAGCATAATCTCGCCCAGCGTTACAATCTTAGCCATACTTATTACGGATATATGTTACAATATGCCCACAAAGATACAAAATAATTGAGAATTGGAGTTGGGGAATAGGGATTTATTTGTATCTTCGCGGCAAGAAATTGGAAAAATCATGACCATCAAGAGCGCCACCTACACGATTAGCAGCCCACACGTGGGGAAATGCCCCCAGTCGAGCGAACCCGAATACGCCTTCATCGGCAGGAGCAACGTGGGCAAGTCGAGCCTCATCAACATGCTGACGGGCCACAAGGGGCTGGCCAAGACCTCGTCGATGCCCGGCAAGACGATGCTCATCAACCACTTCCTCATCAACGGCGAATGGTATCTTGTGGACCTTCCCGGCTACGGCTATGCCAAGCGCAGCAAGAAGGAGCAGGACAAGCTGACGGAGATGATTAAGGGCTACGTGCTCGGGCGCGGGCAGATGGTGAACCTCTTCGTGCTCATCGACAGCCGCCACGAGGCGCAGCGCATCGACCTCGACTTCATCGAGTGGCTGGGCGAGAACGGGGTGCCCTTCAGCCTCGTGTTCACGAAGGCCGACAAGCAGAGCCGCTCGAAGACGGCCGCCAACGTGGCGTCCTTCATGAAGACACTGACGGAACAGTGGGAGGAGTTACCCCCACACTTTGTCACCAGCTCCGAAACGGGCGAGGGTCGTGACGCAGTGCTCGACTACATCGGGGAAATCAATCAGAACCTGTAGCTCAGGCCCAGCGAGAGCCACTCCTTGAACATGAAGAAGTGGTGGGCGCTCTTCGGGTTGTTCTTGTCGCGCGCGCTGTTGTCGAATCGCGGGTAGGCAAAGAACTTGGCCGAGAGGTACTTGTTGATGGTGAAGTCGAACGTGTTTTCCCACTCCACCAACACGTACATATCCTTTTTATTGTCGAAGACGTTGGCGAAGCAGTACAGGCGGCTCGACCAGGATACGTTCTTCATGATGGCCAGCCTATAGTTGACGGTAACGCTGGGACCATACTTATGATACGTGGCGCGCCACGTGCCGTCGGAACGCTGTTCCATGCCGTATTTCTGTCGCAGTCCGCCCCACTGGCGGTCCACCCAGCACATGTTGTAGGCAACGGGGGAGATGTAGATTGAGAGCTCCTGCTTTTTCTTCTTCAGCTTATAGTCGATACCGACCGACACGTTGAGGTACAGGGGCGAAGTGAAGTCGGCGTTCACCCTGTCGGAGTTCTTGTCGTAGTTGGGATAGAGCTGCGTGTAGGACATCACCTGGCCCGTGTAGAACCAGTTCTTGGCGGCCTTGTAGCCGAGCTTGCTCGTCAGGCGCAGGAGGTTGCTCGTCACGCGGAACTTGTGGTAGGTGTCGCTCATGGCGGTCTGGAATCCCAACTGCACCTCGAGCTTGTTGTCCCACTGCACCTTCTGCTTATTGTCGAAGTTTGCCACGAGGGTCAGTATGCCCAGTCCGGCATAGTTGTTTTCGCCGCCCTGATACCAGTTGTCGGAGAAGTAGGACTGAGTGAACTGAAGCGAAGTGCTACCACTGAATTTCCAGAAGTTGGGTTTCTTGGCAACCACCGTCACGGCCTCGGGCACGTCGGCATCCAGGTCGACAGTCACGGCCTTCTCGGCTAATTTCGTGGTCACGTTCTCGGGCGCTGCATGCACGTCCTTGCGGATGGCTGCCGTCTCCTTCAGGGCGGCCTCCGTGCGCTTCACGAGCGACGGGTTCTTGACGTACATCTGCGTCAGGGCGCGGTTGGTGGCCGCGTTGGCGTTCAGCGCAGCGTCGTACCAGCTCGTAAAGCCGTCGCCGCCGTTGCTCTCTGGTGCCCAGTCGATGCCCATCATCTGGTGCAGCGAGTTGTTATAGTATGTGCCGGGCGCCATCACGCGATAGAAGTAGGGGTTCAGTTTCGTCGAAGAGGCTTTTCTCTCCAGGTTGGCCTCCACCAGCTTCCGGGCACTGGCCAGGCTATCGAGGGCCTGGATGTAGAGCGCCACGGCTCTTGCCATAGCGCTGTCGGCCTGCACGCCCACTGAATCCTTCACGGTCTTGGCCTCGGCGACACCCGCCACGACCAGCGTCAACGCCACGATAATTGTTCTCAGCTTCATAATTTATTAGGTTTGTCGTGCAAAGATAGTGAATAATTCATAAATAATTCGTACATTTGCCGCTTAATTGAGAACTATAGCTACAAAACATCGGTCGCACGACCCCAAAACACGGAAACAGATGGACAAGAACACAGTCACAGGATTTATTCTCATAGCACTCGTATTAATCGGCTTCTCGTGGTGGAGCCGCCCCAGTGAGGCGCAGCTGCAGGAAATGGCTCGCCAGGACAGCATCGCCCAGGTGGAGAAAGCCAAGCTGCAGGCCCGGCTCGACAAGCAGGCCCTGGCGGCCGAGGCTGCCCGCGAGGCCGTCGTCGACAGCACGTCGGTCCTGTTTGCCGCCCGCCAGGGCAGCGCCCAGACCATCATGCTCAAGAACGAGCTCCTCAGCGTGGGCATCAGCACGCAGGGCGGTGTCGTGGAGAGCGCCACGCTCCGTAACTACAACAACCAGCAGGGCAAGAACGTCGTGCTGCTGAGCAAGGCGGAGAGCAACTTCCACTACGCCCTGGCCACGAAGAACGAGAACATCCTCAGCGAGGGCATCTACTTCCAGCCCACCGCGCAGACCGACAGCACGCTCACCCTCGCGGCACCCATCGGCTCGGGCCAGCTCCTGCTCACCTATCGCCTGCGACCCCAGTCCTACATGCTCGACTTCACCATCGAGGCCCAGGGCCTGGGCAACCTCTTTGCCCCGTCGATGTCGACCATCGACCTCGCGTGGGACAACATGGCCCAGCAGCAGGAGAAAGGCGGCTCGTTCGAGAACCGCTACGCCGCCCTCACCTACAAGATAAAGGACAAGGGCACGAAGAAGCTCGACGAGATGAAGGACGTCACCAAGGACATCGAGCAGACACTCGACTGGATTGACTTCAAGGACCAGTTCTTCTCGGCCATCATCATCGGCCACCAGGACTTCAAGAACGTCAGCCTCACCAGCACCCCGCAGGAGAAGAACAGCGGCTACCTGAAGATGTATAAGGCCAAGATGCAGACGGCCTTCGACCCCACGGGCAAGCAACCCACCGAGATGCAGTTCTACCTGGGCCCCAACGACTTCCACACCCTCAAGGCCACCAACCGCCTCAGCCTCTCCGACAAGGACCTCGAGCTGCAGAACCTGGTGTACTTCGGGTGGCCCATCGTCAAGTGGATCAACCGCTTCTTCATCCTCTACCTCTTCGACTGGCTCACGGGCTTCGGCCTCAACATGGGCATCGTGCTCCTGCTGCTCACGCTCATCGTAAAGGCCCTCGTCTACCCCGCCACGAAGAAGAGCTACCTGGCCTCGGCCCGTATGCGCGTGCTGAAGCCCGAGATGGACAAAATCAACGCCAAATACCCCAAGCAGGAAGACGCCATGAAGAAGCAGCAGGAGATGATGCAGCTCTACTCCCAGTACGGCGTCTCGCCCATGGGCGGCTGCCTGCCCATGCTCATCCAGATGCCCATCTGGATTGCCCTCTTCAACTTCATCCCCAACGCCATCGAACTCAGGGGACAGAGCTTCCTCTGGGCCGACGACCTCTCGGCCTACGACGACCTCATCCGCTGGTCGAAGGACCTCTGGCTCATCGGCAACCACGTGAGCATCTTCTGCCTCCTGTTCTCGCTCACCAACATCGTCAACACGCTCATCAGCATGCGCCAGCAGCAGAACTCCATGATGTCCACCGAGCAGCAACAGCAGATGAAGATGATGCAGTGGATGATGGGCATCATGCCCGTGGCCTTCTTCTTCATCTTCAACGACTACTCCTCGGGCCTCTCCTACTACTACTTCCTTTCGGGCCTCACCAGCATACTCATCATGTGGGGCCTGCGCCGCTTCACCGACGACAAGCGACTGCGCCAGCAGCTCGACGACTACAAGGCACGCCACGCCAACGACCCCAAGAAGGGGGGAAGCCTTGTGGCCCGCCTCGAGGCCATGCAGAAGATGGCCGAGGAGCAACAGCGCCAGCGCGGCAAGAAGTAATAAAAGCCCCCTCCCTTCTTAAGGGGAGAGGGCGCGGCCCACGGGGGCTCTCCTAAGCCCACCACGGGTGGGACAACCGCGGGTCGGACAGGCCAGCTAAGACGAAACCCGTGCCCAGGCTCCCCAGCGGCACTGCCGAGGGCGGACAACCGCATTCCACACACGTCATCGCCGCTAACATCGTGGCCGCCTGCGCCACGCCCGGCTTCGTCCACAAGGGCGCTAACTGCTGGCAGTCCACCCTGCGCCCCATGAGCTGCAGCACACGCGCCAGGTAGGCCTCCGTCCGGTTCTCCTGCGGCGGCGCCCAGCGGCCCACGATGTTCTCCACCGTCCAGGGCTTCCCCTGCTGCGCAAACAGTCGTGCGTAGCTCTTCAGAATCTTCACTGCGGCCCGGTAGCCAAAACTCTTGTTCAGGAACTGGCAGAACTGCGGGTCGGTCTGCCGTGCGCAGAGTCCCGACCACTGTTCTCCCCTTCGTATGTTCAGCGGGTTGTTGTTTCTCCACCCGCGGCTTGCTTCGTACTTTTTCATATTAAGTTGAAAATTGAAAGTTGAAAGTTGAAAATTAAGGGCAAAATTGAAAATGAAACACTGTAACGCTGTAATAGCGAGAACAGAGCAAAGTCAGCGTGAGTCTCTTTTCAGGTACTTGTCCGTTTTGCAATAGCGACCAAAAGCTTCGTCAAAGACGATGTAGCCTCGGGTTGCCCACACACGTAGTGTGATTGCTCCGTCTCCGCTTCTGCCCTGTCCTTGCCGCATTTGGCGGTACTGTTCGAGGGTGAATTCGTCGGGCAGCAGGTCGAGCAGGTTCTGTGGTCCCGATTGTCGCTGCATTTCCACCTCTTCGTGCAATTCCTTTTCCAGTTGTTGACCGAAGTAGAGCATTTTGCACCACAGGTTGTACTGTTGGCTCCAGCGCACGAAGTCGGCAATCTCGCGCGACCATTTGCAGCCGTGGGCTACATAGAGCACCATGCCCTTGAGCCACGCGATGACGTTGGCGCGATACGACAGCACGCGGTAGGCCTCGCTCTCGTAGAGACGTGCGGCATCGGAGTTCTCCTGCTTCATGTCGAGCGACAGCCGCTTTGCCTGCTGACACTCTATCAGCCCCGAGGCAGTCTCCAGACGGTCGATGTAGGGCTTCAGCTCGGCGGCAAACGTGTGGTCGTAGATGCCCAGGATGGGCGCCGTGTCGTCGTCGTCGCTGCGGATGATGGTGGCCACGTCCAGACGGCTCACTGTGCCGTCGTTGACCATCCGCGAGAAGAACTTACGGGCGTTGGGCGGCGTTGTCGAGGCGTTGAAGTTCCACCTCAGGGGCGCGATGCCGCTGACCGAGTCGGCCCCCACGCGCTCCTGACCGGCATCCGAGTTGTCGAAAGCCTTGCGTATGAGCAGTCCCACCTCGTCGACCGTCCCTCTTGATGTCACCTTCTTCAGGGCTTCGATTTCATCGACGATGGTGTAGATGAATCGCTGTCCGTTCTGGTGAGCATCGATGACGCGCTGGTTGAAGACGGCATCCGTCAGGTTGTCTATCAGCATCTGGATGCAGATATCCGTGGGGCGCGGGTCTTTCTTCTGCTTAGCGCCGGGGTTCTTCTGTTTCCATTCAGCCTCACGCTGGCGGTTGGGGATGTCGCGCTGGCGGATGTCCTCCATGATGTACTCGATGGGTTTCTTGATGGTACCCTTGCCTATCGACTGACGACCTATCAAGACCGACATAAATGTCGCCTCGTGGTCCACGTTGTCCCAATAGCGGAACTTCACGCCGTGCAGATGGACACCCAGAGCCGGAAACACCGCATTGGCCACAGCGGGCTTGTAGAACCAGGGCACGTTCTTCGTCAGCAACCGCATCAGCGGCGGCAACTTCTTGGGCATAGGAGGCGGCGTGGTCAGCGTGCCGCCGCAAGCCTTCACCGCCGCAGTAGAGCGCAATGCCTCCAGCACCCTTTTCAGGCGGTACGGCATACCCTTTCTCGGTTCCCTCAGGGCGTTTTCCAGTGTCTTCCGATATTCCTCCGTGTTCTGTGTGAGTCCATTAGGCTTTGCCCAGTAATTCGGTATCACCTGCAACAGCCTTTCCAACGAATAGTCGCAAATACTTCGCAGCGTTACGGCCAGTTCAAAGGTCAACACGTTGCGGTCGCCCTCCGCGGGTTCGCTACCGCCGTTAAACAGTTCCCAGTATTTCTGGATGATGTCACGATAGAGCATACCGTTGTAGCGGGCATCGGGGTCGTATGCCACTTGTGGGCTGTAACACTGTAACGCTGTAACATTATCTTTCAGACTGCCGTCGGCAGGCATTTCCGCAATCGCGACGTCAAAAATCCTGTCGTCAAGAAACAGCAGCTGCTCGCCGGCTGTTGTGTAGAACACACGGGTGATGTCCTTTGCACCCTTGTCATACTCCACGCCCAACAGTTCGCTTGCCCACCGGAGGTTGTCCTCCTGTGACAGTCCCTCCCTGCGGCGGAACACCAGGTGGTAGCCCCTTCCGCGCACACTCTCTTCCAGCATCAGCAGCCCTAATTCCTTTTTCTTTTCCAAAATACGCTCTTTGACGGCCTCCATCTCCTCGGGTGCTATGTGGTCGACGTCCATACCCACCGTGTTGCTCATCGTCTTCGAGCCCTTCAGCGTTCCGTCAGCGTTTGGCAGGCACGAGTAGTTCATCTGCACCAGCTGGCTTTTCTGCTTCTCGTCGCCACCGCGCACAGCCTTGAGCGTCTGGCGCTGCTTCTCCGAGCCTCGCAGCGCCAGGTATTCCTCTCTTGTCAGGACGGGGCGCATCATCTTCGCCCCGTCCCTGTAATATATCACGTGTACGCTCATCTGTGTGTGTGTGTTAATTCACGATTAGGTTATTCACTATTCGTCAAAACAGCTCCATCATCACCTTGCGGGCGATGGTGCTCGCCTGGCGCACCAGCTCGGCCGGCAGTTCTGCCACGCGCTCGCCGGGCAGCGAGAAGATGAAGTAGAAACGGCCGTCGCGGCCTCGCGTCAACGACGCGTTGTCGTCGCGGAAGAGCGGGGTGTTCCGCTGGCGTCGGGGGAGCTGGGTAATGTAGACATTGCCGTCCCTCATCACTTGCAGTCTGCAGCGCGTCACCACGGGCTCGAGGCGTGCCACCTCGCAGCAGGCGAAATCCAGCGTGCGCTGTCCGTTTTCCAACTGGCCGAAGGTCATCAGTCCCTCCAGCGTTACTTCTCTCTTAATCATGATTTTCTTTGTTGCCATGTTTCTTTGTCGTTTTGCGAGCAAAGGTCGTTAAGGAATTTGGCCGTTTTCACACATGTGACTTCCTCCTCTCACCTCCTACTCAGGGTTATGTGTCGTGATTCCGACAATGCAAAGGTACGACACAAGACAAAAAAATACCCCCTACGCGAGGGGGTACGCGCAGGGGGTACAGGTAGGCCGCATCGGCCTGTCCGTCAGCGAATTATACGCATCACTTTTTTCCTGAAATCATCGTAGTAGCCACACTCCGAGAGGGCCGTATTGTAGTCGTTGCGCAGGTTGTTCCTGTGCCACAGCTGCTCAAACGTCTTCCACTTGTTCCGAATCTGCAACTGCTCGGCCACGCAGTCGGCCACGATGGCTGCCTGCGGGCGCGACAGCCCCACGGGTTGCCACGCCTGGTTGAGCAGGCCCGCCCCGACGAGCCGTTCCACAATCCGCTTCGCCTGCTCTCCCCTCAGCGCCTCGGGCACTGGCTGCTCGCCTTCCTCGGCTCCCGCTTCGCTTTCGCCAACCGCGGTTCCGTTTTCGCCTACCTTCACCGTCGCCTTCTCTATCGAGAGGTTCACAACCTCATTGTCGTGCACGTCAACGTACGACCCCTGCACGTATACCGTATTCCCTGCCATGCAGCCTCCTATTTATCCGTGAAACTTATGCTCCCATTGTCGTGGAAGTCGTTGTAGTTACCCTGCACCTTCACCACGCGCGGTTCCTCCGCCGCCGGCGACGTCTGCATGATGTTGCGCGTGTAGGCAATCTGCTCCGCCGTAGCGTTGGCCGGCAGCATGTCCAGCACGAACGTCTTGATGGCAGAGAGCAGCGCGAAGTCGCGGATGTGCGAACAAAAGTCCTGCACACGCTCCACCGACAACAGTATGTACTGCTTCATCCAGTGGTTCTCGAACCGCATGTTCTCAAAATTCGCGCGCAACAACGCCAGTTGTTCGCTCAGCCGCATGTTCTCCCCCCTCAGCAACTCCACCTCCTTGGCGTACTCTTCCTCCCGCTGCCTCAGCTCCATTTCGAGCCTGGCAATCTTCACGTCCCGTCGGCTCTGCTCCGCCGAAAGGGCATTAAAATCCTCTATCGAAATTTCCATCTGTCCCCCTCCTTTTACCTCATTAAAGTTATTGAAAAATAATCGGTTAGCAGTGAATCCGTCAGCCTCGCGCAACCCATCGAAACGGCAGACTCTCCGATGCAAAGGTAGCAATAAATCTCAAAACGACACAAACTTTCGCCAGAAAGCTCACATCATTTGCTAATCTCTTTTAACAGAAAGTCTTGTAGTGTTTTCTTGTCTGGCAACGAAAGCATATAAGTGGATACAAACAGGTTGTTGTCCATGCCAGCCAAAGCATACTCCACCATCTTGTCGCCTTTGCGAGTGCAAAGCAGTATGCCCACAGGAGGGTTGTCCCCTGGGTTCATCTCGTTCTCCCTGAAATATGAGACGTAGGCATTGAGCTGGCTGAGGTCGGCATGGCGGAACTCGTCGTCTTTCAGTTCGATGATAACATTGCAGTGCAGGATACGATTGTAGAACACCAAGTCGGCAAAGTAGTATTCATCGTCGATAATCATCCGTTTCTGCCGTGCCTCAAAACAAAACCCTTTGCCCATTTCGAGCAGGAACTCTTGCAGATGCGTTATCAAGGCATTCTCCAAATCGCTTTCCGTGAAGGCTTCTGGACGTAAGCCAAGGAACTCAAATGAGAATGGATCCCTGATGGTTAATGCTGGCAAACTGTTTTTCTCCGTTCTGTCTATCAGCAGTTGGGGTTTTTTGCTTACACCAGCACGGAAATAGAGATTTGTCGAAATCTGCCTGCGCAGCTCTTTCACGTTCCAGCAACAGCGGATGCATTCTGTCTCGTAGAAGAAACGAGCCAATGGGTCATCGACGGTCAGAATCTCAACAATATGAGAAAAAGAGAG
>CALZQV010000043.1 GCA_945828295.1 uncultured Prevotellaceae bacterium | reverse complement strand
ATCCCTACAAGCAACTCATCGTATGGGACCCGGAACACGAGGAGATTCTTGGTGGCTATCGCTATCTGCTCGGCAAGGATTGGGAAATCGATTCAAGGACGGGTCAGCCCCATCTGGCCACCAGCCACATGTTCCGCTTCAGCGAAAAGTTCATGCGTGACTATGCTCCCTACACCATCGAGCTGGGGCGTTCCTTCGTAACACTCGAGTACCAAAGCACCCGCATGGGCACCAAGGGCCTCTATGCGCTCGACAATTTGTGGGACGGACTGGGGGCCTTGGTCGTCATCGAACCATCCGTGCGCTACCTCTTCGGAAAGTTTACGATGTATCCCAGCTACGACCGTATGGCGCGTGACATGATTCTCTATTTCCTGAATAAGCATTTCCCCGACCCCGAGAACCTTATTTTGCCGATTAAACCGCTCGTTTTGGAGCACGACCCGGAGCAGTTTGCCGCAATCTTCTCGGAGGACGACTTCCGCAAGGACTATCGCATCTTGAACAAGGAAGTGCGCCAGCTGGGCTATAATATTCCGCCCTTGGTGAACGCCTATATGGGTCTCAGCCCCACGATGAAACTATTCGGGACGGCCATTAACGATGGCTTCGGAGATGTGGAAGAGACGGGAATCCTGATTGCCGTCGACGAGATTCTGCAGGAGAAGCGTATGCGCCACATCGACACCTTCGCTGCCGAGCACCCCGAGCTGGTAAAGATTATCGACGGTGCTCACCGTATTTTCTATAAAGTTACGAAGTAGTAGAGCCCGGCTCACACGGTGGCCAGGCTCATGCCATTGATTTTGCGGTAGAGGTCAAGGGCAAATACGTCGGTCATGCCTGATATGTAGTCAAGTACGGCAAGGATGCGTTCGTAGAGCGTTGCTGCCTTGATGTCGTATTGGGAACTGACGCGGTTGATGAGAATCTTCGAATAGGTACGGTCGGTGTGCGTTACGGCATCCAGCATGAGGTCCAGCAACTGCGTAATTACTTTGTGACCGGCAATCTCAATGTCCACCACCATCTGGGCGTGGTAAATCTTTGCGACCGCAGTCTTCACGCATTGTTTGTAGGCTTCCTGGGGCGTGGTGCTGATGTGCTCAATCAGGCTTCCCTCGAATTGGCCTTGCAGTATGGCTTCTTCGTTATCAACAAAGACACGGACGCATTCATTCTCCAGCAATCCGATAACGATGGAGCGCAGGTACACAATTTGCTCATTGATGTCGTCGAGTGTTGCGAGGCGTTCTGTTGCTGCCTTTTGTTTTTCTTCGTCGAAGAACGACAGCAAAAGGGTCTTTGTCTCCTCGGTGGTCAGTATCTTCAGCTTGTGGGCGTCCTCAATGTCCATTATCTGGTAGCAGATGTCGTCGGCAGCCTCCACCAGGTAGACCAGCGGATAGCGTGCGTACCGTTCTCCTTCCGCCCCGCGTATCTTCTTTATGCCGAGTTCTTGGGCAATCTTGTGGTAGTCGGCCTCTTCGCTCTGAAAAAAACCAAACTTACCCTTCTTTGAGGCTTGGCTGCTTGCATAAGGATACTTGACGATGCTGGCGAGTGTGGAATAAGTCATCACGAAACCGCCTTCGCGTCGTCCTATGAAGTGGTGGGTAAGCAGTCGGAATGCATTGGCGTTTCCCTCGAAATGAATCAGGTCCTGCCATTGCTCTGGTGTTAAGGAATCGCCCGTTTCATCGCAGAAATAGGTCTCGTATTTCCTTCCTTCGCCTTCGCTGAAGTAACTGCCGATGGCGCGTTCGCCGCTGTGCCCAAACGGGGGGTTGCCAAGGTCGTGTGCCAGACAGGCGGCGCTAACGATGCTTCCCATCTCTGTCAGGTGGGTGCGCTCGAGCTCCGGGTGGCGCTCCAGAAGGAGGCGACTGACGTCGTTGCCCAAACTGCGGCCCACGGAGCTCACTTCCAGCGAGTGGGTGAGGCGGTTGTGAACAAAGATGCTGCCCGGCAGGGGGAATACCTGTGTTTTATTCTGCAGTCGGCGGAAAGGTGCTGAGAAAATAAGGCGGTCGAAATCACGCTGGAACTCCGAGCGGTCGTCTTCGCGGTGGGCTGTTTTCTCCTGTCCCAGGCGCTTATTGGATAATAACTGTTCCCATTTCATAATGCAAAAGTAACTTAAAATATTATCTTTTTCAAAGAAAACAACGGGAATGTGTCATAATTTCACTATTTTTGCACGTTCATTATTCAATATGCTATGGAAATTCGCATTATTAATGGCTCGCATCACGAGTTGCCCCGCTATGCCACCCTCGAGTCGGCTGGCATGGACCTGAGGGCCAATCTCGACAGCCCCGTAACACTTTTACCCTTACAGCGTCGGCTCATACCAACCGGACTGCGCATGGCACTGCCCGTGGGGTTCGAGGCGCAGATACGTCCCCGCAGCGGTTTGGCGCTCAAGTACGGCATAACGCTGTTGAATACGCCTGGCACCATCGATGCTGATTACAGAGGTGAAATAGGCGTGATTATGATTAACCTGAGCGATGAACCTTTTGTTATTAACGACGGAGAACGCATAGCTCAGATGGTGATAGCTCGCCACGAGCAGCCCGAACTGGTTGCAGTGGAGGTCCTCGACGAAACCGAACGTGGCGAGGGTGGCTTCGGGCACACCGGCCGCAATTGACTTGCGAATGAGACGACTCATCTTCCTACTTCTTATGGCTCTGACGGTACTGCCCATGCCGGCCCGCCGGAAGAAACAGGCGACGAAACAGATCGTGCAGGAGCAGCTTGCCCCTGCCGAAGCGCGTCGCCTGTCGTATTTTTATCAGGAAGGTGTGAAGAAGAAACTGGCGGGAAAGTTCTCTGAGGCGGCCGACCTGTTCCAGTATTGCATAGGGATTGCGCCCAACGACCCCGACGTCCTTTACGAATTGGGCTACACGAAGTTCTATCTCAACCAAGACAGCCTTGGCACGGCACTGCTACGGCAGGCCGTGGAGATGGACAATGCGAATCCGAGATACGTGCATGCCTTGGCTGCCGCCCATCTGATACGCCACGAGTATGACGAAGCCATACCCGTCATTGAGCGGCTTGCGAAACTGCAACCCCGACGTTCCGATGTGCTGTATCAGCTGGTAGAGTTGTATAAGTCGAATGGCCAGACCGACAAGGCCATCAAGGCGTTGGAGCGCATCGAGCAGCACGAGGGCCGCTCGCTGCAGACGAGCATGCAGAAGTATGCGCTGTATGTTGACAAGGGCCGGCACGAGGACGCTGTAAATGTCCTGGAGCAACTCAGGAAGGAGTCGCCCTACGACATGCGCATCCCCATTGCCCTGGGTAAGCATTACCTGGCATTCGGGAAGATGGACAAGGTGCTGGAATGCATCGAGACCGTGAGCCGTAACGACCCGCAGAACGTTGAACTGAGGGTGTTGATGATGGACTATTATGCCCGGACCCATCAGGAGGAGCGGCGCGCCCACATGCGTGACAGCCTGCTTTATGCGCCCGGCACTTCGGACGACTTGCGCACGAGGATGATGACGGTGCTGATTGACGACCTGAAGGGGGAGGAAGACGGCCAGCAGCGCATCCTGGAAACCCTTGATTCGCTTGTGCACCTTTCGCCCGGAGTAATGATGCACACCCTGCGCGTCTCCTACATGATGTATGCACAACAGCCGGAGGACAGCATTGCCCACGCCATGCGCCAGCTGCTGGAGGTGAATCCGACGAGCGAAGACGCACTGTCGCGGCTGATGGTCTATTACATCGAGCGTAAGCAGATGGAAGACGTGGCCGAAATATGCCGTATGGGCATCAATGCCAACCCCCAGTCCCTGTCGTATTATTTCTACTTGGGCGTGGCTTTGTCGCAGATGAAGCAGTCGGCCCAGGCCATAGAGACCCTGCAGAACGGCCTGCGGCAAGCTACCCAGCAGAGCAATCGCGGGCAGATATCAGACTTCTACGAAATACTGGGTGAGCTGTACTACGAGGAAAACCGCACGGAGCAGGCTTTTGCCGCCTTCGACAGTTGTCTCGTCTATAAGGACGACAACGCGGCCTGCCTCAATAATTACGCCTATTATCTGAGCCTGCGCAACGAACGACTCGACGATGCTGAGCGCATGTCGTACTATGCCATCAAGATTGAACCGCTCAACAAAACCTATCTCGACACTTACGCCTGGGTGCTCTTTATGCGGGAGAACTACACGATGGCCCGCTTCTATATCGACCGCGTGGTGCCGCCCTCGCAGAGCGATTCCGTACTCTTGGCCGACGCCGAGCTGCATAGCGAGGTGCTGGAGCATGCAGGCGACATCTATGCCCTGAACGACAACATGGAGGTGGCCCTTCGCTACTGGGCCCTTGCCCTGCAGAAGGAGCCCGGCAATGCCCTGTTGGAAAGAAAACTGAAACTAAAGAAATACATAAAAGAATGAAAATAAACCGCTTGATAGTGGCTGGCTTGGCTTCTTTGTTGCTTTTGGCCGGTTGCCGATCGTCGAAGCATGTGGCGCGCACGACTGATGCCGACACCAGTGCCACGCAGTTGCATATACCGCAAAAGACCACAGCCGACGCCGTGACGGCAAAGTTGTCGCTCACGCTGAAGGCCGGCTCGAAGAAAATCAGCCTCGGAGGGAACTATCGCCTGAAGCGCAACGAGGTAGTTCAGATGAATCTTAACTATCAGGTGCTCTTTGTAAGCATCAACATCGGGACGCTGGAGCTCACGCCCGACTACGTCATGGTTATCGACCGCTATCACAAGCGCTACTGCAAGGCCGCGTATGCCGAACTGCCCTCGTTGGGCCAGGCCGGCATAGATTTCAACTATCTGCAGAGCATCTTTTGGGGCGAGGCCGGCGAGTCGCCCACTCCGTTGCTCGAATGGGCGTACGACGGGTGGCAGACCTTGGGCGATGGTCAGTTCCCCGGCAAGATAGAGTTTAGCCTGAAGTCCTCGTCGACTGCCTATAAGGCGATATTCAACCTGTCGAACCTTTCGACAGACAGCGATTGGGCCACGCGCACGACCCTCGGTTCCGGCTACACGCCCATGTCGCTCGATTCGGTTATGAGCCTTCTCATGTCTGTGGCAAAATAAAGACCGACAGCCCATGAAGCGCCTCTCCACCATACTGCTCCTTCTTCTGCTGCTCTTCCAACCTGCAGCGGGCCAATACAGCAAGAAAGTCAAGGACCTGAACAACCAGAAAACGAAGTTGCAGAAGGAACTGAAGGCTTCGCAGCAGAAGCTGACCCAGACGCGTACTGACGTGAAGAAGGGGCAGCTCAACATCCGCTATCTCGACCAGGAGATAGAGGTGCGCGTGAAGTACATCCATCAGACGGAGCACGAGCTCGACAGCCTGCAGACGCTGGTGGACAGCGTGCAGGGCGAAATCCACTACCTCGACTCGGTGCTGACGTCCAAGAAGGCGAAGTACACCCATGCGCTGCGCGCCACGCAGGCCTATCGCAAGGTGAACAGCACGTTGCTGTTTGCGCTCTCGGCTCGCGACATCGCCCAGATGTACCGGCGCCTGCGCTACACCCGCCAGTATGCCTCGTTCGAGCGAACGTTGGGCGAGCAGGTGCAGGCCAAGCAGATTGAGTTGCTTGAGCAGCAAAACAGACTGTTGGGGCTGAAGAGCGAGATGAACAACAAGATGCGCATTTTGGTGGAGGAACGAGCCAGGCTGAGCCGCCAGCAGGTGGAGCAGCAGAAGCAGGTCAACAGCCTGCAGAAACGCGCCAAGGACCTTCAGCAGCAAGTCTCCGACCAGCAGAAACGCATAGCCGCCCTGCAGAAGAAAATCGACGAGGTGGTGGCCGAAGAGATTCGCAAGGCCGAGGAGGAACGCAAGCGCCGCGAAGCCGAGGCACGCAAGAAGGCGCAGGCCGCCAAGAAATCGAGCGGGAAAGCCGCAACCCCGGCTCCCAGCACTTCCAAGGGCGGCAGCTCGTCGAAGTGGCTCACGCCCGAGGAGCAGAAGCTGAACGGAAGTTTTGCCCAGAACAAGGGCCGCCTGCCAGTGCCCATTACGGGCGAGTATATGATAGGGGCGCGCTTTGGTTCCAATACGTCGGGCCACTCACACGTCGTCCTCAACAACAAGGGCACGAACTACGTGGGCCGTTCGGGCGCCCGTGCCCGCACCGTCTTCGACGGAGTGGTGTCGGCCGTCTTCCAGTTTGGTGGAATGAAGAATGTGCTCGTGCGCCACGGCAGCTACATTTCGGTCTACTGCAACCTCTCGTCGGTCATTGTCCACAAGGGGCAGAAGGTGAAGGCTCGCGACCTTCTCGGCACTGTTGCCGACGACGGGACGGGGCGTTTCGTCCTGCACTTCCAGTTGCGCAAGGAGACCACGCTGCTCAACCCCGAGTCCTGGGTTGGCCGCTGAGCGGGGCTACGCTAAGTAAGAATGTTAAAGTATCAGGCCGTCGAGCATCTTTAGGTATAGCTCGATGGCCTCTTCTATTTCCTGAATTTCAATGAATTCGTCGGCCGTGTGGCTGCGGCTGCTCTGCCCTGGCCCCATCTTCAGGCTCGGGCAGCGCAGGAGAGCCTGGTCGCTCAGCGTGGGGCTGCCAAAGGGCGTGCGCCCCAGGGCTATGGCCCTTGCCGCGAGGGGGTGGGAGGGCGAGATGTGGCTCGACGAGAGGCGGAAGCTACGTGCCTCCACCTGGCTCTTCAGCATCTTGCTGATGCGGTTGTAGACGTGCTCGTTGGAGTGCAGTTCGTTGGTGCGCACGTCGACAACGAAGTGGCAGCGGTCGGGCACGACGTTGTGCTGGGTGCCGGCCTCGATAATGGTTACGTTGACTTGGGTGCGGCCCAGCAGGGGGCTTTCCTCGGGCCAGGGGGTGGTGCGCAGCAGCTGAATGTCGTCGAGGGCGTGGTAGAGGGCATTGTCGCCCTCGTTGCGGGCGGCGTGGCCGGCCCGGCCGTGGGCGGTGCAGTCGAGCACCATCAGTCCGCGTTCGGCAATGGCGGGCTGCATGCCGGTGGGCTCGCCCACAAGGGCCACGTCGACGGGTGGGAGCAGGGGCAGGGCGCGCTCAATGCCGTCGCGGCCGCTCACCTCCTCTTCGGCCGAGGCCAGGAAGACGAGATTGTAGGCACGTGGCGTGGCCGACAGCTGGCGGAAGACCTGCAGGAGGCTCACGAGCGATGCGCCGTCGTCGTTGGTGCCCAGTCCGTAGAGGCGGTCGCCCTGGCGCGTGGTGGCAAAGGGGTTGAGGGTCCACGCGCTGACGGGGCGCACGGTGTCAATGTGGGCGTTCAGCAGCAGCGTGGGGCGGCTGCTGTCGTAGTCGGGAGCGATGGCCCACAGGTTGTTGGCCTCACGCTTGGGTTCCAGTCGGCGTTGCTCCATCCATACCTGCAGCAGGTCGGCAGCTACTGTCTCTTCGCGACTCACGCGCGGTGTCTCCACGAGGCGGGCCAGCAGTTCCACGGCCTCTTGCGTCATCTCTTTCGTGCTCATAGCGTCATGTTTCTCGCTGCAAAGTTACGATTAAGCGAGTGAAAGACAAAGGAAAAGCGGCTTTTCTTTTCACGGGCGGAAACGTGGGGGCAGAAAAGCGTCCATGCATCGACGGGCGACCATCCATGCGTCGACGAGCCTCCATCCATGCGTCGACGAGCCTCCATCCATGCGTCGACGAAGGTCCGTCCATGCCAAGGCGCGCGCCAGCGTGCACGCGAGCGCACGTGTGTAATAAATAAAGAAAAGTGGCGCGAGATTTGGGAATATCGCGCGGAAGTTGTAATTTTGCGTTGAAACTAAAAAAGGGAATGAATATGCTTAACGAAACCCCGCTATCCCGTGTGATTCATGCTCAGGCCGAGAAGTATGGCGAGCGCGTGGCACTGCGCTATCGCGACTATGACCAGAACCAGTGGAAAGACATCTCGTGGAACGAATTCTCGCGCCGTGTGCGCCTGGTAAGCAACGCCCTTTTGCACTTGGGCGTTGAGGTGCAGGAAAACATTGCCACTTTCTCGCAGAACAAGCCCGAGTGCATGTTCGTCGACTTTGGCTCCTATGGCATCCGGGCCGTGACCATCCCCTTCTATGCCACCAGCAGCGAGACGCAGGTCAAGTACATGGTCAGCGACGCCAACGTGCGCTACATCTTCGTGGGTGAGCAGTACCAGTACGACATAGCCCTGCGCGTGATGCAGATAGGGCCCCACGTGAAGAAGCTCATCATCTTCGATCCCAAGGTTAAGCGCAACCCGCAGGACAAGACAAGCATGTACTTCGACGAATTCCTGCGACTGGGCGAGGAACACCCCAACCAGGCCGAGGTGGACAAACGCTCGGCCGAGTTGCAGCCCGACGACCTGGCCAACATCCTCTACACCAGCGGCACGACGGGCCTCTCGAAGGGCGTCATGCAGACCCACCGCCAGTACGCCACCGCCTTCCGCGGCCACGTAACCGCCCTGAACCTCTCCGACAAGGACGTCATCCTGAACTTCCTTCCCTTCACCCACATCTTCGAGCGCGCCTGGAGCTATCTGTGCATCTGCTACGGTTGCACGCTGTGCGTCAACCTGCGCCCGCAGGACGTCCTGCAGTCCATGCTCGAGGTGCATCCCACCTGCATGTCGGCCGTCCCCCGCTTCTGGGAGAAGGTCTACGCCGGCGTGCTCGAGAAAATCAACAACAGCCCGGCCGTTCAGCGCACCCTCATGCTCGACGCCCTGCGCGTGGGCAAGGAGTACAACGTGAAGTACCGCATTCGCGGCCTCGTTCCCCCCATCGGGCTGAAGATTAAGTATAAGTTCTACGAAAAGACCATCATAGCCCTGCTGCTCAAGAACCTGGGCCTGGAGCGCCAGAACTTCTTCCCCACAGCCGGAGCCGCCGTGCCCGTGGAGGTGGAGGAATTCGTCCACGCCTGCGGCATAGGCATGATTGTGGGCTACGGCCTGACCGAGTCGACGGCCACCGTGTCGTGCGACCGCTGGAACAAACCCATCTCCCTGGGCAGCGTGGGCCGCGTGCTCGACGGCGTGGAGGTGAAAATCGGCGAGAACAACGAAATCCTGCTCAAGGGTGAAACCATCACCCGGGGATACTACCGCAAGGCCGAGGTCACGGCCAATGCCATCGACAAGGACGGCTGGTTCCACACCGGCGACGCCGGCTACCTGAAGGACGGCGAGCTGTTCCTGACCGACCGCATCAAGGACCTCTTCAAAACCAGCAACGGCAAATACATCGCCCCGCAGATGATTGAAACCAAGCTCGTCGTCGACCGCTACATCGACCAAATCGTCATCATCGCCGACCAGCACAAGTTTGTCTCTGCCCTGGTGATTCCCGACTACCACGTCATCGAGGAGTGGGCCAAGAAACACGGCATCAGCTATGCCAACCGCGCCGAGCTGTGTAAAAATCCCGACGTCGTGCGCTTGGTGATGGACCGCATCGAGACCCTGCAACAGGAATTTGCCCACTACGAACAAGTGAAACGCATAACCCTCCTGCCCGAACCGTTCAGCATGGAGCGCGGCGAACTCACCAACACCCTGAAGGTGAAGCGCCCCGTCGTCTACCAGAACTACAAGGAGGAAATCGAAAAAATGTACGAAGAATAAAGAATGATAACCATCGAACAACTCAAGGAGGTGAAGGACCGCACCGAGCAACTTCACCGCTACCTGAACATCGACGCCAAGCAAATACAACTCGAAGAGGAACAACTGCGCACCCAGGCCCCCGGCTTTTGGGACGACCAAAAGCGTGCTGAGGAGCAGATGAAACTGGTGAAAGGCATCGAGAAGTGGATAAAAGGATACAACGAGGTGAAGAGCCTTTGCGACGAGCTGGAGCTGGCCGCCGAATACTATAAGGAAGAACTGGTGACCGAACAAGAGGTCGACGACCTCTATCAGCGCACACTCGAGGCCATCGAGAACCTGGAGCTCAAGAACATGCTGCGCCGCGAAGAGGACCAGATGGACGCCGTGCTGAAAATCAACGCCGGGGCCGGAGGCACCGAGGCACAAGACTGGGCACAGATGCTCATGCGTATGTATATGCGATGGGCCGAATCCAACGGCTACAAGTGCACCGTCAGCAACGTGCTCGACGGCGACGATGCCGGCATCAAGACCTGCACACTGGAAATCATGGGCGAGTTCGCCTATGGCTACCTGAAGAGCGAAAACGGTGTCCACCGCCTGGTGCGCGTCTCGCCCTACAACGCCCAGGGAAAGCGCATGACCTCGTTTGCCAGCGTATTCGTCACACCCCTGGTCGACGACTCAATTGAGGTGAACATCGAGCAGGCACGCATCTCGTGGGATACCTTCCGCAGTAGCGGCGCCGGCGGTCAGAACGTCAATAAGGTGGAATCCGGTGTCCGCTTGCGCTACCAATACAAAGACCCTTACACGGGAGAGGAAGAGGAAATCCTCATCGAAAACACCGAAACGCGCGACCAGCCCAAGAACAAGGAAAACGCCCTGCGACTGCTGCGCTCCATGCTCTACGACAAGGAACTGCAACACCGCATGCAGGAGCAAGCCAAGGTGGAGGCGGGCAAGAAGAAAATCGAGTGGGGCAGCCAGATTAGAAGCTACGTCTTCGACGACCGCCGCGTGAAGGACCACCGCACCAACTACCAGACCAGCGACGTGGGCGGAGTGATGGATGGTAAAATCGATGCCTTCATCAAGGCTTACCTCATGGAGTTCGGTGCCGAAACAACTGATTAAAGACCTTAAAAACATAATACGATGAGCATAAAGAAAGAAAATCGCAAAAAAAAGGCTGCCAACCATCTGGCCAAGGAAGAAGAAAAGGCACGCCGAGTGGTGCGCGGCATCATCATCGCCCTGGTTGTTGCCGGCGTGGCCCTGGTTGCCTTGCTGTCCCTGATGTAAGCGAGACAAATGGCACAAGAGATAGAGCGAAAGTTCCTTGTCTGTGGCGACGACTACAAACGGGAAGCCTATGCCGTGAGCCACATCCAGCAGGGCTACATCGGAACGAAGCCCGGTCGCACGGTACGCATCCGCGTTCGCGACGACAAGGCTTACCTCACCATCAAAGGCCCTGCCGGCAAGGCGGGCCTTTCGCGTTACGAGTTCGAGACGGAGATTTCGCCGGCCGACGCTCACGACCTGCTCCTCCTATGTGAGCCGGGGCTCATCGACAAGCACCGCTATCTGGTGAAGAGTGCCGACGGGGAACACACGTGGGAGGTCGATGAGTTCCACGGTGACAACGACGGGCTGGTGATGGCCGAAATCGAATTACGAAGCGAAACGGAAAGTTTCGAAAAGCCCCATTTCATCGGGCAAGAAGTGACTGGCGACCGCCGCTACTACAACGGTCACCTGCGCGCTAATCCCTACAAACTCTGGCGAGAATAACCGCCACCAACGCTGCCAGCACAACACCCACGCTGTTGGCCATGAAGTCGAGCCACTCGCCGCTGCGGCAGGTGGTCAGGTATTTTTGAGCCAGTTCCAGTCCGCCGCCCAGGGCAACGGGCAGCAACACGGCTCCCACAAGGGCTCGACGCCAGTGGATGCTGCGATGCTGGCGCAGATATTCCCACCAGATTATAACGCACAGACCGCCGTACATGACCATGTGGACCCATTTGTCGAGCAGGCTAATGTTTCCGAGCTGGGGCACCTCGGGAATGGGGATGAGCGAGAGAATGACAATCGCCGTGGCGACGACGTTACTGAGTGGATACCTTTTCGGGTAGGTTGCTTTCATATTGACGTATTTTGTTGCAAAAATACGAAAGTTTTCGTACTTTTGTGGTGTTTTTGCTTAACAATTACAAGATGAGCGCGAAAGATTCCAATGACAGAGGCACATTTGGGTCCCGCCTGGGTGTCGTGCTGGCCTCGGCCGGCTCGGCAGTGGGCTTGGGCAACATCTGGCGCTTTCCCACCGAGGTGGGCAATAATGGAGGCGCCGCCTTCATCATGGTCTATCTGGCTTTCGTCTTCCTGTTGGCAATGCCCGTGATGCTGGCCGAGTTCGTTATCGGCCGCGGCAGTAAGGCCAACACCGTGGGGGCCTACCGCACGCTGGCCCCGGGCAAACCCTGGATTGTTGCGGGTTTCATGGGGGTAATCTGCGGCATACTCGTGCTCTCGTTCTACAGTGTCGTGGCCGGATGGACGCTGCATTACACCGTGGAGTCGTTCGCCAACAGGCTCACTGCTGGTCAGGACTTTAAGGCCGTTTTCGATAAATTCGTCACCAATCCCTGGAAACCCATAGCCTTCCAGATGGCATTCCTCCTGATGACCCATTTCGTGGTGTCCCGCGGAGTGGAGCGCGGCATCGAGCGTTATTCCAAAATCATGATGCCGGTGTTGCTGCTCATCATCGTGGTCTTGGTGTGTTGCTCGCTCACGATGCCTGGCGCAGGCGAGGGGCTGCAGTTCCTGCTTCATCCCGACTTTTCGCGTGTGACCACAAGCGTTGTGCTCAGTGCCATGGGGCAGGCATTCTTCTCGCTCAGCGTGGGACTGGGATGCCTGGCCACCTACGCCTCGTATTTCAAGAAGGACACTCCGCTGGTTTCCTCGGCGTTTAATGTTTGTGTGCTCGACTCGCTCGTGGCCATCCTGAGCGGTTTCATCATCTTCCCCGCTGTGTTCTCAGTGCCGGGCATGGCTCCCAATGCCGGTCCGGGCCTGGTGTATATCACCTTGCCCCATGTCTTCAATGAGGCATTTTCCGCCATGCCCCTGCTTGGCTACCTGTTCTCCGGCATGTTCTATGTGCTCCTGCTCCTGGCAGCCCTCACCAGCACCATCTCGATGCACGAGACAGCCACGGCCTTCATCCACGAGAACTATCACCTTTCGCGGCGCAAGGCTGCCGTCGTGGTCACGCTCATCTGCATGCTGCTGGGAGCGGCCTGCTCGTTGTCGTTTGGCCCGTGGAGCGAGATAAAGATATGGAATCGCGGTTTCTTCGACCTTTTCGATTTCCTCACTGCCAAGTTCCTCATGCCTTTGGGCGGCATCCTCATCACGATGTTCGTGGAGTGGTATCTCGATCGCCGCTTCGTGGTGGCCCAGCTCACCAACGACGGTGCCCTGAAGGTGCGCGGCTTGCGTGTGTTGCTCTTCCTCATCCGCTGGGTGGCGCCGATAGGAGTGGGCATAGTATTCCTTAATGAAATTGCAAATTAATGTCGCAGCGAAATAATTTTGGCAGTAAACTTGGTGTAGTCCTTGCGGCTGCAGGCTCGGCCGTGGGGCTGGGCAACGTGTGGCGCTTCCCCACCGAGGTGGGAAACAACGGCGGAGCGGCCTTCATCCTGATATACTTGTGTTGCATCCTTTTCATCGGTGTGCCGGTTATGCTCAGCGAGTTCGTTATCGGGCGTCACACCCATGCCAACACCATCGGCGCCTTCCGCAAGCTTGCTCCCGGCACGTGGTGGCGCCTTGGGGGCATCGAGGGCGTGTTCGTGGCCTTCTTCATTTCCTGTTACTATATTATAGTATCGGGGTGGACGCTCCACTACATGGTTGCTTCGATGTGTAACCAGCTGACGGGCGACCAGGACTACAAAAGCTACTTTTCCGACTTCGTGAGCAGTCCCTTGGAGCCCGTCGTCTATGCTGTGGTCTTCATGCTCCTGGTTCATGTCATCATTGTGCGGGGTGTGGAGAAAGGCATCGAGCGTTTCTCGAAGTTGATGATGCCCATGTTGCTGCTCATCATCGGCGTGTTGGTCGTATGCTCGTTCTCGATGTCGGGATTCACCGAGGGCGTGACGTACATGCTTCGCCCCGACTTCTCAAAGGTGACACCCAACATTGTGCTCAGCGCCGTGGGGCAGGCCTTCTATTCGCTTAGCCTGGCCATGGGCTGCCTGTGCACCTATGCCTCCTACTTTGGTCCGGATACCAACTTGGCAAAGACGGCGGTGAGTGTGAGTGTCATCGACACCTGCGTGGCCGTGCTCTGTGGCTTCATCATCTTCCCGGCTGTGTTCTCGGTGCCTGGAGTCGAGGCCAACGAAGGCCCTGGCCTTGTGTTCATCACGCTGCCCCATGTCTTTAACATTGCCTTCCACAACGTGCCCATCATCGGCTACGTCTTTTCGACGCTGTTCTATGTCCTGCTGATGCTTTCGGCGCTCACCAGTGCCATCTCGCTCCACGAGGTGGCAACGGCTTACATCCACGAGGAGTGGAACGTCAGCCGCAAGCGTGCGGCGTGCATGGTCACCGTTGGCTGTTTGTTGCTTGGCGTGGCCTGCTCGCTCTCGATGGGCGTGTGGAACGACTTCCGCATCTGCGGCCTTTGCCTGTTTGACCTCTTCGACTATGTTTCGGCCAAGATAATCCTGCCCTTGGGCGGCATCATCATCTGCCTGTTTGTCGGCTGGAAGCTCGACCGCCAGATGGTCTACAACGAGGTGACGAACAACGGCACGTTGCACCTCGGACCGTCGGATGCGGCCACGGCTGCCGGCGGCCGGCCGAGCCTCGGCGCACGATTGCTTTCAAGGCTCCACCCGTTCCGCATCTACATCTTCCTTGTGCGCTGGGTGGCGCCGACGGCCATTGCCGTGATTTTCATCAACGAACTCCTCCGTTAGTTACCCTCTCCCTCTCTCTCTGTTTCTTATGTCTTACTTCCAGACTACATCCAGCGAACGCAGGGGCGTTGTCATCTTGGGCATTGCCCTGCTGCTCGTGCTGATTGTTGCGCTGGTGGGGCGCTGGCTGTGGCCCGGCGGCAGTGGAGAGACGGAGGATGCTTTGCGGCGAAGCGTGGCCTCACCGCGCTATTTCGCCACCGAGGAGCGAAAGATGGAGACCTTCGATTTCGACCCGAACGAGGCCGACTCCACCGTCTTGCTCCGGCTCGGGTTCGCACCCTTCCAGGTTCGGGGCATCTACAAGTACCGCGCCAAGGGAGGTCGCTACCACGAGCCTGCCGATGTGCAGCGCATTCCCGGGATGACCAATGAGATGTGGGAGCGCCTGGGACCTCATGTGCGTATTGCCCACCGCTACCGCAAAGTGACGCCCCCTGCCCGAACGCAGGACGGCGAACCTCGTGTCGACGTCTACGAACAGCTGACGACCCAGCGCGACACGGTGCGCTATCCGGTGAAGCTGACGGCGGGCGAGGTCGTCAGTCTCAACGAGGCCGACACTGCGGCACTGAAGAAGATACCGGGCATTGGCTCGTACTATGCGCGCCAGATTGTGCGCTACCGCGAACAGCTGGGTGGCTACGTGTCGCTCGCTCAGCTGCAGGAAATCGAGGGTATGCCCGAGGGGGTGGAGCAGTGGCTCTCGCTGGGCGAGCCGGCGGCCATTCGCTGCATCGACGTCAACCACGCCTCGAAGAACCAGCTGGTGCGCCATCCCTACCTGCGTGTCTACCGGGCACGTGACATCTGGGACTACCGCCACAACGTGGGCCCCCTGCAGAGCATTGACGACCTGCGCCGCCTGCCCAACTTCACCGACGACGACATCCGTCGCCTGGAACCCTACCTCGAGTTCAAGTAAACGATTACATAGAATAGCTAAAACTAAAATTTAAAAGGTAAAGAAGATTATGTGTGGAATCGTAGGTTACATCGGTAAGCGTCAGGCTTACCCCATACTGATTGGCGGGCTCCACCGCCTGGAGTATCGTGGCTATGACAGTGCGGGCGTGGCCCTGCTGTCGGACAGTGATAGGCTCAACGTCTACAAGGCTAAGGGCAAGGTTTCAGAACTCGAGAACGCGGCCGGCGAGAAGGATTGCTCCGGCACCATCGGCATTGCCCACACCCGTTGGGCCACCCACGGCGAGCCGTCGACGCGCAATGCCCATCCCCATGTTTCGGAGAGCGGCAACCTCACGCTCGTCCACAACGGCATCATCGAGAACTACGTGGTGTTGCGCGAACAGTTGAAGCAGCGCGGCATGCACTTCCAGAGCGACACTGACACCGAGGTCCTGGTGCAGCTCATCGAGTATGTGCAACAAAGCCACAAACTGAGCCTCGAACTGGCCGTGGAGGCTGCCCTGAAGCGCGTCATCGGTGCCTATGCCATCGTGGTGCTCGACCGCCGCACCCCCAACCGCCTGGTGGCCGCTCGCAAGAGCAGCCCCATGGTAGTGGGCATCGGCGAGCAGGGCGACGAATACTTCGTGGCCAGCGACGCGTCGCCCATTGCCGAGTACACTTCGCAGATGGTCTACCTGAAGGACGAGGAGGTCGTCGTGTGTGAGCGCGGCAAGCAACTCCGCGTGTTCAACCTCAACAACGAGGACGTTCCCGTCGAGGTGAAGAAGGTGGAGCTCGACCTCACGATGCTTGACAAGGGAGGCTTCCCCCACTTCATGCTGAAGGAAATCTTCGACCAGCCCAACGTGCTACAGGACTGCATGCGCGGTCGCCTGCTGCCCGACCACGGGCGTGTGGTGCTGAGCGCCGTCACCGAGCACCGCGAACGGCTCGTCGGCGCCCGCCGCTTCATCATCGTCAGCTGTGGCACCTCGTGGCACGCCGGGCTCATCGGCAAGCAGTTGATTGAGCACTTCTGCAAGATTCCCGTCGAGGTGGAATACGCCAGCGAGTTCCGTTATCGCGAGCCCGTCATCCTGCCCGACGACGTCGTGATGGCTATCTCCCAGAGCGGTGAGACGGCCGATACGCTGGCCGCCATCGAACTGGCCCGTCAGGCCGGCGCCTTCGTCTTTGGCGTGGTCAACGCCGTGGGTAGCTCTATCGCCCGCAACACCGACACTGGCACCTACATCCACGTGGGCCCCGAAATCGGCGTGGCCAGCACCAAGGCCTTCACGGGTCAGGTTTGTGTGCTCACCATGCTGGCCCTCACCCTCGGCGAAGCCCGCGGCACGGTCGATGCCCAGGAGTATCGCGCCGTCATCGACGAACTGCAGCAGATTCCCGCAAAGATCCAACACATCCTTGGCCAGAACGACCGCATAGCCACGCTCTCAAAAATATTCACCTATGCCCACAACTTCCTCTATCTGGGCCGCGGATGGAACTTCCCCGTGGCGCTCGAGGGGGCACTGAAACTGAAGGAAATCAGCTACATCCACGCCGAGGGCTACCCCGCCGCCGAGATGAAGCACGGCCCCATCGCCCTCATCGACCAGGAGATGCCCGTCGTTGTCATTGCCACCCACCACCAGCTCTACGAGAAAATCATCTCGAACATGCAGGAGGTGAAGAGCCGCAACGGGCGCATCATTGCCATCGTCACCGAGGGCGACGAGGTTGTGAAGCAGATGGTAAGCGAATACATCGAGGTGCCCGAAACGCTCTCTTGCCTGGCACCCCTGCTCAGCGTCGTCCCCCTGCAACTGCTGGCCTACCACATTGCCGTGCAGAAGGGACTCAACGTCGACCAGCCTCGCAACCTTGCCAAAAGTGTTACCGTGGAATAGCCCCAGCCACCGTCCGGCGGACGGGTGGGGCCG
>CALZQV010000042.1 GCA_945828295.1 uncultured Prevotellaceae bacterium | reverse complement strand
ATATATAAACATCGCCGACGAATGTATATTCGCCGCCCGATGAATATAGTTTGCCGTGCAATGGTGCCGGGAAGGGGGCGCAGGGGGTGCATTTTTAGGACGGTCGGACGTCATTTTTTTGAAGGGGGCACACAATAATATAAGCGGGCGATGCGTTATTAAAGGTGGATGAAAAGACTGTTGTTGCTGGCAGTGAGCGTGCTGATGGCCGCAGGAGCCAAGGCTCAGTACGATGCGGCGTTCACGAACTTCTGGACGCTGCAATCCTACTTCAACCCAGCAGCAAGCGGACTTGACGGCCGGCTCGACATCCGTGGTGCATACAGCATGCAGATGACCGGATTCGAGGGTGCTCCGCAAACGATGTTGGCCACGGCCGACATGCCGCTCTTCTTCCTGGGTCCCCGACATGGCGTTGGCGTGGGGTTCATGAACGACAAGATAGGGCTTTTCGCCAACAAGAAGCTGTACCTCCAATACGCCTACCATCAGCCCCTGTGGGGCGGGCAGCTGAGCGCGGGAGTGCGCGTGGGTTTCCTCGACGAGACGTTCGACGGCTCGAAGCTGGACGTAATCGAGAGCGGCGACCCGGCATTTGCCACCAGCGAGGTAGACGGCACGACGTTCGACGTGGACTTCGGCGTCCGATACACGTACAAGAAACTGTGGTACGCCGGACTGAGCTCGATGCACCTGACGGGGCCCACCATCAAGCTGGGCGACGACAAGATGCACCAGACCAAGGTGAGCAGGCTCTACTACCTGACGGGCGGCTACAACGTGCGCTTCAAGCAGCCGGAGTATGCGCTCTACACCTCGGCCATCGTGCGCACCGACCTGCAGGCCTGGCGAGGCGACATCGCGGCGCGCCTGGCCTACAACGGCGAGAAGATTCACCTCTACGCAGGTCTGTCCTACAGCCCCACGGTGAGCGTCGGCCTGCTGCTCGGAACGCAGTTCCACGGCGTGCAGATAGGCTACTCCTATGAGTTCTACACCGGTGGCATCGGCATTCTCCACGGCACCCACGAGCTGGTGCTCGGCTACCAGATGGACCTCAACCTGTTCAAGAAAGGAAAGAACCTGCACAAGAGTGTCAGGATATTATAATATATAGGTAATGAAGAAAGTAATGAAAGAACGAAAAGATATGATGCAGAACACGAATCTCCCCTCTGCCGCAGCGAGGGGTTTAGGGTGGATGTGCCTCATCCTGCTGGTCGTTATGCTGACGGCCTGCATGGGCATGGGCAACTCGGCCATGGCCACAGGTGGCGAAGTGACGGGCGTGCGCGGAATCTCGTTCAGCGAGCCCACGCCCTTCGGCATGGTCCCCATCCGCAAAGGCTCCCTCAAGGTGGGTCTCGAGGAAAACGACACCCTCTGGGGCACGGAATTCCCGAAGCGCGACATCTCGGTCGACGGATTCTGGATGGACGAGCAGGAAGTCTCCAACGCCAAGTACCGCCAGTTCGTCATGTGGGTGCGCGACAGCATCATCCGCGAGCGTCTGGCCGACCCCGCATACGGCGGTGACGAAACCTACAAGATTGAGGAAGACAAAGAGGGCAACCCCATCACGCCCTACCTCAACTGGAACAAAAGCATCCCCTGGAAGAAGGCCACCGAGGACGAGCAGCGCGCCATCGAGAGCGTCTACGTTACGCACCCCATCGACGGAACCCGCATGCTCGACGCCTCGCAGATGAACTACAAGTACGAAATCTACGACTATGCCGCCGCGGCCCAGCGCAAGTACCGACTGAACCCCGAGGAGCGCGACCTGAACACCGACCACGAGGTGGACGCCTCAAAGGTGGTCATGATCAGCAAGGACACCGCATGGATTGACGACGAAGGACGCATCCAGCGACAGACCATCACGCGCCCCCTGAGCGGTCCCTGGGATTTCCTGAACACCTACATCGTGAACATCTACCCCGACACCACCTGCTGGGTCAACGACTTCCAGAACGCCGACAACGAGCGCTACATGAAGCTGTACTTCTCGAACCCCGCCTTCGACGACTATCCCGTGGTGGGCGTCACGTGGGAACAGGCCAACGCCTACTGCGCCTGGCGCACCAACTTCCTGCTTAAGGGACTGGGCGGCATGGCCAAGCACATACAGCGCTACCGTCTGCCCTCCGAAATCGAGTGGGAATATGCTGCACGCGGCAAGTCGGGCAGCGCCTTCCCCTGGGAAAGCGGCGAGGTGAAGAGCGACAAGAACTGCTACTACGCCAACTTTAAGCCCGACCGCGGAAACTACACCGAGGACGGAAGCCTCATCACCTCGAGGTGCGGCATCTACAGTGCCAACTCCAACGGCCTCTACGACATGGCCGGCAACGTGGCCGAGTGGACGAGCACCGTCTACACCGAGGCCGGCGTGCAGAGCATGAGCGACATGAACCCCGAACTGCGCTACAATGCAGCCAAGGAAGACCCCTACCGACTGAAGAAGAAAAGCGTGCGCGGCGGCTCGTGGAAAGACCCCGAGAGCATGATTCGCTCGGCATGGCGCAGCTATGAATATCAAAACCAGCCCCGCTCCTACATCGGCTTCCGCTGCGTGCGCTCGATGGTGAACGATAACTCCAGACAAACTAACAAGAAATAATATCATGGGAAAGAAACTCAATCTTATAGAAGTCATCCAGAAATGGATGGACACCATGGCAGGCCAAACCTTCATGAACTATGCCTATTCGTGGGGTGCTGCCGTCGTTATCCTGGGCACGCTGTTTAAGCTCACCCACCTGCCGGGCGCCAACCTCATGCTATTCATCGGCATGGGCACCGAGGTGTTTGTGTTCATCATTGCCGGTTTCGAGCGCGTAACCGAGCGAGTGCCCGAACAGGGTGGCGCCGCGCTCAGCTCCGAAACCGTCGAGGAACTGGCAGCCGTGGCCTCTGCCGCAGCGCAGAACGGGCCAGCCGTCGGTGGTGGCGGACAGCCCTTCGTGGCTGGCGCGCAGACCATCGTGGCCGGCGGCACGGCCGGACTGACCGAGCTGGCACAGATTCAGGCCACCGACCCCGCTTCCGTCGAAGAGGCTGTGAAGGCTTACGCCGAGCGCCTGACCGAACTGACCGAAGTGCTGGGCCGCGTGAAGACCCAGGCCGAGCACATGTCGACCGACAGCGAGGAAATGGAAAACCTCAATCGCACGCTCACTGGCATTGCCACCGTCTACGAGCTGCAGCTGCGCAACATCAGTAAACAGGTGAGCACCATCGAGCAAATCGACGAGCAGACCCGCCGCATGGCCCAGCAGATTGAGGAACTGAACAACGTCTACGCCCGCATGATAAAGGCGCTGACCGTCAACGTCGTGGGCCCCATCGCTCCCTCGCAGGCCGAATAATCCCAGGCAATGCTCGGAATTCCTATGCATTCATAGGCAATTATAGGCAACCCGAGGCAATCCTAAAAAAGAAAAGAAATGGCTCAGATAAAGAAGAAAAAGATATCGCCACGTCAGAAGATGATTAACCTGATGTACGTCGTCCTGATGGCCATGTTGGCCCTCAACGTCAGCAGCGACGTGCTCAAGGGATTCACCCTCGTGTCGGACAAGTTGGACCAGGCCACACAAAACGCCATGCTCATCAACAAAGGCATCTACCAGAACTTCGACGAGCAGATGAAGGCCAACCCGGCAAAGGTGAAGGAGTGGTACGAGAAGTCGCAGTACGTGAAGCACATGAGCGACTCCCTCTACAACTTCGCCGAGGAACTGAAAGTCGCCATCGTAAGAAAGAGCGACGGCAAGGACGGCGATGTGCACAACATCCGCAACCAGGAGGACCTCGAAGCCGCAACCAGCATCATGCTGGCCCCACGCAAAGGGCGCGGACAGGAACTCTACGAGGCCATCAACAGCTATCGCGAACGCATCACCAAGATGGTAAACGACAAGGCCAAGCGCCAGATTATCATCAACAACCTGAGCACCGAGGTGTCCCAGAAGGATAAGCGAGAGGGAAAGAACTGGCAGGAGTCGATGTTCGAGAGCATGCCCACGGCAGCCGCCGTCACGTCGCTCACCCAGCTCCAGAACGCCGTTCGCTCGGCCGAGGGCGAGGTGCTGCACACGCTGGTCAGCAACATCGACGTCAAGGACATCCGCGTCAACGAGGTGAATGCCTACGTCGTGCCCAGTGCCATGACCGTGGTCCAGGGCGGACGCTTCTCGGCCCAGATATTCATGGCCGCCGTCGACACCACCAACCGTCCCACCATCTACGTCGGTGGCCGCGAAATAAAGAGCGACCGTGGCGTGTATGAGACCATCTGCAACCAGACGGGCGACTTCACCCTCACGGGATGGATTGAGACGCTGAACGGAAGCGGCGAAAAGGTGAAGCGCGACTTCTCCCAGAAGTACACCGTCATACCGCCCAGCGCCACGGTGAGCGCCGACATCATGAACGTCCTGTATGCCGGATACGACAACCCCATGAGCGTCAGTGTGCCCGGAATACCCTCGAGCCGACTGCGCGTGAGCATGACCGGTGGCAACTTCACCCAGAAGGGCGACGGCAAGTACATTGCCCGTCCGACAAACGTTGGCGGCGAGGCCGTCATCACGGTGGCTGCCGAGACCGAAGGTCGCGTGCAGGAAATGGGCAAATTCACCTTCCGCGTGCGCAAGCTGCCCGACCCCACGGCCTATATCCCCGTCGGCGACGACCACGTGATGGGCGGCAAGATATCGAAGCAGAACCTGATGGCCATGACCAACCTGGGCGCTGCCATCGACGACGGACTGCTCAACATCGCCTTCCAGGTCCACGGATTCGAGATGGTCTTCTACGACAATATGGGTAACGCCGTGCCCGAAATCTCGCAAGGCTCCGAATTTACCTTGCGGCAGAAGAACATGATTCGCCAACTCAACCGCGGCAAGCGCTTCTACATTACTAAGATTCGCGCCGCAGGGCCCGACGGCATTGAGCGCACCCTGAATGGGGCCATGGAGGTCATCGTAAACTAAGAGTTAAGAATTAAGAGATAAGAGATAAGAACCAACGAGATATGAAAACAAAGAAATTATTATTGATAGTTGCCATGCTGCTGGGCATAGGAAACCTTTCAATTCTCGATTTTCAAGTTTCAATAGGCGAAGCCTTTGCACAGCCGACCAAGCGCAGAACCACAACCAGCAATGCCGCTTCCCAACGCGGACAGCAGGCCGAGCAGAAAGTCGACCGCGCCTCGCTCATGTTCCCCACCAGCGAGGATATGCCGGAGGACGTGGTGTGGCGGCGCGACATCTACCGCCAGCTCGACCTGATGGCCGACAAGAATGCGCCCCTCTACTATCCCGTGGAGCCCAACGGCCGGCAGGTGAACCTCTTCACCTACCTCTTCCGCCTGTTCCTGTCGAAGCGCATTCCCGTCTACACCTACAAACTGGACGGCAACGAGTCGTTTGCCGAGAAGGACCGCGTGACCGACGTGAAGGAAATCCTCGACCGCTACTATATATATTATGAAGAGAATGACGGCAAGTTCACGGTGGCCGACAACGACATACCCTCGGCACAGGTGAAGCGCTACTACGTGAAGGAGAGCAGTTACTTCGACCAGCGCACCGGCACCTACAAGGCCAAGGTCACAGCCCTGTGTCCCGTGCTCCTCGAGGACGACGGATTTGGCGACGCCGGAGCCGTCACGCCTAAGCCGCTGTTCTGGATAAAGTACGACGACGTGGCTCCCTACCTGACCCGACTGCCCATTATGGTCAGCAACCTGAATAACGTCACCAACACCACGGCCGACGACTTCTTCACGATGAACCGCTACGACGGCAAGATTTACAAGACGGCAAACATGCAGGGAAGGGTTCTCATCAACGAGCCCGACACGGCCAAGCTGGCCAAGGAGCAGAAGCGCATCGAGCAGCAGCTCGTCGACTTTGAGAAAAACATCTGGCACCAGCAGGAGAAGGCCGACAGCGTGGCCACCGACAGCGTTGAGGCCGAGCCCGAAAAGACAAAGGCAAGCACGCGTCGCCAGACGGCTGTAACGTCGACCACAAAGACCGCTGCACGCGCCACTTCGCGCCGATCGGCCGTTACGTCAAACACGAAGACTGCCAAGGAGAAGAAGACGAAGAGCGGCGGCAGCTCGGCACCATCCTTCAGCGTGCGACGCCAGCGCCGGTAGTCTCCCGTATCAACACAGAACCAGACCATGAGAAAGCTTGTCCTCGTTTTATTGCTCATCATCGGTTGCCAGAACCTGGCTGCCCAGGGCGAGAATGTGCCCGTAGTGAAGAAAGTGAAGCCCTGGCAGTTGGGCGTGGAGGGCGGTCTCGACCTGAGCCGCTTTAAGGCAAGTAAGGAATTGTATTCGCCCGACAACCAGATAGGCTGGTTCGTGGGCCTGAAGATAAAGACCCGCATCCCGATGCCTAACCTGGGGCTGGATGCGGCCATACTCTATCACCAGAATAAGATTGACTACGTCGTCGGGTCCACCGACTATCGCAAGAAGAAGATGCACATGTTCGTGGTGCCCGTCAACCTGCGATACGACTGGAAGATTGATTCCAACTTCAACCTCTATATTGCCACGGGACCACAGTGGAACTGGCTGCTGGACAAGAGCCGCATCAGCGATGTGGGCGAATTGGACCACTCCTTCTTCGACTGGAACATCGGCATGGGCTTCGAGATTCTCAAGCACGTGCAGTTTGGCTTCAACTATAACATCCCCCTGGGCAAGATGGGCGAGGTGAACAATGTCAACCTGGAAGGACATACATGGAACATCCGAACCGCCTATTATTTTTAGCCGATGTCGTATTGCCCCTCCCATTGGCCGATGCCTACACTTACCGCCTGAGCGAGCAGCTGGCCGAGCGGGTGAAGGTGGGCTGCCGGCTGATTGTTCCTTTCGGTTCCAAGAAAATCTATTCGGCACTCGTCGTTAAGGTCTATTCCGTGCCAGCCCCCACCGGTGGGACTGCCGACGGGGGGCTCGACGTCCGCGCCTTGAAGGATGCCGTCGACCTGCTCGACGAAAGTCCCATCCTACTGCCCTGGCAACTCGACCTGTGGCGGTGGATTGCTGATTATTACCTCTGCACCCTGGGCGAGGTGTATAAGGCTGCCCTGCCCAGCGGGTTGAAGCTGGAGAGCGAGAGTGTGGTGGTCTTTAATCCCGACTACGACGATGCTACCCCCCTGACACGCAACGAGCAGTATGTGCTCGACTTGATGGAGCGGCTGCGCGAGCAGAAGGTGATGGACCTGCAGAAAGTCGTGGACGTGAAACACGTCCTGCCCATCGTGAAGTCGCTGCTCGACAAGGGGGCTATCACCATGCGCGAGGAGCTGAAGCGCAACTATCGGCCGCGCACCGTGAATTGCGTCCGCCTGACCGATGATTTCTTCGACGAGACTGCGCTCCACAAACTCCTTGACGACCTGAATCGTGCGCCCAAGCAGCGCGACCTGGTGCTGCGCTATCTCGACCTTGCCAAGGTGGGGGCCGCCCTGACCTTGCAGAACCGCCAGCTCATGGTGGAACTGGAGAAGTCGGCCCTGATGGAGGGCCAGTCGGAAGCGGCTTTTAAGGGGTTGCGCGACCGCGGGGTGTTTGAGCTGTATGAGAAGAACGTGTCGCGCCTGGCCTCCCCGGCCAAAGGTTCGCTTGCCGGGCTCCTCGATTTCTCATTCTCCCCGGCGCAGCAATGCGCCTACGACGAGATAGTGGCCGCATTTGCCGAGCGCGACACCTGCCTGCTGCATGGCGTCACGAGCAGCGGCAAGACGGAAATCTACATCCGCCTGATTCAGGACCAGCTGGAACGCGGCCGACAGGTTCTATATATGCTACCCGAAATTGTGCTGACGGCCCAATTGGTGGAGCGCCTGAAGCGTGTCTTCGGCGACCGTCTGGGAGTCTATCATTCCAAATATCCCGATGCCGAGCGCGTCGAGGTGTGGCAGAAACAGTTGTCCGAGCAGCCCTACGACATCATAGTCGGGGTGCGCTCGAGTGTCTTCCTGCCTTTCCAGCGACTGGGGCTCGTCATTATCGACGAGGAGCACGAGACGTCGTTCAAGCAGCAAGACCCTGCTCCACGCTACCATGCCCGAAACGTGGGCCTGGTGATTGCCCGCCAGACTGGGGCAAAGACGCTGCTGGGGACGGCCACGCCCTCGCTGGAGTCGTACTACAATGCCCAGTGCGGACGCTACGGTCTGGTAACGCTGTCGGAACGATATGGCAGTGTGAGGATGCCGCGGGTGGAGGTCGTCGACCTTCGCGACCGCCGCCGTCGAAAGGAGATGGTGGGGCCGTTTAGCACCGACCTTGTCAAGGCCATGCGCGAGGCCCTGGAGCGCCGCGAGCAAATCATCCTGTTTCAGAACCGCCGCGGCTATGCCCCGCAGATTGAGTGTCAGGTGTGCGGCTGGGTGCCGCGTTGCGACCGTTGCGACGTGACCCTGACGCTCCACCGCGACAATCGCCAGATGACCTGCCACTATTGTGGGGCAACCTATCCCGTGCCCGACCGCTGCCCAAACTGCCAGAGCCAGGAACTGCACAGCATTGGCTACGGCACGGAGCGCATCGAGGACAACATCCGGCAGCTGTTCCCCCAGGCCCGTGTGGCTCGCATGGACCTCGACACCACGCGTAGCCGGACGGCCTACGAGCGTCTGTTGGCCGATTTCGAGTATGGGCGAACCGACATTCTCGTGGGCACCCAGATGGTTACAAAGGGGCTCGACTTCGAGCGCGTCAGCGTGGTGGGCATACTGAATGCCGACACCATGCTCAATATGCCCGATTTCCGAAGCTACGAACGCGCCTTCCAGATGCTCTCGCAGGTTGCTGGCCGGGCGGGGCGCCGCAGCCGTCAGGGGCTGGTCATCCTACAAACGAAAATGCCCGACCTCCCCGTTGTGAAACAAGTGGTGACGAACGACTTCGACTCCCTCTACAGCGACCAGATGGAAGAGCGCCAGGCCTTCCACTATCCGCCCTTCAGCCGCGTCGTCAACATTCTGATGAAGCATCGCGACCCGCACGTGGTCACCCGCCTTTCAAACGATATGGCGCAGTTGCTCCGCCGCGTGTTCGGCCAGCGTGTGCTGGGGCCCGATACGCCCATGGTCAGCCGCATACAGCTGCAGTACATCCGGAAGGTGGTGCTGAAGATTGAGACTGCGGCATCGATGGCCGAGGCCCGACAGCGGATGCGACAGATTCAGCAATACCTGCTCTCGCTGCCTGAGTACAAGTCGGCCCAGGTGGTTTACGATGTAGATCCCGTGTGACTTTTTCCCGAGGGACGGAAACGAATATCGCCGGGTTTCTGACGAAGTGGTGTCAGAAACCCGGCGATGTTGTGTGGCCCTCAGGCGCAATGCTGCCCCGAGGTCATTCCTGGTCGCGACTTATTCGGCGGCAGGGGCTGTTCCCGTGTAGGTGAAGTTGATGGCCTTTGAGTAGTCGTCGCCATCACTGTCAGTACTATAGTAAAGCGTAATCGCCAGTTCCAGAGAGGTTGTTGTGGCGGCAGCCTTTTCAAAGTAGAGGTTCCTGATGGTGTAGGTTGTCCCGTCAACGGTAATTGTTCCGTAGATGGTGGTTGTGCTCATGTCGATGCCAAGGGTCGTCAGTGTCTTTTCCTCATTCAGCGTCTGGGTGAGGCCGCCGATTGTTATTTATTTATAGTAATTAATAGGTTATTTCATTTCGGGATAGCTGATGCGGGTGTGGTAGATGGTCATCAGTTTCTGCTTGAGCACCTGCTTGGTCGTGGAAATGTCCTGGAACGTGATGGGGCACTTGGCAAAGTATCCGTCCTGCACTTGGCTGTCGATGATGCGGTTCACCAGTGTGCTGATGCTCTCCTCGGTGTACTCGGGCAGACTGCGGCTGGCCGCCTCAACGGCATCGCACATCATCAGGATGGCCTGCTCGGTGGTCGAGGGGTTGGGCCCGGGATAGGTGAAGAACTTCTCGTCGATTTCGAGCAGCGGGTTCTCGTTCTTATATTTAACGTAGAAGTACTTGGCCTTGCTCGTGCCGTGGTGAGTGGCAATAAATTGGCGGATGACCTCGGGCAACTGGTATTTCTCGGCCAACTCCAGTCCCTTCTTGACATGACCGATGATGATTTGTGCACTCTTCACGTACGACAGGTTGTCGTGCGGGTTCACGCCGTTCTGGTTCTCGGTGAAGAACACCGGAGCGTCGAGCTTGCCGATGTCGTGGTACAGGGCCGCAGTGCGCACCAGTTGGCTCTTGGCGCCAAGCGTGTTGGCCACCTCGCCAGCCAGATTGGCAACCTGCATGGAGTGTTGGAACGTGCCGGGGGCCTCCTCCGACAGGCGGCGCAGTATTTTGTTATTCGTGTTCGAGAGTTCGACAAGGGTGACCGTCGAGGTGAACTTGAACAGGCGTTCGAAGGGGATGAGCAGCAGATAGGAGATGAGCAGCAGGAAGCCGTTCATGAAGATGAATGTGTAGGTGGCAAGGTCGAAGTGCTCGGCCGTGATGACGTTCATGTGCATGATGTCGAAGCACAGGTAGCAGAGTGCCGACACAAGGGTCACAAAAACGACGGCGCGGAACAGTTCGCTGCGCTGCGAAAGCTGGCGCAGGTTGTATATGGCCACCAGGCCGGCCACCGACTGCACCACAATGAACTCGAAGGGCGAGCTCACCACGATGGCGCTGAGCAAGATGCTGACGAAGTGGGTGATGAAGGCCGTGCGCGAGTCCAGAAACACGCGGATGAAAATAGGAACGATGCAGTAGGGGATGATGTAGACGTTGAGGAAACTGTTGCGCACCATGATGTAGGTTATGGCCGGGAACAGCAACGTCAGCAGGGTGATGAGCATCACCGTGCGGGGGCTTTGCAGATAGTCGCTTCGGAACTGGTTGAAGAAAACCAGCAGGCAGAGCGTTAGGATGGTGATGTAGATGACCTGCCCGCCAATCTGGCTGAACTGCTCGCTTGCCGAATGCTTGTGGCCGTTGTGGTGCTCCTGCATCGAGCGCAGGATGTTGTAGGTCTTGTCATCGACAATGTCGCCGTGGTCGATAATCTTCTGCCCGGCCAACACCTGGCCCGAGTAGCGCACAAGCTGCATGTCCAGGTTGTTCAGGTGCGATTGTGAGCGCTCCTGGTCGAACGTGAGGTTGGGCTCAATGAAGCGCCCCAGGTCGCAGAGTTGCAGCACGCTGCGCTGGTAGCGCGCGGTGTCGCCTCCCTGTATCAGATACTGATAGGCGGACTTCTGCGTGAGCACGTCGCTCAGCTTGCGCGTGGTTCCCAGGTTCTGCATCGTCAGGGTGACCTCCGTCGTGCGGCCCTTAAGCAGGCGCTCGTAATCGTCGGTATTCATGATGCCCTTGCTGTAGATGGCCTGCAGCCTGTTGATGATGTAGTTGCGATACTGGGGAGCGACGTTCTTCGACAGTTCCTTGTCGAATGCTGCCTTGAAGGCAGAGATTTGTGTAAGGGCAACCTGCGCGTTCACCTCATAGATGGGCTTATACATGCGCATAAGGCTGTCGTGCTCCTGCTTGAGCACTTCCTCCGGTTTCAGGATGGGGAAGTTCTCCTTGGCAATTACGGTTCCGTAGTTCCAAGGTTTTCCTTTCTTTATGTCAAGCTTGATTTGGTTCCCTCTCGGGATAAGGGCTACAAGTATGGCGATAGCAGCAATGGCCACCAATGTTCGATAGATGTAGCCGCGAGTGGTAAAAGTATTGTAATGATTGTAACGGCTCATGAGTCTGTAATCAAGAATCACTTGGGCAAAGATACGAATTAATCCCTAACCTTTAAGCCTTAATCCAAATATATTTTGTATTTTTGTGGGCAAACAACGCAAAATCATTTTTATGAGTGAAAGAAAAGTAAGGGTAAGATTTGCCCCAAGCCCCACGGGCCCTCTTCATATTGGCGGTGTGCGCACGGCCTTGTATAATTACTTATTTGCACGCCAGCATGGCGGCGACTTGATATTCCGCATCGAGGATACCGACTCGACACGCTTCGTGCCCGGAGCCGAGGAATACATCATCGAGGCCTTTAATTGGCTGGGCATCCATTTCGACGAAGGCGTAAGCTTTGGCGGTAACTACGGACCATATCGGCAGAGCGAGCGTCGCGACATCTATAAGAAATATGTGCAGCAACTACTCGACACGGGTAAGGCGTACATAGCCTTCGATACGCCAGAGGAATTGGACGCAAAGCGTCAGGAGATAGAGAACTTCCAGTACGATGCCCGCACACGTGGCATGATGCGCAACTCGCTGACCCTGTCGAAGGAGGAGACCGACCAACTGATTGCCACGGGCCACCAGTATGTGGTGCGCTTCAAGATTGAGCCGGGCGAGGATGTCCACGTCGACGACCTCATACGTGGCGATGTAGTGATAAATTCCAGCATACTTGACGACAAGGTGCTCTTCAAAAGCGCCGACCAGCTGCCAACATACCACTTGGCCAACATCGTTGACGACCATCTGATGGAGGTTAGCCATGTCATACGTGGCGAGGAGTGGCTGCCCAGCGCTCCCTTGCACGTTCTTCTGTATCGCGCATTCGGATGGCAGGATACGATGCCCCGTTTCGCCCACTTGCCCCTCCTGCTGAAGCCCGTGGGCAACGGCAAACTGAGCAAGCGCGACGGCGACAAGCTTGGCTTCCCCGTCTTCCCGCTCGAATGGCACGACCCCAAGTCGGGCGAGGTGAGCAGCGGATACCGCGAGCGCGGCTATTTGCCGCAGGCAGTCTGCAACTTCCTTGCCCTGCTCGGATGGAACCCGGGCAACGACCAAGAGCTGATGACGATGGAGGAGATGATTCGCCTCTTCGATTTGTCGAAGTGCTCAAAGAACGGAGCCAAGTTCGACTATGTCAAGGCTGCCTGGTTCAACCACCAGTACCTGCTGCAGCAGCCCGACGAAGCCTGGGTGCCCGAGTTCGACAAGCTGCTCCGTGCCGAGGGCATCGAGTCGACGGCAGCGCGCGAGGCCGAGGTCGTAAGGATGATGAAGCTGAAGGTTATCGAGTACGTCGATGGCGAGGGTAACAAGAAGAAGCGCAACGTAAGCTTCGTCAGCGACCTGTGGCCGCTCACTCGCTTCTTCTTCGTTGCGCCTACGGAATTTGATCGCGAGGATAAGTTCATCCGCAAGAATTGGAAGGAGGGCACGGCCGAAGAGATGAAGCAATTCATGGAAGTGCTCTCGTCGATTGATAACTTCAGCGTGGAAGGGCAGAAGAGCGTTGTCGACCCATGGACGGAGACCTCTGGCTTGCGCCCCTGGAATGCTTGGCGCATTTGTCTCGTCGGTGCCGGTCAAGGCCCTGATATGTACGAACTGTCAGCATTCTTGGGCAAGGAGGAAACTCTGCGCCGTATGCAGTTTGCCATTGACACCTTGGGCTGATGTTGTACACGATTGCTATCTATCTCTACCAGCTGTGCGTCATGCTGGTATCGCCCTTTAATTGCAAGGCACGGAAAATGCTGAAAGGGCAGCACGAGACTTTTCGCATCCTGAAGCGTCAGATTGACAAGGAGGCCTGCTACGTATGGTTCCATGCTGCATCGCTTGGCGAGTTTGAGCAGGGGCGCCCCCTGATGGAACGCTTCCGTCGCGAATATCCTCAATACAAGATACTGCTCACCTTCTTCTCGCCCTCGGGCTACGAGGTGCGCAAGAACTATGAGGGGGCCGATGTGATATGCTACTTGCCTTTCGACACGCCCAGCAATGTCTATCGTTTCTTCCACCTTGTGCGTCCCGAAATGGCATTCTTCATCAAGTATGAGTTCTGGCTCGACTATATGTGGGCCTGCCATCACTACCACATTCCTTTCTATAGCGTCAGCAGCATCTTCCGTCCCAACAAGATATTCTTCCGTTGGTATGGCCGTCCCTATGCTCATGTGCTGAAGTACGTATCCCACTTCTTCGTGCAGGACGAGCAGAGCCGCGAACTATTGGCCCGCCGTGGCTTCGTGGAGAATGTTTCCATCGTGGGCGACACTCGTTTCGACCGCGTTATCGACATTGCCCGCCAGGCCAAGGAACTTCCTCTGGTGGAGCGCTTCTGCGGCGAGAGTCCCTTTGTCTTCATCGCCGGCAGCAGTTGGCAGCCCGACGAGGATATCATCATTCCCTATTTCAACAGCCATCCAGGCATGAAACTCATCCTGGCGCCGCACGTTATCGACGAGCACCATCTGCGCCAGATTGAGCAGAAGTTGTCGCGCCCGTCGGTTCGCTACACCGAGGCCACGGAGACGAATGTGCTCAAGGCCGACTGCCTTATCGTCAACTGCTTTGGTCTGTTGTCCAGCATCTACCGTTATGCCCATGTGGCATACGTGGGCGGCGGATTTGGCGTGGGCATTCACAACGTGCCCGAGGCGGCAGTTTATGGGGTGCCGGTTCTCATCGGTCCCAACAACAAGAATTTCCGTGAGGCGCAGGACCTGCTGCGCATGGGAGGCTGCTTTGAAATCACGGGCCAGACACTCTTCAATGCTGTGGTCGACCGCCTCCTGACTGACTCGGCCTTGCGCCAGTCGCGCGGAAATGTCTGCAAGGACTATATCTTGAGCAATGCCGGTGCGTCGGACGTCATCTTCCAGACCCTTGGACTAAAATCATAACCTATGAACTTCCGGTTGGCTTTTTTAATGAGCCTCATGACGGTTGCCTGTTCGACCGTTATGGGGCGTTCGCGTATTATTCACAAGGTTGAGGCCGTTGTTGTGGAGTCCCCCGTGGGCACTGTGCCGCGCTTGCCTTGGCAGGTGTGGGTCTGTTATACCGACGGCCAGGGCGAATGGCGACAGGTGCGCTGGAGCAATGCCTTGCGCTCGACGGAGGAGGAAGAGGCCAACCCCGCCAAGCATCCTGCGGGCTCGCGCTACAGCATCGAAGGCTTTATCATTGGCGACAACACGACGGAGAATGGTTTCCCCGTGGAGGCGAAGGTCCACGTTGTGGGTGATGCCCACACATGCCCGGCGCCAAGGCCCAAGGTGCACCCCTTGCCGCTGGGAGACGTGCAGCTGACGGGGGCGAACCGCCTGACCTCGAACCGCGACCTCGACATCCGCACCATCCTTTCGTGGGACGTGGCTCAGCAACTCTACAACTATCGCGACACTTACGGGCTGCCCACCGCGGGCTATCCTGTTGCCGACGGCTGGGACTCTCCGACCACGAAACTCAAAGGCCACGGGTCGGGCCACTACATGTCGGCCTTGGCCTTCGCCTTCGCATCGACACAGGACGCTGCGGTCCGCAATGCGCTGCGCCAGCGCATTCGCCGCATGGTGGATGAACTGCGCCAGTGCCAGGAGCGCACGTTCGTTTGGAACGATTCGCTGGGCCGCTATTGGGAGGCCCGCGACTTGGCGCCCGAGGGCGAGCTCGAAACCCTGAAGGGCACGTGGGCGGCATTCGACCGCTATAAGCACGACTGGGCCCATTACGGCTATGGCTACCTGAATGCCATTCCTGCGCAGCACGCTGTGCTCATCGAGTGCTATCGTGCCTATAATAATGAAGAATGGGTGTGGGCCCCGTACTACAGCATCCACAAACAGCTGGCCGGGTTGATAGACATCGCGCAGCATGTCGACGAAAGCAGCATCGCGGACAAGGCGTTGCTCATCGCCAAGGACATGGGCCTGTGGGTGTGGAACCGCCTGCATTACCGCACCTACGTGGAGACTGGCGGTTCGCGCGAAGAGCGCCGTCGCCGCCCCGGCAATCGCTACGAGATGTGGAATATGTATATCGCCGGCGAGGTGGGGGGCATGGCCGAGTCGCTCAGCCGCCTGTCGGAGATGGTGTCCGACACGCTCGAAAGCCGCCGTCTGCTGGAGGCTGCCAGCTACTTCGATGCTCCGGCCTTCTTCGACCCCCTGAGCCGCAACATCGATGACATCCGTACGCGCCACGCCAACCAGCACATCCCCATGATAACCGGTGCCCTGCGCTCTTATCGCGGCAACGCAAATCCCTATTACTACGATTTGGCCCTCAACTTCTGGAACCTTGTTCAGGGCCGCTACGCCTATGCCATGGGCGGCGTGGGCAACGGCGAGATGTTCCGTCAGCCCTATTCGCAGATACTGAGCATGAACACCAACGTGATGTCCGACTACCATCGCGACATCTATCCCAACCCCGATATCAACGAGACGTGCTGTGCCTACAACTTGGCCAAGCTGACGAAGGATCTGAACTGCTACGACCCCGATAATGCCCAGCTTATGGACTATTACGAGCGTGTACTCTATAACCAGATTGTCGGTTCGGTCCATCCCACCCACTACGGCGTGTGCTACCAGTACGCGGTGGGCATGAATGCCATGAAGCCCTTTGGCAATGAGACACCGCAGTCGACCTGCTGTGGCGGCACGGGGGCCGAGAACCACGTGAAATATCAGGAGGCAGCCTATTTCGCCGACGACTCGACCCTTTGGGTAGCCTTGTACCTGCCGACGAAGGTCCGTTGGCGCGAGCGGGGCGTGGCCTTCCGTCAGGACTGCGAGTGGCCGGCCGAGAGCAGCAAGATTACGATAGAGGAGGGTGGCGAGTTCGCCATGAAACTGCGTGTGCCCTATTGGGCCACGTCGGGTTTTGCTGTAAGGCTCAATGGGTCGCCCGTGCGGTTGTCGCACAAGAGCGATGAGCCCCGTTCGTCGTACTACGTGCTGATTCCCCGTCGCCGCTGGACAAAGGGCGATGTGGTTGAGGTGGTCATGCCGTTCCAGAAGCACATCCACTTCGGGCCCGACAAGATGGACCTGGCCGCAACGGGTAAGAACGAGACACAGACGCACTTTGCTCCCCGCTGGGTGGGTGCCCTGATGCTCGGCCCCTTGGTGATGGCCACGCCCGACGTGAAAACATGGCACGAGGCCGACTTCCGCCTCAGTCCCACGCTCAAGGAAGTCAAGGCGACAAGGGACGCTGACGGGGTGCACCGGCTGACGCTGGCCGGTCGCAACTTCCAGCCCGACTACTGGCAGACGGGCCACTCCACCCACTACCTGCGACTGCAGGTGGGAAAGGAGCGGCAGAGCAAGTCGGCCCGCCAGCAGGGCAAGGCCGAACTGGCACAACTGATGCAGGTGGCCCGTGAGCGGCAGGCCGATGCCTCGGCGTGGGCTCCCCACGGACTGGCTCGCATGCTGAAGGCCATGGAGCAGGGCGATGCAATGGCCCTGAAGACAGCCATCAGCACCATGCGTCCCAGCAATCTTGCCGAGCCCGAGGACCTTGGCGAACTGCTCGTCATGCTCACCGAGGCCAAGAACGTGCGTGACAAGTCAACCGAACTGCGCGAGGCCATTCAGTATGCCGACATGGTGGTTCAGTACGTCAACGACGGCAGCGGAACCCGCGATCTCATTGCGAAGGCCACGCAGCGGTTGAAAATGGTCATGAAATAGTCGACGCATTGACGGGCGCTCGTCAATGCATCGAC
>CALZQV010000041.1 GCA_945828295.1 uncultured Prevotellaceae bacterium | reverse complement strand
ATAAAAAAGAAATATGATGAAGAAAATCTGTTTATTGGTGTTGGCAAGTATGCTTGCCATGGGTGGATGGGCACAGAAGTCCACCGTGTATTTCACTAAAGACATCACGCCCGAGTCGCTGTTGAGAATCTATGAGAAACTGGGCGTTGCTCCCGTGGCGGGGCAGCGTGTGGCGGTGAAGATATCCACAGGTGAGTCGGCAGAGTCGAATCACCTGCGCCCCGAGTTCATCAAGGAATTGGTGGACAAAGTGGGCGGCACGCTCGTGGAGTGCAATACCGCCTACGGTGGTAACCGCTCGACGACGGCCCGCCACAAGCAAGCCATTGCCGAACGCGGGTATACCGCCATTGCTCCCGTCGATATCATGGACGAGGAGGGCGATATGGAGATTCCCGTTACCGACACGACGTGGATTAAGCACGACATCGTGGGCTCCCACCTGAAGTACTATGATTTCATGGTGAATCTGGCCCACTTCAAGGGCCACGCCATGGGTGGCTTTGGCGGTGTGCTGAAGAACCAGTCGATAGGTGTAGCCTCGAAGACCGGTAAGGCCTACATCCACTCGGGCGGCAAGAGCAAAACGAACGCCTGGGGGAATCGCAACCAGGACTCCTTCCTGGAGGCGATGGCAGCAGCGGCACAAGCCGTACACAACTACTTCAAGCAGCCGGGGCGCGACATCGTCTACATCAACGTGATGAACAACCTCAGCGTCGACTGCGACTGCGACGGTCATCCCGCGGCACCCGAGATGCGTGACATCGGCATCCTCGCCTCGACCGACCCCGTGGCGCTCGACCGCGCCTGCCTCGACCTCGTGTTTAACCACCAGAACACCACCGGCGACAGCAACGCCGCACTGGTGCGCCGCATCGAGAAACTCCACGGCACGCACATCGTCAGCTATGCCGAGGAGCTGGGCCTGGGCAGCCAGAAGTACAAGCTCGTAGACATCGACAAGAAGGCGAAGTAGACACCACGCCTACCCCAAAAACGCCACTGGGCGCGCCACATGCCATCACATCAGGCATGGGCGCGCCCAGCGGCGTTTCTCACGTAGGTCAGTTATGCACGAGGGTACCTATATCCTCGCCTTCCATGACGCGACGCAGGTTGCCATAGATGTCCATATTGAAGACATAGATGGGCAGGTCGTTTTGCTTGCACATGGTCGTGGCGGTAAGGTCCATCACCTTCAGGCCGCGGTTGTAGATTTCGTCGTAGGTGATTTCGCTGAACTTCGTGGCGGTGGGGTCTTTCTCAGGGTCGGCCGTGTAGATACCGTCGACGCGCGTGCCCTTGAGCATCACGTCGGCCTCGATTTCGATTCCGCGCAACGACGAACCGGTGTCGGTGGTGAAGTAGGGATTCCCCGTGCCGCCGCTCATGATGACCACCTCGCCGCGCTCCATGGCCTCGATGGCCTTCCACTTGGTGTAGAGCTCGCCGATAGGCTCCATACGTATGGCCGTGAGCACGGTGGCACGTTGGCCGATAGCCTGCAACGCGCTGCACAGGCCCAGGGAGTTAATAACGGTGGCCAGCATGCCCATTTGGTCGCCACGCACGCGATCGAAACCCTTGCCGGCGCCCGTCAGGCCGCGAAAGATGTTGCCACCGCCGATGACAATGCCTATTTGCACACCCATGTCGGCCACTTCCTTAATCTGCCGGGCATAGTCATTCAGACGATTGACGTCGATGCCATAGCCCTGTTCGCCCTGCAGGCTTTCGCCCGAGAGCTTAAGTAGTATACGCTTGAATTTTGCCATGTATAATGATTTTTAGGGTTTTAGGTATTCGAGAGGTGCTCAACCTGTTTGAAGGCGTAGCGTCTATTTTGCCCCATTTCATCAGTGATAATGAGGTGACCCGTGGGCTCCACGTCGGCGATGGTTCCGCGAAACTCGCCCTGGGCGTCGGCAAAGCGATGGAGCTGGCCCTTGCGATAGAGATGGGCGAGATAGGCTTGGTGGAGTTCGTCGCCGCGGTTCTGCTCTGTCTGGTCGAACTGGCGCGTGAAGTATTCGACGACACGCTCGAGCACGAAGCGGCGCTCCACCTCGTGGCCCAGCAGCTGAGCCAGGGATACGGGGTTGAAATGGGGCGATCCGTCGGACGTGAAGGTGGTCTGATTGACGTTGATGCCAACGCCCATGATGCAGTTTTCGAGTTGCTGGCCCTGCAGGTCATTCTCGATGAGCATGCCGCAAACCTTCTGATCGCCACAATAGATGTCGTTGGGCCACTTGATGGTCACGGCCATGGCGGGCAGCTCGGGCATGACAAAGTCCTCGACGGCCTGACGCACGGCAAGGGCTATGGCCTCGGAGAGCAGGAACATGCGTTCAGGGGGCACGTGGCGCGGGTGGACAAGCAGGCTGAACAACAGGTTCTCGCCAGGCGCCGAATGCCAATGGTTGGCGCCGGAGCCGCGGCCTGCCGTCTGGTGTTCGGCCGTGACGAGCGTGATGCGACGCTCGTCGAGGGGGTGGAACGACCGCAGGAAGTCGTTCGTGCTCGTCACTTCGTCGAGCTCAAGCATGCGAAACCAGGGTGAATCGTCAAGGCAAAAGTGGCTGTCGCTTCTCATCCTTTCCTTATTACTACCTGCAAAGATAGCGCAAAAATTCGGTTTTCGCAGAAGAATGCTTCGAGTTTTGCGGGCCCACCCTTCATTTTTCACCATCCGCACCGTCGCAACCCCACAGCCACACCTTAACTTTAACCCCGTCCCAAGGTAAAATTAACCTATAGGCTATTTATGTTAACCTGTGAAGTAACATTTTTGTGGAAAAACACAGCACAAGGCATAGGAAGTTTAGGAAAAGCAGTAACTTTGCAACAAGGATGAATAACGACGAGTTCATAAGGGCGCATCGCGAGGACGACGTGCGCAGGCTGGCACTGACACGGCCGCCCGAAGGGGTGGACCTGCACTGGTGTCTGCAGCAAATCGAGGGCTGGCAGCTGGCCCGCCAGAAACTGCCCACGTGGGCCACGACGCCGGGGCTCCACTACCCGCCGCGCCTATCGATGGAGCAGTGCAGTAGCGAGGCAACGGCCCAGTACAAACGAAGCGTGGCCGAACGTCTGCTGGAGCCCCATGAGCGCCAATCCATGACCGACCTCACAGGCGGACTGGGCATCGACTTCTCCTACCTGGCCCCGCTGTTTCGGGAAGCCACATACGTGGAGAAGATGCCACATCTCGTCGACCTGGCCCGCCACAACATGCCCCTGCTTCTTGGCCAAAAAGGCAACGGCACCGACGAGAAGCCCGGGGGCGCGACAAGGCTCCGATTCGTGGTTGCCAACGAGGCGGTAGCCCACATGGACGCCTCGTCGCTCATCTTCCTCGACCCCGCAAGGCGCGACGAAAGCGGGCGCAAGACGGTGGGCATAGCCGACTGCACACCCAACCTGCTCGACCTGCAAGACGTGCTGCTGGCCAGCTCGCGCTGGGTGATGGTGAAGCTCTCGCCCATGCTCGACATCACGGAGGCACTGCGCCAGCTGCATGGCGTGAGGGAGGTCCACGTGGTGAGCCTGCAGGGCGAGTGTAAGGAACTTCTGTTCGTGGCGTCGGCTGGCGCACAGGGTAGCCCCACTATCCACTGCGTGAACCTGGGCACCGACGACGACACGCTCGTCACAACCCTCGCGGAAAGGGAGAAGAAGGCCGCCACGTGCGCCACGCTCCCGTCCGACCTCCTGGCGGCCGCACCCCACTATCTCTACGAACCCAACGCCTCGATACTGAAGGCCGGCGTGCAGGACACGCTGTGCGAGCGCTATGGAGTAGGAAAACTCCATCCGGCGAGCAATCTCTTCGTGGCCGACAACCTTGTGCCCCACTTCCCAGGACGGCGATTCCGCATCACAGGCCTCAGCGACTTCGGAAAGCGAAATTTGCGCCATTTCATCGGTGATTTGCGACAGGCGAACCTCACCGTGCGCAACTTCCCGACGCCGGTTGCCCAACTGCGCCGCCAACTGAAGCTGGCCGAAGGGGGCGACACCTACCTCTTTGCCACCACACTGGCCGACGGCAGCCACGCCCTCATCCGTTGCCAGAAACCCTGAGACGCAAAAAACAGGAGCCGTCCCCCAAACTGAGAGACGGCTCCTGGCTATCTTATTCCTGACATATTACTGAACCTGATAGCGAACTTCCTTGGTGCGGAACTTCTTCGTCACTACCTTTTCCTTGTCGGTATACACACCGTGAGCGGTGATGACGCTCAGACGGTTCTTGTCGTTATCGTTGGGATAGGGCTGCACAGTGTCACCCTTCCACTCTACCGACTTAATCATCTTCGGGTCGACACCCTTCTTGATGAGGGCGTTCTTGGTATTCTCGGCGCGCTTCTTCGAGAAGTTCATGTTCGACTTGGAGTTTCCCGTGCCCTTGTCGGCATAGGAAGTGATGGTGATTTCACCGTTCTTCACGCCCTTGAGGAAGTTGGCAACGGCTGTAATCTGCGCGTCGTCCTGGTTAACGCCATCCGACTTCAGACCGAAGAAGATTTCTTTCTTGATGTCGCGGTCAGCCGTAACGTCCTTGTAGGTAACGTCGTCGTACCAGATGGTGTCAATACGAGTGGCCCACACGGGTTCGGGTGCCGGTTCGGGAGTCGGCTCGACAACGGGTTCGAGCTCAGGCTCGGACTTCTTCTCCTTCTTCTTGAAGCCGAACTTGTAGGTAACGCCTAACTGAGCTGTGAGGCTCCAGTCATCCTTCTGGTTCACCTTGCTGTTGTAGCGGTCGCTAAGGCTATTGGCGGCAACCTCGAGGTTAATGCTCCAGTGCTTTGCCACGTTGCAGTCAACCATGGCACCCACACGGGCGTTGTGGCTGAAGCGAGTGCCGTCCCACACCCTTGGCAAAACGGCCTTCTGGGCATAGGCATCGTCGTTGTCCCACGCCGTGTTGAGACCGATACCGCCAATCAGATAGGCATTCACGGGATAATAGGACTTCTTACCGAAGAGCGTGCACATGTTCAGCAGAAGGTCGACATTCGTGGTGATGTACTTATAGTCGTACTTGAAGTCGGGACCCTTGTCATAGCCGCCCTTGTTCCAAATGCCATTGACGTGAAGACGCGCTCCCACGACCGGCGTGAACCAGCTACCGAAGTAGACACTTGCCGTTGGCGTGGCAATCTTGAAGTTATTGTAGTTGGTGAGCGTGGTTTGGGCACCACCCTGAACGCCTACAAACATGCGGGGGAAGGGCTTGTAGTCCTTTCCGTCGTCAGCCGTTTCCTGGGCGCTGACAGCCAATGCCATAGCTGCAAACATGCAGACAGCAAAGAGTTTCTTCATCATAGCTGTGATATTTTAATTATTATGCTTTATTGATTGATTTGCGAACACACAACACGGCAAAATTAACATCTTTTTCGTTTCCTGCCAAATAAAAAAAAACAGAAATGCGACGGCCTACCCCAAATATTGCAAAAAACGAGGCGAAAAGGCGCATGGATAAAGGATTTTTTTCGTAAATTTGCCACTTAATTAATAATAATGTATAATCCATAAGCCGATTACTAACTTTATGGAACAAAACGCAAGACCCGTCACCATTAAACCAGTGACCACGGGACGGGAAATGAAACAATTCGTACGCTTTAACTGGGAACTATACAAGGATTGCCCTTACGCCGTTCCCGACTTCCTCGAAGACACTCTCGACACCTTCAACCCCAAGAAGAACCCCGCACTGAAGTTTTGCGACGTGCAATGCTTCATGGCCTACCGCGACGGGCAAATCGTGGGCCGCGTGGCTGCCATCATCAACCACCGGGCCAACGAACACTGGAAGGAACGCCACGTGAGGTTCGGATGGATTGACTTCATCGACGACGTCAGCGTCACGAAAGCCCTGCTCGACACCGTGGAGCAGTGGGGGCGCGAACGCGGCATGGACATCATCGTCGGCCCGCTGGGATTCACCGACATGGACCTCGAGGGAATGCTCACCGACGGCTACGACCAGCTTTCGACAATGAATAGCATCTACAACTACCCCTACTACCCCGAGCACATGAAACAACTGGGCTACGAGAAAGAAGTGGGATGGGTGGAACGCAAGGTCTACGTCCCCAAGAACGGACACGAGGCAAACATCGAAAAGTACTTCAAGATTGCCGAGATGGTGAAAAAGCGCTACGGCTTCCGACTGCGCAAGTTCAATAAGAAGAAGGAAATTAGAGAAGGAGGTTACATACAGAAAGTGCTCGACGTGGTCAACAGGTCTTACGCCAACCTGTATGGCTATTGCGAACTCGACCCCGAGCAAATGGAAACCTATGCCGACCAGTACCTCCAGTACCTCGACAAGCGATACCTGAGCGTCGTGGAAACGGCAGAAGGCGAAGTCATAGGCATGGGCATCTGTATCACAAGCCTCAGCCGCGCCATACAGAAGGCCAAGGCCCGTTTGTTCCCATTCGGCTGGTGGCACATGGGCAAGGCACTGTGGTTCAACCGCCACCCGCTGGTACTCGACATGCTGCTCGTGGGCGTGCTGCCCGAATACCAGGACAAGGGCGCCAACGCACTCATCTTTGCCGACATCATACCACAGTCCATCAAGGACGGATACGAATGGGCCGAGACGCACCATCAGCTTGAAGACAATGCACCGAGCCAAAGCCAGTGGAAATACCTCGACTGCGACATCCACAAGCGCCGCTGCGCATTCAAGAAGGCCTTATAAAAACAAACCAAACGGATAATGGAAGAAACCATCACAGAGCAACAACCCATCGCCAACTACGGCGAAGACAATATTGTCACACTTGAGGGACTGAAACATATCAGACTGCGCCCCGGCATGTATATCGGCCGTCTGGGCGACGGCAGCCATGCCGAAGACGGCATCTACGTCCTGCTGAAGGAGGTAATCGACAACAGCATCGACGAATTCAAGATGAACGCCGGCCGTCGCATCGAAGTCGACATGGAGGAGAACATGCGCATATCGGTGCGTGACTATGGTCGCGGTATACCCCTCGGCAAGCTGGTGGATGCAGTGAGTAAACTCAACACCGGCGGCAAGTACGACTCGAAGGCCTTCCAGAAGAGCGTCGGGTTGAACGGCGTCGGACTAAAGGCCGTCAATGCCCTCAGCTCCAAGCTCGTCGTCTATGCCGTTCGCGACGGAGAGATGCGACGCGCCACTTTCATGAAGGGAGAGCTCGTGGACGACGAGACCATACCCACGGAAGAGGAAAACGGAACCTTCGTGTTTTTTGAACCCGACGGCTCGCTGTTCAAGCACTACTCATTCCAGAACGAATACATCGAGACACTGCTCCGCAACTACACCTACCTGAACACGGGACTGACCATCATGTTCAACGGGCGGCGCATTGCCTCGCGCAACGGACTCAGCGACTTGCTCTCCGACCGCATGACTAACAATCCGCTCTACGAAATCGTGCATATGCGGGGCGAAGACATTGAGATAGCCTTCACCCACTCCAACCAAAACGGCGAGGAATTCTACTCTTTCGTGAACGGACAGCACACGACACTCGGCGGCACCCATCAGGCAGCCTTCAAGAAATACATAGCCGAGGTAATCAAGGACTATAGCGGAAAGAACTACGACTATGCCGACATACGCAACGGCATGGTTGCCGCAATCAGCATCAACATACAGGAACCCGTGTTCGAGAGCCAAACGAAGGTGAAGCTGGGCTCACAGACAACCGAGCCGCAGGGTGGCATATCGATTGACAAGTTCATTGGCGACTTCGTGAAGGCACAAGTGGATAACTACCTGCACAAGAATACCGACGTGGCGAACATCATCCTGCAAAAGGTTCAGGACAGCGAGCGCGAGCGCAAGGCCATGGCAGGCGTTGCCAAGAAGGCCCGCGAGATGAGCAAGAAGGCCAACCTTCACAACCGCAAGCTGCGCGATTGCCGTCTGCACCTGACCGACACCAAGGGCGACCAGCAGATGGAAACGTGTATCTTCATCACCGAGGGCGACTCGGCAAGCGGAAGCATTACCAAAAGCCGCGACGTGAACACGCAGGCCGTGTTCTCCCTTCGCGGTAAGCCGCTGAACTGCTTCGGGCTGACGAAGAAGGTGGTGTACGAAAACGAGGAGTTCAACCTGCTGCAGGCAGCGCTGAACATTGAGGACGGGCTCGACGGACTGCGGTATAACAAGGTCATCGTGGCTACGGATGCCGATGTCGACGGTATGCATATCCGTCTGCTGATGATTACATTCTTCCTGCAGTTCTTCCCCGAACTGATCAAGAAGGGTCACGTTTATATCCTGCAGACGCCCCTGTTCAGAGTGCGCGCCCGCAAGTCGAAGCTCGGCAAGGCCAAGGTGGCGGCGCTGCAGGAAGCAGCCCAGGACCAGGAGGCAAAGGTGCGTCGGCAGATTTCGGAAAATGCCGATTTCATCACACAATATTGCTATAGCGAGGAGGAGCGCCAGCAGGCCATCAACGACATGGGACCCGACCCCGAGATTACCCGCTTCAAGGGCTTGGGCGAGATTAGTCCCGACGAGTTCAAGACGTTCATAGGTCCCGACATCCGACTGGAGCAGGTGTCGCTGCACAAGGCCGACAACGTGGCCGGGCTGCTGGAGTATTACATGGGCAAGAACACCATGGAACGACAGAACTTTATTATCGACAACCTCATCATCGAGGAGGATTTGGCCAAGGAGGAGGACGAGGCATGAAAAAGGCAATATTCCCAGGTTCGTTCGACCCCTTCACGTTGGGTCACGCCGACATCGTCAGGCGCGGCCTGCAGGTGTTTGACCACATCGTGATTGCCGTGGGCGTGAACGAGCACAAGCAAGGCTGGATTGCAGCAAAGGAGCGCCTTCGCGCCCTGCGTGAGCTATACAAGGACAACGCCAACGTAAGCGTTGAGCGCTACGAGGGGCTTACGACGGACTTTGCCAAGCGATGCGGCGCCGGCTTCATCCTGCGCGGCGTGCGCAGTCTCAAGGACTTTGAATACGAGCTCGACATGGCCGACGTGAACCGCCAGCTGGACGAAAACCTGGAGACCGTAGTGCTGTTGGCCCACCCCGAGCTGAGCGCCGTCTCGAGCAGCATGGTGCGCGAACTCCACCACTTCGGCCACGACATCCAGACATGGCTCCCCGAAAACTTAAACTACAAGCTATGAAGAAATTTCTTCCATTTCTGATATTCCTACTTCCCAACTTCATTTTTCCCGCGTTTGCCCAACAGGCCAAAATCGAGCAGGCAATACGTAAGCTGAACATGGCCACCGTGTTGACGAACCTCTACTACGTGGACAGCGTGAGCATCGACCGGCAGGTCGAGGATGCCATCAACGGCATGCTCGGCAAGCTGGACCCCCACTCGCAGTACTCGAATGCGAAGGAAACCAAGCGCATGAACGAGTCGCTGGAGGGCTCGTTTGAGGGCATCGGCGTGCAGTTCAACATGCTTGAGGACACGCTCGTCGTGATTCAGCCCGTGCCGAAAGGGCCGTCGGAGCGCGTGGGCATACTTGCCGGCGACCGCATCGTATCGGTCAACGACACTGTCATCGCGGGTGTGAAGATGAGTCGCGAGGAAATCATGAGCCGGCTGCGAGGGCCCAAGGACACGAAGGTCAAGCTTGGCGTCGTGCGCGACGGCGTGAGGGGTATCTCGTACTTTATCGTGAAGCGCGACAAGATACCCGTTAACACGCTCGACGCGGCATACATGGTCACCCCCGACATCGGCCTTATCCGTTTCAGCAGCTTTGGGCAAACCACCTACGACGAGGTCATGGAGGCACTGGACAAGCTGAAGGCTCGCGGCATGAAGAAGCTCATCATAGACATGCAGCAGAACGGCGGCGGCCTGCTGGGCGTGGCGGCAGAGATATGCAGCCAGTTCCTGCCCAAGGGCGACACAATCGTGTATACGCGTGGCCGCAACGTACCGTCGCAGGTGTTCGTGAGCAACGGCGGCCGGGGCTGGCAGCAGGGAAAAGTGGCCGTGCTCATCGACGAATATTCGGCCTCGGCAGCCGAAATCCTGACGGGTGCCATACAGGACCAGGACCGCGGCATCGTGGTGGGCAGGCGCTCGTTTGGCAAGGGCCTTGTGCAGCGGCCCCTCGACCTGGCCGACGGAAGCATGATACGCCTCACCGTGGCCCGCTACTACACACCCTCGGGACGCTGCATCCAGAAGCCCTACACGAAGGGCGACAAGGAGAGCTACTCGAAGGACGTCATCAACCGATACAACAGCGGCGAACTGCTCCACGAGGACAGCATCCACTTCCCCGACTCGCTTCGCTACAAGACAAAGCGCAAGGGGCGCACCGTCTACGGCGGAGGAGGCATCATGCCCGACTACTTCATACCCCTGGACACAACGAAATACACGAGATACTACCGCGAACTCTCGGCCAAGAGCCTCATCATCAACGCCAGCCTGCGCAACCTCGACAAGAACCGCAAGCGGCTCAAGAAGCAGTGGCCCGACTTTGAGGACTTCAAGGCCCGATACGAAGTGCCCGACGACATCATACAGCACATCCTGAAGGAAGGCGAGAAGCAGAAAATCAAGCCCAAGGACGACGAAGAGCGGGAGAAGACCATCCCCGAGCTGAAGCGCATAATGAAGGCGCTGACGGCGCGCGACCTGTGGGACATGAGCGAGTATTTCTCCATCATCTACGACGACGACCCCGTGGTGATGAAGGCCGTTGAACTACTGAATGACTAACCCGTGAGCATCACATTCAACACCGAAGGCACGGCCCAGATGCCCGAACTCGACCAGGCGGCCATACGAGAGTGGGTGGCCCGCGTGGCAGCCTCCTACGACAAGCGCGTGGGCGAAATTAACTACGTGTTCGTCGACGACGAGCGCATCCTCGAGGTGAACCGCCAGTTCCTCGGCCATGACTACTACACCGACATCATCACCTTCGACTACTCCCAAGGGCGCATCCTCTCGGGCGATCTCTATATCTCGCTCGACACCGTGCGCTCCAACGCCCTCCAGCAACCCAACACCTCCTACCGGCAGGAGCTCCACCGCGTCGTCATCCACGGCGTGCTCCACCTCTGTGGCATCAACGACAAGGGCCCGGGCGAGCGCGAAGTGATGGAGGCCTGCGAGAACCGCGCCCTGGCGATGCTCGTAGCCCCGTAGGCCGCCAGGCGCGACGAAACAAACACATCATTGAACCACACCACGAAACCAACCATATCATGAACAACAAATTACTACTGCTCACACTCCACTCGCCGCTGCTCACCATCGCGGCGCAGGCCCAGCAGCGGCCAAACATCGTGTACATTATGACCGACGACCACACGGCACAGATGATGTCGTGCTACGGCCACAGCCCCATCGAGACGCCCAACCTCGACCGCATTGCCCAAGAGGGCGTGCGCTTCACCCGCAGTTTCGTGGCCAACTCGCTCTCGGGCCCCAGTCGCGCCTGCATGATTACGGGTAAGCTGTCGCACAAGAACGGCTTCACGAACAACGAGCACGGCGTGTTCGACGGTTCACAGCAGACCATGCCCAAGCTGCTGCAGAAGGCCGGCTACCAGACGGCCATCATCGGCAAATGGCACCTCGTGAGCAAACCCACGGGCTTCGACCACTACGACATGCTCTCGGGTCAGGGCGAATACTACAACCCCACCTTCATCCACGACGACGGGACACGCAGCGTGGAAAAGGGATACTGCACCGACGTCATCACGGACAAAGCCATCCAATGGATGGAAGGCCGCGACCGGGAAAAGCCATTCATCCTGTTTGTCCACCACAAGGCATGCCACCGCGACTGGTTGCCCAAGCTCGAGGACATGCGCCTCTACGAAGACAAGACGTTCGACCTGCCCGACAACTTCTGGGACACCTGGGAAGGGCGTACGGCAGCCCAGCAGCAGGAGATGTCGATTGCCTCAGCCCACGACATGGACATTGCCTACGACAACAAGATATACTCGCCCGGCGACAAGACACGCCTGAGCGGTAACTACCTGTACTACGTTAACCGCCTTGACTCGGCCGACCGCGCGCGCTACTTTGAATTCCACGACTCCCTGACGCAGGCCTTCAAGCAGAACCCGCCCACGGGCCGCGCGCTCACCGAATTCAAGTTCCAACGCTACATGCGCGACTACGCCAAGGTGACCAAGAACCTCGACGAGAACGTGGGCCGGCTGATGCAGTACCTGCGCGACAACGACATGCTCGCAAACACGCTCGTCGTCTACACCAGCGACCAGGGATTCTACATGGGCGAGCACGGCTGGTTCGACAAGCGCTTTATGTACGAGGAAAGCCTCAACACGCCGCTCGTCATGAGACTGCCCGACGGCTACGAGCGACGCGGAACCATCGATGAAATGGTGCAAAACATCGACTACGCCCCCACATTCCTCGAAATGGCCGGAGCCCCCGTCCCTGCCGACATTCAGGGCCAGTCGCTCGTGCCCCTGTTGAAGGGCAAGAAACATCGCGGGCCGTGGCGCGAGTCGATATACTACCACTTCTACGAATTCCCCGCCGAGCACATGGTGAAGCGCCACTACGGCATACGCACCGCACGCTACAAGCTCATCCACTTCTATCGCGACATCGACCAGTGGGAACTCTATGACCTGAAGCGAGACCCCACGGAGATGCACAACGTCTACGGCGACCCGCGCTACAGCAAGGTGCAAAAACAGATGCACCGCAAGCTGAAGCAGCTGCAGGAGAAATACGACGACCCCATAGAGGCGGAAATTGCCGCCACACGGGACGCCGGCGGGCAGGCCAAAAGCCCGGCCCAGGCCAAGAAATAATCAACGAAACTGTTTTGCGGCAACTACCTGACGGCCACGCCCGAGAGCGTGTAGCGCCGTCCGTCGGGCATGAGGATGAAGAGCCTTCCGTCCTCAACGACCTTGCGCACGGCAGAGCAAGGCCGAGCCTGGGGCTCAGCAATGTCGTCCGTCTCGCCACACACGGCCCAGAACAAAAAGTTTTTGACCTCCCACTGCGGAGTATCGCCATCGCTCTGAGTGGTGTAGCGGAACGCTACGTTGACGCGGGGCTGCCCCAGGTAGCGTGCAGGCACCTCGGCGGTCACGGTCTGCCAATCCCAGTTGCGGCTGCCGTAGCTGCTAATGGGTAGTTCTTGCCACTCGGCATCGGCCGGCACGCCGTCGTAACTGTCGGAAATAAGCAGCTTCAGGTGGGAGGGCCAGTTATCGGCCGTGGTGCCGTAGCCCACGCAATGGGTGAACTGCAGCGCCGCCGCGTTCTTGCCCTGCAGGTCGAAGGCGGGCGAGATTAGCCAATCCTCGTTCTCACCGGTGCGATAGCCGTTCATCGTGGCACAGGAGTAGGTATTGTCGATAAGCCACGCATTGCCGCCCGTGACGTCGACCGTCGTGAACTGGCCCATGGTGGAGGCAAACGACTCGCGGTAGTCAATATCCTCGCAACCGCCGTCGCCGCCGTCGCCCAGACGCAGCATCACGACGTAGGGATCGTGGTCGCTGTAGGTGCGGCTGTCGTTATCCTCGTAGCAGGTGGTGCAGACGTGCTCAACCCAGGCACGCGTGACCTGCCTTGCCATCGTCGCGTTGGCCAGCACGTGGTCGAGGTGCATACCGCCGTTATAGCAATGGGTGTAGACCCCGGAGTTATACTTGAGGAGCATCTCCTCGAAGCCTTCGTTCACGATTTTCTGTACGCTCTCGGCATCCGTCTCACAGTTCAGGTCACCCAGGACAAGGATGTCCTCGTCCATGGCCTTCGTCTTCAGTGCACTGATGAGTTGCGAGGCGTTGACGAGACGCGTCGACTCGCTTTCCTCGCCACCGGCCTTAAAGTGGTTCATGCTCAACGTAAAGCGCTCGCCGCTTGTCAGGGCCTCGAAGGCTTGTATGCGCATGACGTCGCGGTAGTATATCGCCGTGGCGCCGGCGTAGTTCGAGCCATAGGGCCGCACCTTGTCGGTTCGGTAGATGAAGCCCGACTTGAGGTGGTTGTCGTAGGCATCGGGCGTGTAGGATATTCCGTCGCTGACGGCCTTGAAACTGTAATCGGAATACTTCGTGAGCGAATCGGCCAGCTGGCGGAGAATAATGTCCGTGGCCTCAACCTCGTTAAAGGCATAGATGTCGGCATTGATGGACAAGAGGGCGCTGACGATGCGCTGTGTCTTCGCGGCACGCCCCGCGTCGTCCTGGTAATTGCTAACCCACAGGTAGTTGGTGGAGGTGCGCTCGGTCTGGTCGTAGTTCCAGTAGTAATTCTGCAGGTTCTGGCCACACACCCTGACCACCTCGCTGTCGGCGGCTGCCCAGCACCGCCACGGCATCCACGCCGCAGCACATACGGCGAGCAACGCTAAAAGTCGGTTTCCCTTCATAGTTCGTTTGTTTTCATCTTCAACAAAGATTCGTTTATTCTTCGACAACGGCACGCAAGAGAACGACGTCCTGGACGGGGCGGTCGTCGGCACGCGTGGCCACGGCCTGTATGGCCTTCACCACCTTCATGCCCTCAACGACGCGCCCAAAGACGGTGTACGTGCCGTCGAGGTGGGGCGAGCCGCCATAGGTGAGATAGTTGTCCCACATCTCGCGGTTCATCTCTATCCCCTGCTCGTTGAGCATGCCTCGCACCTTGCCCAGGGCCGTTTCGCCCCACGACTGGCCATAGACGATATAGAACTGCGAGCCAGAGGAGCGCATCTCGGGATTCACGTCGTCGGGCTCGCGAGCGGCGGCCAGGGCACCGCGCACGTGATAGAGCCACGGCAGGCGGAACTCGGCGGGCAGCGTATAGGTTATGGAATCGCGCGCGGGAATGAGGCTGCAGGGGTCGCCGCCCTGAATCATGAATCCCTTGATGACGCGGTGGAACAGGGTGCTGTCGAGCCTTCCCTCGCGGGCCAGGCGCAGGAAGTTGTCGCGGTGGCGCGGCGTCTCGTCGCTCAGCTCCACGCGAATAACTCCCATCGTCGTCTCGAGCCTGACCACTGCCTGGCGGTGGCGCTTGGCCGACATGGCCGTCGGAATCAGCAGCAAAAAGAGCAGGAAGACGAGTGAATTACGTTTCATAACACATAACTTTCTGGGCAAAGATACAAAAACTATTTATGAATTGCTTAACTTTGTGAGCACGAAATCAACCAACGACATGCAAAGACTAATCAACCTGAGCCACGGGCTTGCCAGCCATGCCTCGCTTTTCATCAGCGGCACCATCCTGGCTGGCCTGTTCCTGCGCCAGGACAAAAAGGAGGCTGACGCCCCGCTAAGCCAAGGCGCATGAAAACACCCCAACTTTCATACTACGACATGACGCCCGGCGCCGTGGCCTTCAGCACCACGCGCCTCGGGGGCTACGGCACGGGGGCATACGGGGAGTTCAATATCACGCACTACTGTGGCGACGAGCCGTCGACAGTGACGAAGAATCGCGCGGCGCTGTGCCAACTGTTGGGCATAGCCGACCAGGCGCTCATCCTGCCCCGGCAGACGCATGGGACGGAGGTCCTCAGGGTGGACGAGTCGCTGCTGACGCTGCCGCCCCACACGCGGCAAGAACGGCTGGAGGGCATCGACGCGCTGGTGACCGACCTGCGCGACGTGTGTATCGGTGTCTCCACGGCCGACTGCATCCCCGTGCTCGTGTACGATACCAGACGCCACGTCGCCGCGGCCATACACGCTGGCTGGCGCGGCACGGTGGCTCGCATCGTGGAAAAGACCATCGTCAGGATGGCGGAATGGTATGGCTCGCAACCCGAGGACATGGTGGCCCAGACGGGGCCTGGCATCAGCCTACCGAGCTTCGAGGTGGGCGACGAAGTGTATGAGGCCTTCCGCGATGCCGGCTTCCAGATGACCGCCATTGCCCGCCGCATGGCGGGGCAGAAGGCCGGCGAGCCCGCCAGCGACGGCCGGCACGTGGCGCAACACAGCGACGGCGAGGCAGGGAGCAACGGCGCACGCGAGATACGCTGGCACATCGACCTGCCCGAGTGTAACCGCCTGCAGCTCCTTGCTTGCGGCATTCCCCAGGAGGCCGTCAGCGTGAGCCCCGTCTGCACCTACCTGCAGCCCCATCGCTTCTTCTCCGCCCGCCGCCTCGGCATCCAGTCAGGCCGCATCTTCACCGCCATCATGATGAAATAACGACAGCCATAAGAAGAGGGGGATGGAACGCTGTGTTCCATCCCCCTCTTTCGTATATAGAGTTCGCTAATTGGCGAGCTTCCTTTCAGGCACCTTAGCTACGCTCGGCATAATGCAAATAAGATTTGCCTTCTACTCTCGTTAGTCGGCGAGCTTGGCGCTGATGAACTCGCGGTTGAGGCGGGCGATGTTGGCGATGGTTTCGCACTTGGGGCATACGGCTTCGCAGGCACGTGTGTTGGTGCAGTTGCCAAATCCCAGTTCGTCCATCTTGGCCACCATGGCCTTGGCACGACGTGCGGCTTCTACGCGGCCCTGGGGCAGCAGTGCGAGCTGGCTTACCTTGGAGCTGACGAAGAGCATGGCTGAGCCGTTCTTGCAGGCTGCAACGCAGGCGCCGCATCCGATGCACGAGGCGCAGTCCATGGCCTCGTCGGCGTCCTCCTTGGGGATGAGGATGGCGTTGGCGTCCTGTGCCTGTCCGGTGCGGATGCTGGTGTAGCCTCCGGCCTGCATAATCTTGTCGAAGGCTGAGCGGTCGACCATGCAGTCCTTGATGACGGGGAAGCCGGCCGAGCGCCAGGGTTCAACGGTGATGACGTCGCCGTCCTTGAAGCGACGCATGTAGAGCTGGCATGTGGTGGCTCCGCGCTCGGTCTTGCCGTGTGGCGTTCCGTTGATGTAGAGGGAGCACATGCCACAGATGCCTTCGCGGCAGTCGTGGTCGAAGACGAAGGGTTCCTTGCCGGCCTCGATGAGTTCCTCGTTCATGATGTCGAGTGCCTCGAGGAATGAGGTGTCGTCGGGCACGTTCTTCAATTCGTGGGTATCGAAGTGGCCCTTATCCTTGGGGCCGTTCTGTTTCCAGAACTTTATGGTAACTGATATGTTCTTAGCCATGGTCTCTTAATTCTTGTAGTTACGGGTTTGTACCTTGATTGCTTCGTACTTGAGGGGCTCTTTGATGAGTTCGGGGTCTTTGTCCTCGCCCTTGTACTCCCAGCAGCCTACGTAGAAGAAGTTTTCGTCGTCGCGCTTTGCTTCGCCTTCTTCGGTCTGGTATTCCTCGCGGAAGTGTCCGCCGCAGGATTCGTTGCGCGAGAGTGCGTCGTGGGCCACGAGTTCGCCCATGGTGAAGAAGTCGCGCAGGTGGATGGCCTTGTCGAGTTCGACGTTGAGGCCTTCCTTGGTGCCGGGCACGAAGAGGTTGGTGTCAAATTCTTTCTGCAGTTCCTTCATCTTCTTGATACCCTCCTTGAGGCCTTCGGCCGTGCGTCCCATGCCGACGTACTCCCACATGATGTGTCCGAGTTCCTTGTGGATGGAGTCGACGGAGCGCTTGCCCTTGATG
>CALZQV010000040.1 GCA_945828295.1 uncultured Prevotellaceae bacterium | reverse complement strand
GTTACAAAAAATATTTTAACTTTGTATCGGAATCGCATGAATTACAACGACTACGGAACTTGGTTACGCGAACAATTAGGCTGTCGGGCACAAAAGATTTCCCTAAATGCCGGCTTTACTTGCCCCAATCGTGACGGCAGGGTGGGCTATGGCGGCTGCACCTTTTGCAATAACCAAACGTTCAATCCCGATTATTGTGAGACGCAAAAGTCTGTTACTCAACAGCTTCAAGAAGGCAAGGAATTCTTCGCTCACAAGTACCCTGACATGAAGTATCTTGCTTACTTTCAGGCATACTCTAATACCTATGGAGACGTCAGTCACTGTATCGATTTGTATGAAGAGGCCTTACAAGTGCCTGATGTCGTAGGGTTAGTAATCGGCACTCGTCCCGATTGCATGCCCGAAGAACTGCTAAATTATTTTGCAGAACTCAACCACCGTACGTTCCTTATTATAGAATATGGAATAGAGAGCCTTAACGATAATACGTTGCTCAGGATAAATCGAGGACACACGGTCGCCGACACCGAACGTGCCATACGCCTTACGGCAGAACGAGGGATACGCGTTGGAGGGCATGTCATCCTGGGGCTGCCAGGCGAGAGTCATGATGAACTGATGCGCCAGTCTGGTATTTTGGCAAAACTTCCCCTGACAACGCTTAAGTTACACCAACTGCAAATAATTCGTGGAACCCGAATGCATAAAGAATGGCAGGAGCACCCTTGGCCCCTGCCATCAGTAGATGAATATATCGACTTGGTTCTTGACTATATTTCCAACTTACCCAAGTCGTGGGTGTTTGAACGTTTCGTCAGCTCTTCGCCCGAACACTTGCTTGTCGCACCTCGTTGGGGACTGAAGAACTACGAGTTCGCTCATTTGCTTAACGTCCACTTGTGCCGTCGGCACGAATAACAAGGCTCTTTCTCAGGTTTGCAACTGCAGAATTCTTCTTTTCCTCGGCTACCTTGATTGCTTTATCGTTATCCTCCGTGTTGCCTTCAATGGCGCTAACGGCATTCTTAGCCTTCGTTACGTCGTCCTTAGCCTTTGTTACAGCATCCTGTGCTTTTACAACGTCCTGCTTAGCGGCCTCTACTTTCTGCTGAGCCTTAGCAACGCCTTGTTCGGCAGCGGTGACTTTCTGTTCAGCCTTTGTTACGTCTTGCTCTGCTTTTGTAACTTTTGCCTCAGCCTTTGCAACGGCTGCATTGGCCTTATCCTTCTGACTCTGCAGCTTGCTGACCTGAGCTTTTGCCTTCAACATTTCTTTGTCGGCAGTAGCTTCATTCTTTACGGCTTGTTTCGAAATCTTCAGGTTTTGCTGGGCAGCCTTCAAATCAGCCTTCTTCTGCTTAATCTTCAACTTCAGTTCATCGTTGTTCTTATCTACAGAAAGCTTCATCTGCATAGACTTGATGTCGGCATTCAGGTTTGCGACCTCCTTTTCGAACTGTGTAACCCAGTCTTGGCAAGACTTGTTTTCCTGTGTTACCTCTGCATTAGTTGTCCCCACAACGGGAGCTTGTGCATAGGCACTTGTGCCAAGAGCAAACATAGCAGCGAGTAAAATCATCTTTTTCATAGTTCTTAGTTTTAATTATGTTAAACGAAACATATGACAAATTTACAAAATTCTTTTTGAATAAAGCAAATGTTTACTTATCTTTGCAAAAATTAATGTTTTGTTAACAATGAGTAACCTTAAATTACTGTTGATGGCCGTAACCCTATTTTGCGGTGGAACACTTCAGGCCGAGAATTCAAGCGAAGTCTTGTCAATGATACATAAAGTCAATGATTATTGGCAAACAAAAAATTCACCCTACAAGCGTGCCTTTTGGGATAATGCAGCTTATTACACTGGAAATATGGAGGCCTATCGAATGACGGGAAAGGCTGAATGGTACCAGTATAGCGACCGCTGGTGCCGCCATAATGAGTGGAAAGGCGCCAAGTCTAACGACCGTAGCAAGTGGAAGTATCAATGGTATGGCGAAGGTGATGACTTCGTGCTCTTTGGCGACTGGCAGATATGTTTCCAGACATATATTGATATGTATAAGTTGGTGCCAGCTGAATATAAAGTCGCTCGCGCCAAAGAGGTAATGGGCTACGAGTGTGCCCTAAGCGATAATAAGTTTTGGTGGTGGGCCGACGCCTTGTATATGGTTATGCCAGTCATGACTAAAATGTATCGTCTGACCGGAGAAACCCAGTATCTCGATAAATTGTATGAAAACTTCCTGTGGAGTGATTCGCTTATGTGGGATTCTGAGTCGCAGCTCTATTACCGCGATGGTAAATACATCTGGCCTAAGGTGAAAACAGCCTGTGACGGCGGAAAGAGTTTCTGGGCACGTGGCGATGGATGGGTGCTTGCCGGTTTAGCCAAAGTGCTTGCCGATATGCCTCGTGAATATAAGAATCGCGATATCTTTGTCAAGCGTTTCCAGCAGTTGGCCGAGGGCGTTGCCCGCTGTCAGCGCCCTGATGGATACTGGAGCCGCTCGATGCTTTGCGAAGAGGATGCACCGGGCCCAGAGACCTCGGGTACAGCCTTCTTCTGCTACGGCCTTTTGTGGGGCGTTAATCACGGATACTTAGATAAAGAAAAGTATAGTGAGACGATTGAGAAAGCCTGGAAGTACCTTAGCACCGTAGCCTTGCAGTCGGATGGAAGCATCGGATATGTTCAGCCCATCGGTGAGAAGCCCGACCCGACAAAAATTGTCGATGCCCGTAGTCAGGCTCCCTTTGGAACGGGTGCTTGGTTGCTTGCTGCTTGTGAACGAGTGCGCTACCTCGATAGCACCGCCTCTTATGGCAGGAAAGAGGGCGAGCCGGCAATAGCCAACAATCCACGTCAAATGGCCTTCACGGTTAAGAATCCATCGTATGACGAACGTCATGATGTTATAGAACTGTCCGCCCAGAAGGTCTTCGACAAGCTTCGTATCGGAGGCGGACGCCAAATGCTCGTGCTCGATGGCGACCGTGTTGAGCAGCCGTATCAGTTGACATCTGACGGAAAGATATTGGTTCAAGTATTCGTTGCCCCCAAGTCTTCTGCTACATTTACGATTGTCACTGGCGAACCTAAATCTTATCGTCTGGACGTTAACGGACGCATCTATCCGAATCGCGAGGACGACCTTACTTGGGAGAACGATAAGAACGCGTGGCGATTCTATGGCCCAAAGATGCACAACAAGGGAGTGGCAGGGTTTGACATATTCACAAAAAATGTAACGTATCCCATACAAGACCAGTTGTATCGCAACGAACTTACTAGCTATGGGGTAAATGAGCAATTGAAGAAAAAAGGCCGCGGCGGCGAGTGGGCCCAGGTCCATCGCGATCTCTACACCTATCATCGCGACCGTGGGCAGGGCATGGATGCATACACAGTTGGTGCAACGCTCGGCGTTGGTGCACCATCACTCATTAAGGGTGACGACTTGCTGCTCCCCGATGTTTATGAAAAGGCCGAAATCGTGGAGAATGGTCCGCTGCGTTTTGTCGTTAAAGAATATATGTACGAGCGTGAGGGCGTACGCGAGACGCGCCTGATAAGTCAGGACCGAGGAACTCATATGGCACGCGTCTCTGTACGTTTCGATGGCAAAGTTCCCACTTCGCAAGTATGTGCAGGCATTGTAGTGCACGAAAGTCAGCCCCAGTCTTATACGCTTAATAAGAAGTGGAACTACATTACTTATGCTGACGCCATGGATACGCCAAAAGGACAAAATGGGCAGTTGTATATCGGCGTATTGTTCCCTGAGAAGATGAAGGCCCTGCGTTATGTCCCCATGAAGGAGAAGAAGAGTGGGGCTGTGGGACATGTTATTGGTCAGAAACAATATAGTGAAGGCGCTGACTTTACTTTTTATTGCGGAACGGGCTGGAGCAAATATGATGTCCCCAACCAGCAGGTCTGGGATGCTCTGATGCAAAGCTATGCATGCCACCTGAAACAACCGCTTGAGGTGGAATACTAAGAAAACGGTGTGAAATATTAGTTGGCGGTTGCGCCGACTTCAGCAAAGACAGAAGTGTCGAAGTGCTGCGAAGGCTCCAATGTGAGTATGCGCACTTCGGCATTTTCCATTTTCTCTATCGCATGAGCCTCTACTCCATAGTATACGGCCTGCATGATTCGTAAGAATAAACCATGGCTGACGGCTAAAACTTTTTCTCCGTCGTGCTCGTCTTTCACTTTATTAAGGAAATCAGCTGCTCGTTGTGCAACCTGCTCAATGGTCTCAGCCGATGGGTCGAGTGCATGGCTAATCCGCAAGTATGGCCCGCCCGTGTGTATGCCAAAGTCGCGTTCGCGCAAGAGTGGTTCAAGTGCGAAGTGCCCTCCATGCGGTTGTGCGATGATGCGAGTCGTGTCAATGGCCCGTTGCAGGTCACTGCTGACGATGAAATCAATTTCCTCCTGACTAAGTTTTTTGCTCAGTTGCTTGGCTTGTGAAATCCCCTCGGGGGTAAGGTGCCCGGGCATCTGTCCTTGCAAGATACGTTGAACGTTCTCTTCTGTCTGCCCGTGGCGGGCGATATATAGTTGTAACATGTTGCAAAGATACGCATAAATTTGAGGATTTAATTTTTCTTCTACGATTAAATTTGTATATTTGTGACGAAAATAACTTTATTAACCTAATAATCTAATGTAAAGATGAAAATTAATCGTAAAATCCTTGTTTCATTTTTTGCCATATGTCTTTCCGTGAGTGGACTTATGGCACAGAGTCTGTCGCCTAGCACCAAGTGGCACTGGGAGGAGGGAACCATTGTAGTAGATACACCAGCACGCCCCGTCGGCCAACAGAATGTATTAGGCTTGGCGGTACCAAAACTTGACGTCGTTCGCGTGGCATTCGTGGGCTTGGGCATGCGTGGCCCTGGTGCTGTTGAGCGCTTTACCCATATCCCCGGTACTCAGATTGTGGCTCTTTGTGACTATGAGGAGGCACGTGCCGAGAAGTGTCAGCAGTACCTGCGTAATGCAGGCTTGCCGCCAGCAGCCATCTACAGTGGCGAGAAAGGATATGAGGAACTGTGTAAGCGTCCCGATATCGACCTTGTATACGTAGCAACCGACTGGGATCATCACTTCCCTGTAGCAAAGTGTGCACTGGAGAATGGAAAGCACACTGCAATCGAAGTTCCCTCGGCCATGAATCTGGAGCAGTGCTGGGAGCTCATCAATCTTTCTGAAAAGGCACGTCTCCATTGCATGATTCTTGAGAACTGCTGCTACGACTGGTTTGAGCTTCGTGCCCTGAATATGGCTCAACATGGCGTATTCGGTGAGGTGTTGCGCGCTCAGGGTGCATACATCCATAACCTTGACGACTTCTGGGCGTACTATTGGAAGAATCCCGATGGCAGCGACCCTCAGGGCTTGCACTGGCGTATGAAGTACAATAAGGAAAATCGTGGCGACGTTTATGCCACTCACGGACTTGGTCCCGTTGCACAGGTGCTGAACATTCACCGAGGAGACCGTTTCACCACATTGGTAGCAATGGACACCAAGAGCGTTCATGGTAAGGAATACGTGGAGAAGGCTACTGGTAAGGAGTGCCACGAGTTCCGTAACGGCGACCACACCACAACACTTATGCGCACGGCAAACGGTAAGGTTGTCGAGATTCAGCATAACGTTATGAATCCCCAGCCCTACAACCGCCTGTATCAGCTCACCGGAACCAAAGGCTTTGCCAATAAGTATCCCGTCTCTGGTTATGCGCTGGATGCTAAGCAGCTCCAGGCTTCTGGTCAGCAGCCCAAGGTCGACAACCTGTCCAGCCACTCTTTCCTGCCCGACGCTGAGCGTCAGGCTCTGGAAGAGAAGTTCGAGCATCCCATTATTAAGAAGTATGGAAAGATGGCAGCCGAGGTCGGAGGCCACGGAGGTATGGACTTCTTCATGGATGCCCGCATGGTATACTGCCTGCAAAATGGTTTGCCTCTTGACATGGATGTTTATGACCTTGCCGAGTGGTGCTGCCTGGCTGAACTGGGCACCCTTTCGATGGACCACAACTGTGCTGCAGTAAGTTTCCCTGACTTCACTCGTGGTTTCTGGGATGTGCAGAATGGTTACAAGCACGCTTATGCAACGCCTGAGGCTGAAGCTGAGAGCGAAGCAAAGGCAAAGGCCTTTACCGAGCAGTTGAAGAAGACTTGTGCCGAGAAGAAACTTTGGGAAAAGTATGACAAAGCCAAGGAGTCCAAAGTGGTCAAGCTTACTAAGAACGGCCGCAAAAAATAAGAACTAACACTTTATTTATAAAGAAATGTGCGGGATTGCTTGGCAGTTCCGCACATTTTTTTTACCTTTGTGGCCGATTTATGCCGAAGGGGCTCAGTAAAGTGGACTTCGAGTTAAAGTCTCGCCTCCCGGTAAAACCCGTTAAATAAACAAATTAAACAATGTACGCAATCGTAGAGATTAACGGTCAACAGTTCCGCACGGAAGCCGGTAAGAAGCTTTTCGTACACCACATTGATGGTGCCGAGGCCGGCCAGACTGTTGAGTTTGAGAGAGTGTTGTTGGTAGACAACGACGGTGCCATCACCGTAGGTGCTCCCGAAATCAAGGGCGCCAAGGTTGTTGCTGAGGTAGTTTCTCCCCTGGTAAAGGGTGACAAGGTGCTCGTCTTCCACAAGAAGCGTCGCAAGGGCTACCGCAAGTTGAACGGCCATCGTCAGCAGTTCACCGAACTGACTATCAAGGAAGTAGTTGCTTAACCATTTAAAATCGTAGAAATCATGGCACATAAAAAAGGTGTTGGTAGTTCTAAGAACGGCCGCGAGAGCGCAGCTCAGAGACTGGGCGTGAAGATTTTTGGTGGTGAGAAGTGTGTTGCCGGCAACATTATCGTTCGCCAGCGTGGCAACCGCCATTATCCTGGTCAGAACGTGGCAGAGGGTAAGGATAATACCCTGTATGCCCTGACCGACGGTGTTGTATGCTTTAAGAAAGGCCGTCGCGATCGCTCGACTGTGAGCGTTCTGCCCGAGGCGTAAGGCCCACTTTCATCGAACATTTAAGACAGCGAGGATATTATTCCCCGCTGTTTTTTGTAGCTTGTGTTTTAAAGACTATGAATAAGGTGACGACGTGGTGGCGTGATTTTCGCGACTTGTTGAGTCCACGCTATTGTGCGATATGCGGAAAGCACCTGAACCCTTGCGAGGAAAAGCTGTGCACTTCGTGCTTATTGCAACTCCCATATTTATCGATTCAAGATTATCTTGACAATGATGTCAGTCGTGTGTTCTGGGGCAAGTTGCCAGTAGAGCAATGCAGCAGTTTCATACGATACGGGGCTGATGATGAAATACATCGGCTGGTCCATCAATTGAAATATCGTCACCGCCCCGACCTTGGCCGATGGCTGGGCCGTCAGATGGCACTCAAACTGCAGCGCGAGGGCTTCTTCGAGGGGATTGAATGCATCATCCCTGTTCCGCTGCACTGGCGGCGCCGTCTGAAGCGCGGATACAACCAGAGCGAGCAGTTGGCCCTGGGCGTTTCGCAAATTACGGGGCTGCCCGTCCTGACTGGCTATGTGCGTCGTGTGCGCAACAACAAGACACAGACCCACATGTCACACTCAGAGCGCATAGAAAACGTGAAGGATTTGTTCTGGGTGCGTCGTCCCATCCCTCACCTTCACGTTCTTCTCATTGACGATGTCATCACTACCGGAGCTACGATGCTATCCTTTGCCGAAAGCATTGTGGCATCGAAGCCCGACGTTCGCATCAGTATTCTCTCTCTGGCTAAAACCTAAAGTTTATGCGTGCTCCCGCCAGCACCCATATGCCGGGTTGACGCACGTTTCCCAAATCATAATATTTTCCGTTGGTGATGTTGCTTCCCTGCACATACACCTGATAGTACTTGTCGGTCCATTGCAGCTTCAGGTCGAGCGTTGCATAAGGGTCGTAGGACACCAGTCGGCCCGTGTTGGTCCCACGCAGATATCCTGTTGCGGTGTCGACATAGGTACCTTCGTATAAGGTGTAGGAACCCACGCGGTCTTGCCATCGCAGCGCCCAACTGGCACTCAGGCGATCGTAGATTTTATGGTCGAGCTGCAACGTAAACTTGTGCCTGAGATATTCCAGCGCGTAGTTACTTCGATAGATTACGATATCGTCTCTCCTGTTCTGATGAATATAAGTATAACCGACTGAAAGCGAGCGAAGATAGATATCTTTCTTATAGAGCTTGGTAAAGTCTACCTTTGCTTCTGCCTGAACGCCCATATTATCAAGCTCAAACGATGTTGAGTGATAGATATCCGTTGCGTTGTACATGACCCAGTCAATCATGTTGTGCCCCCGGTTGTAGAAGAGACGTAGGGTGGTGCGCAGACCTTCTCGGGCGTACTGTGCACCGATTTGCATAGAGTGGTTTACTTCGGGGCGCAGATTCGTGTTACCACTCAGGGTTGGCGACTTATAGTAAAGGTCGGTGAAGGTGGGCAGGCGGAACCCTTTGCTGTAGGAGGCGTATAGCTTCCAGTTCGTGGCCGGGCGGTAGGCAATGTCGGCACCCGGGTAGAAGCGGAACGTGTGGTCGATGGATGTATTCATGTTTGCAATCACGCCAGCCGACAGTGTCCAGCGGTTGAGCAGAATGTTGTGCTCGAGGTTGTAGCTCACGTTCGTGCGGTTGTCCTTGTGGTCATACATGACGTTCTTGTCGCCTCTTACGAGTAGATACTCACCCGTGTCCATGGGCTTGCCCAGGTTGGTGCTGAGTATGCCTTCGTTCCGGACCTCTGTCCCGAGGGCTGTGCGGCCTCCAACCCAGTTGAAGTATCCGTTGAGCCGCACCCCATAGACGTTCGTCATGTGGAAGTTCTCGCCGAAACGCTCGCCCTTGACGAGTTCAAAGTTGTCGTACGTGCGATTCCAATAAATAGAGGGCTGGAAGTGGAACTTTCCTTTTGTCTCGGCGCCTACGCTCATCATGTAACGCTCGTTGCGCTCGAACTGGTTGGGAAAGGCAGCCGAGTAGAATGTGTTTGCGCCATAGGCTTTCTTCGTAAAGCCGAATTGCCAGTTGAGGTCGAACTGCTGATGGTCGAAGTTTCCCTGATAGTAGAGCTGACCTTTGCGCCAGTTGTCGTTGGTTGTGCCTCCGTCGGAGCGCCCTCCGCCGCCGCTCAGGCGGTTGCTCAGTTTTCCAGAGGTGAGAGCGAGTCGGCTTTCGGCTTGTGCCGTCCCATACATGCCCCCTTCGGCTCCGGCCGAAACGCTGTTTGTGGTGTCGCGCCGCGTCACGATGTTGATGCAGCCTCCGAAGGCAGAACCGCCGTAGACACGACTATCGGCGCCCGAGAGGATTTCGATTCGCTCGATGTCCTGAGGCGATACGGGCAGGTCGGCTGCCAAATGACCGGTATGTGGGTTGCTGATGTTCACACCGTTGAGAAGCAATGTAATCTGGTCGAATGTGCCTCCGTCGATGCTGATGTCCGTCTGAATACCAAAGCCTCCGCGCTGACGGACGTCCACGCCCGAGGCTAATTTCAGTAGGTCGTTTGTACTCTGCACTCCAGCCGCCTCAATGTCGCGGCGCGTGAGCACACTCACGATGCGTGCTGACTGCAATTGCGTCAGCGGGGCAATGCTGCCGGTAATCTGGACCTCGTCCAGCGTCTTCGCGTCGCCATTGGTCGTGCTGGTGGCCATGCCTTCCGTTTCGGCCTCGACGGGTGTCACCGTAGATAGTGTAGCTACGCTCAACACGCCGATTCGCACCAGACGGCCCATGCTTGCGAAGGCGCTGTATCCCTTGTGGGAGTACTGCTTCCAGGTCGCTACGCTGCAGCCCCTTGTCTGTTTCTTGTTCATGTTGTTATTATTAGGTTTGCGAAGCCGCTTCGTTGCGGTTTCGGGGTGCAAATATACGAAAAAATGTGAAGCGACGTAATGATTTCCCCTAAACATCATGCTCCATAACTGCAAACGACGTACGACATTCTTCCGCCGTCGGCGATGAACGGACATCCGTCGGCGGCGTACGTACATCCGTCGGCGATGAATGTACATCCGTCGGCGGTGTCGGAAGAATGTCACGCAATGTTTGCACTTCTGCGTCAAAATCCTTTCACAATGGTATTGCAAGGCTGGAAATTATTCCTTACCTTTGTATCGACATTATATTATATAATGTATTGACCTTAACGCAAAAGACATGAAACACTTAGTATCGCTTTTACTCCTGCTGCCGACCTTTTTGTCGAGTGCACCGGCACACGGGCAGTCGCGCTACGACTACGCAAACCTGAAGATGGAACAACTGGACCGTGGGCTGGTAGCCGTGCGAGCCTCCAGCGACAGCGTGCTGCTCTCGTGGCGCTATCTGCGCGAAGATGCACTCACGGCCGAGTTCGACATCTACCGCGACGGCAAGTTGGTGGGGCATCGCAGTGCCATGGAAAGCACCACCTTTATGGACTATAACCCCGGCGGAAAGAAGACGGTGTATGAAGTGAGAGTAACGGGTGATAGCAAACGAGGCGTGAACCAGTGGACGCTGCCCGCCGATGCCCCCATAGGCTACCTGGACATTGCGCTTGAGAAGCCCACGGGATACAAGGACACCGAGGGGCGCAACGTTGAGTATCGCGCCAATGACGCCACAATGGCCGACCTCGACGGCGACGGCTCGATGGAGATAATACTCAAGTGGGACCCTTCGAACTCGAGGGACAACTCGCAGTCGGGCATCACTAACAATACGTTCATCGATGCTTATAAAATCCTTGGAAATAAGACCGCGAAGAACGGCCAGACGACCAGCAAACTGATGTGGCGCGTCGACCTTGGGCGCAACATACGTTCCGGAGCCCATTACACCCAGTTTATGGTCTATGACCTCGACGGCGACGGGCGTGCCGAACTCGTCTGCAAGACCAGCGATGGCACGCGCGACGGCAAGGGACGCGTCATCGGCGACCCTGCGGCCAACCACGTGCGTCAGCCCGACACCCAGAGCTATCAGGCCAACGGAAACCCCGGCGAGCAGTTCCGCGGTCCCGGATGGCCCAATAACATGGACCGCAAGGCGGCACGCGGAGGCTTTATCTACAAAGGCCCCGAGTTCCTGACCGTATTCGACGGCCGCACGGGTGCCGCCATTCACACTGTCGACTACGTGCCTGAGCGGGGCGACCTGCGCGACTGGGGCGACAACTACGCCAACCGCAGCGACCGCTATCTGGCATGCGTGGCCTATCTCAACGGCAAACATGCCTCGGTGGTCATGTGTCGCGGCTACTATACGCGGACGGTGCTTGCCGCCTGGGATTTCGACGGCAAACAACTCACCCAGCGCTGGGTCTTCGATTCCAACAAAGTCGGGCGTCGATACGCCGGACAGGGCAATCACAACCTGCGCGTGGCCGACGTCGACGGTGATGGACGCGATGAAATCACCTATGGCTCAATGGCCATCGACGACGACGGAAGTCCTCTTTACTCGACAGGCTTCGGTCATGGCGATGCCATCCACCTGACCTCCTTCTTCCCGCTCGACGACCGCCTGCAGGTGTGGGACTGCCACGAGAACAAGCGCGACGGGTCGGACTTCCGCGATGCCCGTACGGGAGAGGTCCTCTTCCAGCTGCGCTCGTCGAAGGATGTCGGGCGATGCATGGCCGCAGACATCGACCCCACGAACCCTGGTCTGGAAATGTGGTCGTCGGCCAGTGGCGGCATCCGCAACGTGAAGGGCGAGGTCGTCGACTCCGTAGCTCGCATCCCCATTAACTTCGCCGTGTGGTGGGATGGCGACCTCCTGCGTGAAATGCTCGACCACGAGGCGGTTACAAAATACCGCTATGCCAACAAGCGTGCCGACGAACTCGCGTCAGAAGAATCGCTGACGGGGCAGCCCTTCGACTTCACCGGCTCTCGTTCCGTCGAAACCCTTGTGCGCTTCGACGGCTGCGAGTTCAACAACGGCACAAAGAGTAACCCATGCCTGGCCGCCGACATCGTAGGTGACTGGCGCGAGGAAGTGCTTGTTCGCACCCGCGACAGCCGCCACCTTCGCCTCTATGTCTCGACGCTGCCCACGCCTTATCGCTTCCACACGTTCCTGCAAGACCCAGTCTATCGCCACAGCATCACGGCGCAGAACGTGGCATACAACCAGCCCACCAATGTCGGCTTCTACTTCGGAGCCGAGCTCGAAGGGAGTGGCCGGCTCTTCCGCGGTTGGCAATTCTCTGACAAGAAATAATAACTACAAAACATACAACATATATGAATCGTAAAGTAATATTGGGAATGCTCCTTTCGTTGCCCTTCGCTCCCGTGGAGCTTGGTGCACAGACGACACGTATCACAAGCCCCGACGGCCTGACCTATGCCGACGTGAGCCTCAATGATGGCAAACTATCCTATTCGGCCGGCTACCGGCGTGTGGTGAAGAAAGACACGCTCGACGTGCAGCTGCTTGAGGATTCCCCGCTTGGCCTCTATTCCAACGTGGCCGACTTCAGTCGCAACCTCGTCCTGACAAACGTCACTGGTCAGCGTCTGCAATGCAACTACGACCTCTGGCAATCAAAGCAGAGCCACGTGGAGAAGGAGTATGAGCAACGACTGTTCACCGTCAGGACGCCACAGGGCAAGACCCTGGCCGTCGACTTCCGGGTGGGTAACCACAACATCGCCTTCCGCTACGACATCCCCATGCAGGGGGAAACGGCAGCAATCGTTGTCACGGGAGAGGCCACGGGCTTTAACCTGCCCAAGGGCACTACAACCTTCCTCTCGCCCCAGTGCACGCCCATGGGCGGATGGAAGCGCACCAAACCCTCCTATGAAGAGGAATACACCCCCGACGAACCCATCGGCACGCCCTCGCGCTACCACCAGGGCTACACCTTCCCGTGCCTCTTCCACGAGGGCAGCAACGGATGGGTGCTCGTGAGCGAAACGGGACTCGACGGCCGCTATTGCGGCTCCCACCTGTCCGACGCCACGAGCGACGGCCTCTATCGCATTGCTTTCCCCATGGAAGGCGAGAACAACGGCTTCGGAAGCACGGGCGCACAATTCGGTTTGCCTGGTTCCACCCCCTGGCGAACAATAACCCTGTCCGAAGGCTTGGCACCAATCGTTGAGACAACCGTTCCTTGGGACGTCGTCGACCAACTCTATGCCCCAAATTTCAAATACCGTGGCGGGCGCAGCACGTGGTCGTGGATTATCTGGCAAGATGCCAGCATCGTCTACGACGACCAGGTTGCCTTCATTAACCTGGCAGCGGAGCTTGGTTGGGAATACTGCCTTATCGACGGCGGTTGGGAAACGAACATCGGGCGCGAGCGTATGGAGCAGCTCTTCAAGCTCTGTCGCGAAAAGGGCGTAGCCCCCTTCGTGTGGTACAACTCGAATGGCGGCTGGAACGATGCTCCTCAGTGTGCCAAGAACTGTATGTATAGTCCTATTGTGCGCAAGCGCGAGATGAAGTGGCTCCACGAGCATGGTGTCAAAGGCATCAAGGTCGATTTCTTTGCCGGCGACAAGCAGGAGACCATCAAGCTTTATGAGCAAATCCTGTCCGACGCCAACGACTACGACATACAGGTTATCTTCCACGGCTGCACCTTGCCTCGCGGCTGGGAACGCATGTATCCCAACTACGTCGGCAGCGAGGCTGTGCTGGCCAGCGAGAACCTTGTCTTCAATCAGCATTTCGACGATATGGAGGGCTTCAACGCCACGTTGCATCCCTTCTGTCGCAACACTGTCGGGGCAATGGAGTTCGGCGGCACCGTGCTGCAGCAAAGACTGAATCGCACGAACAACGGTGGCACAAGGCGCCGGGTGAGCGACGTGTTTGAGCTGGGAACAGCCATTGCCTTCCAGTCGGCCGTCCAGAACTTTGCCCTCACACCGCTGAACCTTGACGAGAAGGTTACGCCAAAGTTCGAAATCGATTTTATGCGCCAAGTGCCCACGCTTTGGGACGAGACGCGCTTCATCGATGGATATCCCGGAAAGTATATCATCATAGCTCGTCGCCATGCCGACCGTTGGTACGTTGCTGCCCTGAATGCTCAGAAACAGGCGCTCGACATCAACACGCAACTGCCCATGATTGCTGGCAAAGAAGTAACTTGGCTGAGCGACGGCGACGATGGTAAATCGCCTTCAGCCCGCAAGGTGACGCTCGACAAGAAAGGAACCTTCCGAGTTGTGATACCAGCCGAATGTGCCGTAGTCCTCTATTGATATGGACACAATAACCAGTACAAAGAATCCCCGCATCAAGCGCCTGCTGGAGCTCCAGCAGAAATCGGCCCTCCGTCGTTCCGAAGGTATCTTTGTCGTCGAGGGCGAGCGCGAGTTGCAGCATTGCATCGAGGCAGGCTTTGAGGTCGACACCCTGTATGTCTGTCCCTCATTGTGTAACCTTGCCGGGCTGCCCCAATGCCGTCGATATGAAGTGTCAGAGGCTGTGTATCAGCGCATCGCATATCGTGGCACCACCGAGGGCGTTGTTGCGGAGGTGCGTAGTCGTGCGTCGTCGCTCAGCGAACTCGATGTGGTGTGCAACGCCACGAAGGCACCCTTGTTTGTCGTGCTCGAGAGCGTTGAGAAGCCTGGAAACCTGGGTGCCGTCCTGCGTTCGGCCGATGCTGCGGGCGTGAGTGCCGTAATCGTGTGCGACCCGCTGACCGACCTCTATAATCCCAACGTTATCCGCAGCAGCATCGGAGCCATATTCACGGTTCCCACGATAGCCTGTTCGTCGGAGGACTGCATCCGATATCTAAAGAGCCATAACATAAGTATCCTCACGGCGCAGCTTCAAGACTCGAAACCATACTACGACACTGATATGAAACGCCCCACGGCAATCGTTATGGGCACCGAGTCGACGGGCCTGACTGACCAGTGGCGACAGGCTGCCGACAGCCATATCCGCATTCCCATGTTGGGCAATCTTGATAGCCTGAATGTTTCCATCTCGGCCGCCATCCTCATGTTCGAAGCCGTCAGACAACGTCAAACCCCATGAAACGAACCTTTCTCACGATAATTGCCGTACTATGTATGGTGCCGGTCGCCTCGAAAAAGTATCAGTTGCGCCGCGACGGCCGCGTGTTGGCCCACTCGCTGAATTTCGACCCGCAACACATCACTGCCGATATGCCGCCTGCACTGCAGGAAATCCTTCGTGCCTACCAGACGCAACCCAGATATGGCCAACGGATGCAGGGCAGGGCAGTGGCTCCCCTGCTTAAAAGCACCCGCCACCAGAGTGACCCCTATAATCGTTCGTGTCCTTATTATAAGGATGACGAGGGCGTGGTGAGTGAAGAGCGTTGCCTGGTTGGTTGTGTGGCCACGTGCCTCGAACAGGTCCTGACGTACTATCGCTATCCCGAAGTGTTGCTCGACACGTTGCACGGATGGGAAACCGACCATTATCAGGTGGGCGATGTGCTACCCGGAACGCGCATCGATTGGGACAACATTCTCTATGATTACAACGGAGCGTTTACCGACCAGCAGGCTCAGGCCGTGAGCGACCTGTCGTACTATTGCGGAATGGCGGTACACATGTCGTGGGGAGTGGGCTCAAGCGGGGCGAGCATCAGTCGAGCCCTCGAACCGCTAAGCCGGGTCTTTGGCTACAAGACGGCTGTTCACCGCTACAGGGGCCTGTATTCCTCGCCCCAGTGGAACGCCCTGCTGCGCCACGAACTGGAGGAGGGCCGTCCTATCTGTTACACGGGCCACAACATCGCGTTGGGCGGACACGCCTTCAACATCGATGGAGTGGATGCCGAGGGCTATTATCATGTAAACTGGGGATATGGAGGAGATTATGACGGTTACTTCGACCTCGACCACCTGACTCCCTTTGAGCCTGTTGACGAGCCCACGCTCCAGGGCTTGCAGATAGGCCTTTTCGCCAACCATGCGGCGTTGTTCATTCATCCCGACAAGGTGGATATCGACATCACGGATTCGCTCACCAATGAGGTAGCGTTTGCCGGCGTGACCGTTGATGATATCACCTTCCGCCGTCAGCCGGACACCGAGGGATACACGATTGCCGACTTCACGATGACGAACCATACGACGGAGAAGTTGAACTACACCTTTGAGGTGCTTACCTACTTGCCGACGGACACGGCCATCTTCTATCAGGCCGACTACGTTGCGTTGTCTGCCGTCGACCTGTTGCCAGGCGAGACGAAGACGTGGGCGGTGTACTGCCAGTTTAAGGAGATGGGGGAGCGCATCCTCAGTTTCTCGGCCGACGACGAGACGCTACCCTATAAAATGCCCGTCAACATCGTTAAGGGCACACGCCCGGTTCTTGAGTTTAGCGATGTCGCGTGCCGCCAGATGCTCAGCGACGATAACCTGATGGCCGACTTCTCAATGGAAGTCACGAACAAGGCCCAATGGGGATATGCGGGCAGGATTGTGACCTTCTGTCTCTTCCCCGAGGGCGAATCCGTCGACACCCGTCATTGGCAGATACTGAGCACGCCGGCGGGTGGAACTGAAAAATTAAGTGCCCGTTTCCAGCATCTTGTCGACGGGCAGACATACACGCTGCTCGTGCGTTGCCCGTGGGACGTGGTGAAGGAATACACGTTTACGGCCAATTCGGCCGAAGCCGTTGATGGAATCAGCGACACCCTCTACGGGAACGGACAAGGAGCAACACGCGGCACGGGCAGGGTGTATGACCTGAGTGGAAGGCCAGTGCTGTGTCCGACAGGCGGCATTTACGTGAAGGAAGGTAAGAAATTTGTTAAGCCATGAATCCAGAGGAACTCATACATAAATATTACGAAAAGAATCCCCGGTGTGAGGAGATACTGCTCACCCACAGCAGGCAAGTAACGGAGATGGTGCTGGAAATCTGCGACCATCATCCCGAGTTGGCGATGGACCGCCAGTTTCTTTATGAAGCAGCAATGTTGCACGACATCGGCATCATACGATGCAATGCGCCGTCGATTTCCTGTTTCGGGGAAGAGCCCTACATCCGACACGGTATAGTCGGAGCTGAGATACTTCGCGAGGAAGGGTTCCCCGAACATGCCCGCGTGGCAGAAAGGCACACGGGGACGGGACTGACAGTCAGCGAGATAGAACGTCAGCAACTACCTTTGCCGCATCGCGACTTCTCGCCCGAAACACTTGAGGAGCAAGCCATATGTTACGCCGATAAGTTCTACTCGAAATCACACCTCGACGAGCAGAAGACATACGAGCGAATCCTGAAGAACCTCGATTGGTTTGGCCACGAAGGTGTGGAACGCTTTTGCCACTGGCACGAAATATTCGCCATTTAGCGTTATTTTACACTCATATTAACCTATTTTCCAGCAAAAAATAGTATCTTTGCGTCCGCAAAGATTGACGAAGGATTTGAAGGCGAAGATACTGACCGCAATCGTAGTAGCAAGCATGATAGGTATGCTTGCTTATGCTATTGTCCCTTCTTCGTACTACTACGTCAGGCAAAAGGCTGCCCGTGCCGACAGTATAGCCGATACTATTGCGGCCGCCGACACATTGCGTCGCGAGGCCACTCGCGATACTATC
>CALZQV010000039.1 GCA_945828295.1 uncultured Prevotellaceae bacterium | reverse complement strand
TCTTACCAATTGTTGAATTGTAGGCATTTTGTTTGTTTTTTAGATTATTATATTATTGTATTTTTGTTTTCAATTCGTTCGCATAAGGGCACAATTTGGCCTATTCGGGGTGCAAAGTTACAAAAAGTTTCTGTATAGACAATCTTTTTCTTTGTCTTATTTACGTGCGCATGGGGTAAAAACGTTAGATTTAATCTTTTTTAACATATTTAAGAACTTTTAGCAACAAAGGGAGGCCGTTATCGCCACTGCCGCTACCCTACTTGCGGTGAGCCATAGGTTGCAGTCGCGGCAGCGCCGGGAGGTGACAAGATGACCAGCTCAGGCATATATATATAAAGGAACGCGCGCGCGAAAAGCGACATCTCTGCCCCACCCTTTCAAGGCCCCAAATTCGTCGACGCATGGACGAGGCCTCGTCGACGCATGGACGGAGGCTCGTCGACGCATGGACGGAGGCTCGTCGACGCATGGACGGAGGCTCGTCGACGCATGGACGGAGGCTCGTCCATGTATTGACGGAAAAACGACCCTGTTTTTCACCCTCAGCACAACGGCCCTGGGCGCCACCCGGAAAGTGCGCGTGAGCTGCATCGGCAACAGCATCACCTACGGCACGGGCCTCGACAACCCGCAGCGCGACTCTTCAACTGCGGAACATCCTGGCCGACGCTGGCCTCCCCGCCTCCACCTTCAGGAACTAAGCAGGTGCCCGATGCCATAAACAATATGCATAGACAACAAAAAAGGAGAGCAACGAAATACGTTGCCCTCCTTTGTCTTTTAAAAAGTCAATCTATTAGAGACCCAGCTTCTTAGCATCCTCGGGAGCCTTGTCAGCCTCAGCCTTAGCAGCGTCAACTACTTCGTTGGCAGCGTCCTGAGCGGTCTCCTTCAGAGTAATACCAAGCGTAAATATACAAAATAATTATGAATAACAAACTGAGAACAAGTTTTTTTCGTACCTTTGCAATAAATACACGCACGGAATGAGCCTAAAAGAACGTGTCAGGGCCACGATGAAGTCGGAAGACACAGAAGGACCTTTCGAATTATATGTCACCCGCACACCCGGTTATGTGTGGGCCCTATTCTTTAAGGCTCTCAACGTACACCCCATCGCCGTAACGCTGATTTCCATTGTCATCGGGGCAGCAAGCGGATATTTCTTTTACTTCGACGACCTTCGGATGAACCTCATCGGCATGGCACTGCTCATCTGGGCCAACTGGTATGACTGTGCCGACGGGCAATTAGCCCGCATGACGGGCAAAAAAACGCTCGTTGGCCGATTGCTCGACGGGCTTGCCGGCGACATCTGGTTCTTCTGCATCTATTTAGGGCTCGCTTTGCGGCTGCAATCCGACCACGGGCTTTGGGTGTGGCCCGTGCTTGCCTACTCAGGCTTTATCTGCCACGCCCGACAGGCAGCTCTGGCCGACTATTATCGCAACATACATCTTTGGTTTGCCTTCGGTAACGAGAAAAGCGAATTCGACACCTTTGCCCGACAGGATGCACGCTTTCGCGCACTGCGATGGACGCGAAACGAGTGGTTCGAAAAAATGTACCTGTTCTTCTATCGGGGCTACACACATGGGCAGGAGGCACAGACCCCGCGCTTCCAGGCTTTCCACAAGCACCTGGCAGAAGTTTACGGAAGCTCCATACCCACGGACCTGCGCGCCAACTTCCGCCAGAAGAGCCTGCCACTGATGCCCCTGACCAACGTGCTGACTTTCGACCTGCGCGTCGGGGTGCTATTTCTTTCGCTCCTTGTGAGATACCCCATTATCTTCCCCCTGTTTGAGATATTCATCCTCGAGCCCGTGCGATTCTACACCCGGCATCGTCACGAGACATTCTGCCAAGAATTCGACAAAGCCCTGACGAACGATGAAGAACGATAGCCCGAAGATTATTGCACTGTTACTGGCTGGAGGCTACGGACTACGCATGCAGTCGAGGCGTCCAAAGCAGTTTATCGAAACCGACGGTGAATCCATACTGCTGCACACCATGAAAGCCTTCGAGCGCCATCCGTTGGTCGGAGAGATATGGGTGGTGTGCAGCCCCGAATGGGCTAACTACGTGGAGCATCAGGCCCACATCGGGCACATCAGCAAGTTCCGCCACACCATCAAATCCGGAAAGACCAGCCATGAGTCCCTCATCAACGGGATACAAGGCCTGGAAACAGCCGGAACGGGGCAGGACTGCATTATCATGGTGCACGAGAGTGTGCGTCCGTTCATTTCCCACGAAATCATCAGCAACAACATTCTCACCTGCATCCAGAAGGGGAACGCCGTAACCGCACTCTTCAGCCACGAATCCTATCTCCGCACCGAAGACGGGAAGACCTCACAAGGTTACGTGTCGCGCGAAAGTCTCATGCGGGCTCAGACTCCGATAACTTTCCGCATGGCCGACCTGACAACCATCGCCGAACGGGCAAAGGATAAGGGAATAACGGATTCGCAATCGCTGTTCACGCTCGTTAATGAAATCGGTTGGGCGCCGCTACATATCGTAGAAGGCAACATGCTGAATTACAAGATTACGCTGCCGATGGACGTAGAAATCTACAATCGGATGCGCACCATCAACTACGATTAGTAAGCCAAATCAGAACGTTACGCGGAAGGTGAAACGTATGCCCCATCGCTGAGTATTGGCGTAGATATAAGTCAGACGATGGACATATTCAATATGGAACAGCTTGAAGATATTGTGGATTCCGACAATAGCCTCAACATAGGGCTTTCGCGGATTCATAACGTGCGTTGCCGGGGTGAATTGCGTGCCACTATATGTGCCGGGGAAAAACATCAGCATGTCATCTCCAGCATTTTTGGCCAGCATCGGGTTGTTGCGGTCGGTCAGCTTACCCCACATCATATTAAGTCCAATAAACTCACGCCACTTGAGCTTCTTAACCAACGGTATGCGGTTTAGAATCTTTCCGTTCATGTCCCATGAGAGGAATATGGAAGTATTGCGGTCCGTCAGAAATTCCATATTCTTCACCAAATTGAACGAGTTCAGCTCCATGATATAGCTCAAGTTTGCTGCCGGCATCACCAGGAAGGGGAAGGGCACCTTGTTCCACTGCATGCCATACGTGCCATAGCAGTCAATCTTACCCCACGAATGTAGCCAGAATCGCTTGTATAGGGTCAACTCCGTGAAGTTGTAGTTATACTGGCCGCCAAGGATTCCCTTCATACCGACGGTGTGGGATATGCCCATGATAGGCGAGTCGAAATTTGTAGGCAGTCGACGCTGTTTCGTGTTTATGTAGGTTGCGCCCGGCTGGAACTCAAGTCCCACAGTAGCCTCAGTGAAACGAATCTTATGGGGCATGTATCCATTCTTATTCGGGACAAGCACATTATTCGCATCGAGCATGCCATTGTTCAGCGTCTGATAGAAGAGCGCTCCCGCCCCCTCGTTCCACTCACGACGCAGCTGCGTTTTCAGGCGCAGACCATTCTCCCACTCCCAGTCGAAGAGCAGGTTATAGCGTTCGTAGTAGTTCATGTGTTTGACAGGGGTCCACTTCAGCGCAAAGAACACGTTATCCTTATCCGTGGGCACGAACTTATCACTGGGCGAACATACATCATTGGTGTATGTAAACGTCAGATTATGCACAGGATACTCGCGGGGCAAATGGTCTTTCTTATTGAATGAATACGTAATTTCGCCCATTCCCTTCCAGCGTTTGTCCCCGAAACCATATTTCACATAGGTCTTGGCAAACCAATGCGGATTAAGGGCGGCGGTAGTCTGGGCACTGGCGCGCAAGCGGAAGCCCTCCACAAAGTTACTTCCGATCATGGTATTTACCGGTCCAATGTCCACCAGACTCTTCTTATCGGGATTGATTGAGGTTTCCACATAGTTCTCTATGAAAGCCTTACCTATCCATATAATGTACTTCATGCCCTTGATGTTCTTGAGGCGCTCAAGGAACAAATCGAGCTGTTTCTCGCTATGGGTCAAGGGCTGGGGACGATACTCCTCCCAGAAAGCCTCGTCACGCATCTGCGAGGAGCTTTCAACCTTCACGTCGCCACGAATCTTAAACGAACGATCCGGAATCATCGTAAAGTCAAAGTTGCCATAGCGGACCGTGCGCTCAACCTGAAGCTTCTGGATGAAGGAGGCAAGCTTGAGTTGGACTATCATCTTATTGTCCTTCACTACCTGCTCGCCAGTGGGCAGCGGTTCGAAATCGAGCATAACATCCATCTGCTCGACAAAATTCACATCACTGCGTGCCGGGATATTCAAATGAGCCTTCTTCAGGCGCCACGTTGAGTCGGCAAGAACATACAGTGAACCAGAGAAGCCAAAGTCTTGGGCATTGTTCGGTGTAAAGTCCAAATGGAAGCACTCCTGCTTGTCAATCATAACCGTATCGACTATGAAATAACGATAGAAGCCTATGGCTTTCTTGGTCGATATGGGACTGATGAAAGGATACTGAAGCAAGCGCACATCCTCCTTATAGATGTCAATATCCGTGAAGCAGTCGGCGAGCATATTGTTAACGATATCGCCCGTGTTTATCAAATCGGTAACGCCTTCGTTATGCTGGCCTATGACAATGGTCTTTTCCGTCTTGGGGTCCTTGCGATAAATCTGGCGGCTGACCTTTTCCTCAACGGTCAGGGGCAATATGAGCTTACCCGTCTCAGGGCAGGTCTCAACATGTTCCTTCAGGAAAGGGAAGTGCTTAAAATGGTCGTCCTGGAATACTTTCTCCGTAAACTCATTCAAGGCCAACGTCATCTTCTCGTACTTTTGATAAGAAAAGAAGTCGTTAGCGTACAAGTCGCTCGATTTCTTTGCAGCGATAACCTTCCGCATCATCTCCACGGCAGGATTGTTCTTTCGACTGTATTTTTGCTTCTTACGTACGACCTCTACCTCGTTCAGGGCACTTGCCGTCTCCGTCAGCCTTACATCCAGTTTCTGTGCCTTCCCGTCAGTTTCAGCCATATAATGGTCATAGCCCACGATAGAGAATACCAGTTGTCCCTTGCGTGCAGCTATCTTATATTTACCATTGATGTCGCTGACGACCATTGTCGACTTATCATCAACATAATATATATGGACGCCGGGCATCGGCTCATCGAAATCCTTGTCCGTAATGACGCCCGTAACCAACTGGGCTGCCGCCTTAAAGGTCGCAGCAAACAGAATAATCAAAAAAACAATAAACTTTTTTACCACGAGATGCGAATCGCCTATTTACACTGCAAAAAGTCCGACGTACGATTTAGTACGAACGAGCAATCAGCACACGAGCAACAGAAGGCTTACCACTTACCATATCAACGCCAGGTGTCTGCTCAAAGCCAAAGGGTACGCAACGGATGGTTGCCTGGGTGTCTTCCTTTATCTTTGCCTCCGTCTCGGCGGTACCATCCCAATGGCAAAGGAAGAATCCACCATCCTTCACACGAGCCTTGAAGTCCTCATAATTGTCGCACTCATAGATGCGAGCATCGCGATATGCCTTTGCCTTCTGGTAAATGTTTTGCTGAATATCATCAAGAAGCTGGCGCACATATTCAGCTATACCCTCAAGCTGACGTGTTTCTTTCTCCAATGTGTCGCGACGCATTACTTCAACCGTACCATTCTCGAGGTCGCGAGCGCCCAAAACAAGACGCACAGGAACGCCCTTCAATTCGTAATCGGCAAACTTAAAGCCCGGACGGCGGTTATCGGCATTATCGTACTTCACACTAATGCCCATCTGCTTAAGTTCATCCATGATGGGGGCAACCGCAGCATCTACTGCTGCCACCTGCTCAGGCTTGCCGCCTATAGGAATAATCACCACCTGGATAGGAGCCAAGCGCGGAGGCAGAACCAAGCCATTGTCATCGGAATGTGTCATAATGAGAGCACCCATCAGTCGAGTAGACACACCCCATGAAGTAGCCCAAGCATATTCCGCCTGATTCTCCTTATTCAGGAACTGCACATCGAATGCTTTTCCGAAATTCTGTCCGAGGAAATGACTGGTACCCGACTGCAATGCCTTACCGTCCTGCATCATTGCCTCAATAGTATAGGTATCGAGCGCGCCAGCGAAACGCTCTGTCTCACTCTTCACACCCTGAATGACGGGCACAGCCATCACCTTCTCAGCAAAGTCGGCATATACCCCAATCATTTGGCGAGTGCGCGCTTCGGCTTCCTCTCGAGTTGCATGAGCGGTATGACCCTCCTGCCACAAGAACTCACTTGTACGCAGGAAGAGACGGGTGCGCATTTCCCAGCGCATGACATTACACCACTGGTTGACAACCAATGGCAGGTCGCGATACGAATGTATCCAGTTCTTAAACGTGTTCCAGATTATAGTCTCAGAGGTGGGACGGATAATCAGTTCCTCCTCTAATTTGGCAGCAGGGTCAACAACGACGCCGTCGCCCGTGCCGTTTGTCTTCAATCGATAGTGTGTGACAATAGCGCACTCCTTGGCAAAGCCTTCTACATGTTCAGCCTCACGACTAAGGAAGGATTTTGGTATCAACAATGGGAAATAAGCGTTTTGCACACCAGTTTCTTTGAAACGATCGTCGAGCAGGCGTTGCATCTTCTCCCAAATTGCATATCCATAGGGTTTTATAACCATGCAACCACGCACATCACTCTGTTCGGCCAGGTCAGCCTTAACAACCAATTCGTTATACCATCTTGAGTAATCCTCACTTCGTTTTGTGAGAAAATCTAGTTCCTTTGCCATATTCTATAACTAAATATCTTTAATTCGCGTGCAAAGGTACAAAATATTTCACAATTTGTAATTTATAATACATAATTTTTGTACCTTTGTATCGTATTTGATACTATATTTTTAACAAACAAAGTTATCGATTATGAAAAGTTTGAAGATTTGGGCTAGCGCAATGAGCGTAGCACTTATTTTTGCTGGTTGTGGAAACTTGAACAACACGGCTAAGGGTTCAATGATTGGCACCGCAGCAGGTGGTGCTGCTGGCACAGGTATTGGTGCGCTCATCGGCCATCTCGTTGGTGGTTCGAGCGGCGCAAAGAAAGGTGCTATTATCGGTGCTGCCGCTGGTGCAGCTGCTGGTGTAACCACTGGTGCCCTGATTGGTCATAAGATGGATAAGGCAGCCAAGGCAGCCAAGGCTCTCGAAAACGCTAAGGTTGAGAGCATTGAAGACTCAAACGGTCTGCCCGGTGTTAAGGTTACTTTCGACAACGGCATCCTGTTTACTGTTGGAAAGTCTGCCCTGAAGACCAATGCTAAGACAACCCTGAAGCAGTTCGCCGACGATGTTCTGAACACCAACACCGACATCGACGTTGCTATATGCGGCTTCGCCAGCAGTGACGGCAGCGATGAGATAAACCTGAGAATCAGCCAGGACCGCGCTGATGCAGTGAAGAACTATCTGACTGGCACTTGCAAGGTTGCCAGCAAGCAGGTTAAGAGCTCCATTGGTTATGGCGAAGACCCCAAATTCCTCATTTACAAGGCTGACGGCAAGACCGAAGATGTTGAAGCCAGCCGTCGTGTAGAGGTATACTTGCTGGCCAGTGAAGAAATGATTAAGGCTGCTGAGGCAGAAGCCAAGAAGTAAGCGTAAACGTTACAGATGCTCTAGATAGTCTAGTGCTTCCTGGAAGTCTAGAACTATGAAGAGAATACAAAAGATTATAAGAAGGATTGTACTCCTGTTTCTGGGGAGTACAATCCTTTCTGTTTTGCTCTATCGTTGGTGCCCGGTCTATGTAACGCCATTGATGATTATCCGATGCGCGCAACAGGTTAGCCGAGGCGAAAAGATACGACTCAAACACCACTGGGTGCCGTTGGATGAAATATCCCCTTCCCTGCCCTTGGCCGTTATGGCTGGCGAAGACCAACGCTTTTTGCAGCACCATGGGTTTGACTTTAACGAAATCGGCCATGCCATTAAGGAGCGCCAACAAGGCAAGCGCAAACGCGGGGCTTCGACTATCAGCCAACAGACAGCCAAGAACGTATTTCTCTGGAACGGCGGTGGATGGTTCCGCAAAGGGTTAGAGACTTATTTCACGGGACTCATCGAGATTTTCTGGAGCAAGGAACGCATTATGGAGGTGTACCTCAACTCCATTGAAATGGGAGACGGCATCTATGGCGCCGAGGCCGTAGCACAACAACATTTTGGCTACTCTGCACAGCAACTGACACGAGCCAACTGTGCACTGATAGCGGCCACACTACCGAACCCGTTGCGCTTCAGCTCAAAGACACCATCGGCTTATATGCTTCGCCGGCAAACCTGGATACTGAACCAGATGCGCTATATCGAAGACTTTAAGAAATGAAACACACGTTGCTCCTTGTACTTACGCTCGTATCCCTCTGTGCATATTCGCAGCAGGATAGCCTGAAAGTCGTTAGATTGCTGGAACGCGGACGAGCGGAAGCAACTGCGCCTACCCATCTATGGTATGCACAGCAACTTATCGGCACGCCATATGTCGGGCAGACCTTGGAAATAAACGACACGGAGCAATTAGTCGTGAACCTGAACGCACTCGACTGTACAACATTTGTCGAAACGGCTATCGCCCTCGCAATGACTCAGAAGCAAGGAAGCACGAAATATGAGGACTATTGCCACAACCTCACGAAGATTCGATATCGAGATGGCATAATCAACGGCTACCCATCACGTAACCACTATTTCACACAATGGATAGACAGCAATGAGCGGCTTGGCTTTGTGAAGGAAAGAGAACTTGGCAGCGACATCAGTGTTGACCAAACACTCGACCTCCACTACATGAGCCAACATCCTAACTCCTACCCCATGCTCAGAGGCAACGCCCAAGCACAGGAAAAGATTCGAGAATTTGAGTTAGAAAGCAAGGGGCGCCACGTCCGTTATATTCCCCATGCGAAGCTGGGACAGCCGAAGAACTCGACACTTGGCTTAATTCAAAATGGTGACATCCTGGCCATCGTGACCCGAAAGGACGGCCTCGACACCTCGCACATCGGCTTTGCCCAATGGGGCCACGACAACCGCCTGCACCTGCTAAACGCAAGCCAGATACACCGCCAAGTGATATCAGAGCCCATGACTTTGTATCAATACATGGCAAAACACCCGTCACAATTAGGAATAAGAGTCATCGAAGTAAAGCTATGAAGCGAATAATACTGCTCTTCATTATTTGTTTTCCGCTAATTGCGTTAGCCCAGCAGAACAAAGTGTTCAGCACGAACATACGCTCGCTGCAAGTAATGGTTGACGGGAATCCACTTGCCCCTGCCATTGCCGAACTGGGCAAGAGGCAACAGGTGAGTATCGAGTTCGACGAAATGAGTCACGACTACCATCGCTTCATCTACCACATCCAACACTGCAACGCCGACTGGACGGAATCCGACGGACTGTTTGAGAGCGACTTCCTTTCCGGCTTTAACGACCAGCCGATTGAAGATTACGAAAACTCGTTCAACACTACCCAGCTCTACACCCACTACCGTCTGACATTGCCCAACGAGGGCACCCAACTGCACCTATCCGGCAACTATCGCATAACGATATATGACGAGGACGACCGCGACACCCCCATCCTGATTGCAGAATTCTGCCTGGCCGAAAGGTCGATGAGCATTACGGCCGAAGTCAGCGGTAACACGGACATCGATTTCAATGAAGCCCACCAGCAGCTGTCATATCAAATAAGCTACGGCCCCCATAACGTCGTCGATCCCCTGAGGGAAATCCACACCGTAGTCATGCAAAACCGCCGTACCGACAATCGCGTAGTAGACTTAGAGCCTAACATCCAGAATGCTCACGGCATAGGGTTCACACATTGCAATGCACTCATCTTTCCGGCAGGCAACGAGTTTCACAAGTTCGAGATTCTGGACGTACAGAAGCCCGGCCTAAATGTCGACAACATGCGCTGGTACGAGCCCTACTACCACGCAACCCTCTACGCCGACCGCCCCGCCCGTAATTACGAATATAATGAAGACCAGAACGGTGCGTTCGTGATGCGCAACGACGACGGATCCGACGCAACGGAGAGCGAGTACCTGTGGGTCCACTTCACCCTGCAATGCAAGGAAGAGTTGCCCGATGGGGCTCCCCATATATGGGGACAATGGAGCAATGGGCTTCCTGATTCTGAGTGCAAGATGGAATGGAACGAGGGAGCCAAGCAATACGAGGCCTCTGTCTACCTGAAACAGGGCTACTATAACTACATGTATTTACAGGAAAACGGAAATTCGCCCGACGGAAATTTCTTTGAGACGGAGAACGAGTACATCATACTCGTCTACCACCGTCCGCAGGGAGGGCGCTACGACCGCCTCGTGGGTTATCGCGTAATGGAGACCAGGCCTTAAATCAGCCCAATCTCGCTCCACTGCGCCACCAAGGCCTGGACATCTTTCAGAGCGGTGGCTTCGTCTACCTCATAGTTATCGGTAAGCACCTTTACCAGGTCGGCCACCTCGAACTCACGGTCCAACACCTCGCGCAACATCAGCGCAGCACTCTCGTTGAGACTGATAATCTTCGAAAAGTCGATATTCTTCAGGCCTGTGGCCACAATCACGTTCTCGCCGCAAACCGTACGCAGCTCGAACCCTTCTTTTATTTTCATATTATAGCACGATATATATACAACAAATAACGTCGCACGGGCAACAAGCGGCGCCACATGCGGATACGCCTTACGAGCGCAGGGTCGCTGGCCGATAGCGTGCGGTTGGGTCGCAGGTAATGCGTCACCACGCCGGCAACTTCGCTCCGCCTGCATGATTCCGTTCCGCGCACGTTCCCATCGCCCATCAGGGTCACGATGTCGCCCTCGAGGCGAATGATGCGATGCAAGACATAATGGTCGGGTGATATTTCGGCCAGCACGGCATCGCCGACATGCAGCTCGCTTGGGGCGTCGAGGATGACTCGGTCGCGCAGGTGTTCCAGGAAGGGACGCATGCTGTAGCCCTTGACAGAAATCGTGGCCGTGTGGCCTTCGCGAATCATGTCGCGCGCCATTCCCAAAAGCACTGCGTTCGGTATTTCCTTCTTCTCCGCCTGACTTTCCACCCCGTTGCGACGACGATAGCTCATGCGCAGTGGGGCCATCAGGAGGCGCAGCAACTTAAACATGAACTGTTTCATAGCACAATCTTGCCGCGTCGGCATCGGGCAGACAGCCCAACTCATAGATTCCTACCTTGCTGATGAGTTGCGACAGGGAATCGCAGACGCCCAGATAGACGCGCTTGTCCCACTTCATGCTACTGGCAGCCGGAAGCAATTGGGCTAACGACTCAACGGGCGACATGCGCCTGATTTCGTTCTTCTTGCGCTGCTGAATGCGCACAATAGCGCCCACGGGGGCCTGTATGTTGCGGTAGCAGGGAGTCTTTCCACTCCAGGGAGTGCCGTATATGATGGGGGTGCCGTCGAGAATACGCACGACGGGGTTGTCGTCATTCATCAGGTCGCAGCCCGGAATGTTTTTATACCAAAGGAAGGTGTGCGTGCTCTTGCCCGTTCCGCTGGGTGCCGTCATCAGGTAGCCATAGCCGTCCTTGCGGATGACGCTGGCGTGAAGGAGCAGCGTCTGTTTGTCGGCAGCCGCAAAGGCATAGGCCATCATGAGGGCGTTGTTCAGGGCGAAGTTGCGGTTATTGAAATCGTCGGCCAAGAGACGGACCGTTACGCGGCTGAAGTCCTTGTCGGCATACATGCAGCCGCAGAGCACGGCCGCCGGGTTACTCATCTCTATTTCGTAGCCTCCGTCGGGCAGGAGATATACACCATAGTTGTTCCCGCTACCGTCGAACTGCCCAACCTCTTCGCGTCCGCCCTCATAGACAAAGTCATTGTCGACAGTCAATTCGAAGAGCAAAGGCTCCGCGCCGTCGACTTCCTGGACAAGGAAGGGGCGGGACGACGGAATCAACGAATCATCGCAATCCTGGGTTTTGTATTGCACCCGGAAAAGATGTCCGCCTACACGATAGTGGGTTACCCTCATTTCTTTTGGCTGTTTGTTATGCTGTCGGATTCCGCGGGCACGGGAGCAGTATCCGTGATTTCGCTTTCCACCCACTCCTGTGGTTCGAAGCGGAAGACGTCGATGCCCAACGACTGCAGTATCAGGTTGGGCATCCCGCGATACTTGTTGCGCACCTTTTCGAACTTCTTTTCGGCCTTTGCCTTATTCTTGTCGAAGAAGACGGCACACGTCAGTCGCCCTTGCCCCATCTTGGCCACCAGATAATTGTTGAACTGCAGGCTGTAGAGCGAGCGGTCGGCCAGGAAGCCATTGGGCATGATGTAGGCGTCGACTCCCTGCAGGTCGGTCATCACGGCCACAGAATCGGTAAACGACTGTGCCACGCCGAACATGTAGACGCGTTGTTTCTTTGGCTTTGCCGTCGCGCCATAGGCCACTGCAACCAGGCCGACGAGCAGCAATCCCATCAACCAGCGTCTCATCATCCGAGATATGATTTTAGGAGTTTGTTCTTAGAGTTCTGGCGCAGGCGGCGTATGGCCTTTTCCTTAATCTGGCGGACACGTTCGCGAGTGAGATTGAATTCGTCGCCAATCTCCTCCAGTGTCATCTCCTGGCGGCCGATGCCGAAGAACATCTGTATGATAGCTTTTTCACGCTCGGTCAGCGTGTCGAGTGCACGGTCGATTTCGCGCGACAGGCTCTCGTTGACCAACGTGCGGTCGGCCATGGGCGAATCATCGTTGACGAGCACGTCGAGCAGCGAGTTATCTTCGCCTTCGACGAAGGGTGCGTCGACGGAAATGTGTCGGCCGCTCACCTTCAGCGTGTCGCTTATCTTGTCGACAGGCAGGTCCAGTTCCTCGGCCAATTCGTCAGGGCTGGGGCGGCGTTCGTTCTCCTGTTCAAACTTGCTGTAGGCCTTGCTAATCTTGTTGAGCGAACCCACCTGGTTCAGGGGCAGGCGCACGATACGGCTCTGTTCGGCCAGCGCCTGCAGGATGCTCTGTCGAATCCACCATACGGCATAAGAGATGAACTTGAAACCACGCGTTTCATCGAACTTCTCGGCAGCCTTAATCAAGCCCAGGTTGCCCTCGTTGATAAGGTCGGGCAGCGACAGGCCTTGGTTCTGGTATTGTTTAGCTACAGACACCACGAAACGCAAGTTGGCCTTGGTCAGCTTCTCCAGCGCGGCGCGGTCACCCTTGCGGATGCGCTGTGCCAGTTCCACCTCTTCCTCCACTACAATCAGGTCCTCACGACCTATCTCTTGCAGATACTTGTCCAACGATGCGCTCTCGCGATTCGTAATGCTTTTGGTGATTTTTAACTGCTTCATTTTCTATAGTGCATAGTAAACGGCGCGAAAGTACATAAAAAAAGCGGGAAAAGCAAGCATTTTTTTATTTTTTTTCTTCCGTTTCCCAATTCTTTTCATTATGGCATGCCCGGTCAGGCGCCTAACAAGCCGGGCAAACCATCGATGCAACAACCCCGCCTCGTCAATGCGTCGACGAAGCCTCGTCAATGCGTCGACGAAGCCTCGACGATGCGTCGACGAAGCCCCGACGATGCGTCGATGGTAGCAGGGTCACGTATTGTTTTGTTTGGGATTACTAAAAAAGGAGCCTGGACTATGGCACGTCCAGGCTCCAACGCATTAATTTTCAATTTGATATATTATTCGTTCAGCTCGATGACGAATGAATCCTTGCGACCACTGGGTTTAATGGCTTTTATCCAGAGAACGCGGTCCTTCGACTGGTTGGCTGCTTTCACAACCTCGACCCAATCCTCCACGGTCTGCATCTTGCGGTCGTTCACCTCCAGGATGATTGTGCCCTTAGTGGCGCCGGCCTCCATCATCTTTCCACGACGGATGGCGCTGATTTCCAGACCATAGCTGAGGTTGAACGAAGCCTTCTGCTCGTCGCTGACGGGCTTCATGCTCACACCCATCTGGTCGAGGTCAACCTCCTGCATCACCTTCGTGGTGCCCTGAGCGTTGCGCAGGGTTACGTTCACTGCTTTTTCCTTCTTGTTGCGCAGATAGGTAATCTTCACCTTGTCGCCTGGCTTGTGCTGGGCAATCTGCTCTTGCAGTTCCGACATCTTGCCTACTTCCTTCTCGTCAATCTTCGTGATGACATCGCCCTGCTCCAGGCCAGCCTCCTCGGCAGCACTGCCGTCAGTGATTTTGGCCACATAGACGCCCTTCACGGTGCCCAGTTCAGGCGTGTTGCCCTTAGCTTTTTCCAGGTCGATGTACTTGTCGACATCTTGTCCCTGCACACCAAGAATAGCGCGCTGAACGGTGCCGTACACCTTCAGGTCGGCAACAACCTTGTTCATAATCGTGGTGGGAATGGCAAAGCCGTAGCCGGCATACGAGCCCGTCTGGCTGTATATCATAGAGTTGATGCCCACGAGCTCACCTCTTTCGTCGACCAGCGCACCGCCCGAGTTGCCTGCGTTGATGGCAGCATCCGTCTGGATGAAGCTCTCTACACCGTTGGCACCCAGCGTGCGAGCCTTGGCCGACACGATTCCAGCGGTTACGGTGGAAGTGAGGTTGAAGGGATTACCCACAGCCAGCACCCATTGGCCCAACTTCAGGTTATCCGAATTACCAATCTTGATGGCGGGCAAATCCTTGGCGTCAATCTTTACAAGGGCGAGGTCTGTCGTTTCGTCAGTACCGATAATGCGCCCCTTGAACTCACGGCCATCGTTCAGCTTTACGTTAATCTCGTCGGCCTGTCCTACCACATGGTTGTTGGTCACGATGTAACCATCCTGCGAGATGATAACACCAGAACCAGCTCCGTGGCGGTCGGGCTGCCTGTATTCGCGCTGCTGCGGCTGCTGGCGACGCTGGCCAAAGCCGAAGAAGTCACCAAAGAAGTCGTCGAAGGGGTCTTGAACCTGCACCCGCTGCGTCTTGCCTTGTATGGTTACGGAGATATACACAACGCTATTAACCGCCGACTCGGCAGCGTTCGTCAGGTCGACGTAAGCACTGGGTACGGCGGCAGGAGCCGCCATCGGTGCCGGCTCGGGCGGAGTCTGCTTCGGTTTGTTACTGACTACGGCAGCAGTCACGACGCTGCTGCCCAAGACGAGGGCAAGGGCGCCCATCCATGTTTTCGCTTTCTTATTCATACTTCTATTTATTTGTTTGTATTATCCCTTTCTTGGAGGTCTCGATTTCAATGGCACAAAGTTAATGCAAAACTTTTATCACACGTCACTTTGTCAGTTGTTTTTTAAACCTATTTAAGGCTACCAACCTCTGTTTTCACATTCGTTAAAACAATTTTGAATCTCTGATTTTGAATTTTGGATTATATACCGTAACTTTGTGCTGAAAGACGAAGAGCTTGCCGGCTTGTCGCTGGCCCCTCGGGGCAAGAGGAAAGTCCGGGCAACACAGGGCAATCCGCTTCCTAACGGGAAGTAGTCCGCGAGGGCTAGTCGATGCAGAAGAAAATAACCGCCGCCAGGTCAACACCTGCGGTAAGGGTGAGAAGGTGGGGCAAGAGCCCACCAGGCGCGTGGCGACACGCGTGCTGTGCATCCCGGATGTTGAAAGTTCATGTATACCGGCGACTGAGGGCGGCCCGCCCGAGCTGGAGGGTAGAACGATAGAGACCGACTGGCAACAGCGGTCGTAGATAAATGACAAGCGGCAGCGCAAGCTGCGCACAGAACCCGGCTTACAGGCGACCTCTTCCTCTTTCTTTATTATGGAATAGGCATGATAACACTAAATCAGATAAAGCGATTCCTGGCACGCGACATTTGGCGCATTAACGACGGAAAACTGCCTTGGGGCGAAAGGCTCTGGATAGGCCTGGCACGACGCACGGTAATCACCATCGACGGGTTTTGCTACAACAACCTCACAAGCTATGCCGCAGCCCTGACCTACAGCTGCATCCTGGCCGCAGTGCCCGTGCTGGCCATCATCTTTGCCGTGGCGCGCGGATTTGGCTTTGGTTCAGTCATCGAAGAACAACTGCGCAACAATATCCACATCAATCCTGACATCTCCGACACCGTGCTGGGCTTCATCGACTCATACCTCGAGCACACCCACGGCGGAGTCTTTCTGGGTGTGGGCCTGATTATCCTGCTCTACACCGTCGTGATGCTCACATCAAGCATCGAGACGGCCTTCAACACCATCTGGCAGGTGCGCTCCTCGCGCAACATCTATCGGCGCACCATCGACTACATCACCATATTCGTCATACTGCCGCTGCTTATCATAGTCACCAGCGGATTCTCAATCTTCCTGATTACGATCTCGAACTTCTTCAGCAACTACGTCATGCTGAGCAACACCATGGAGTTTGTCATCCAGTGCACCCCCGCACTGCTGTGGTGCATAGCCTTTGTGGCCCTCTATAAGCTGATGCCAAACACCCACGTCAAGTGGAGTTCGGTGCTCGTTCCGGGCCTGGTGGCCGGAGCCCTGTTCCAACTGCTCCAGTATCTCTACATCCACTATCAGATTGTGCTGTCAAGCTACAACGCCATCTACGGCTCGTTTGCCGCACTGCCCATGTTCATGCTGTGGCTCAACATCTCGTGGCTCATCTGCCTCGTTGGGGCTCAAATTAGCTATGCTAACCAGAGTGTCGACGAATATGCCTTCACACAGGACTCACAGAACATGTCGAGATGCGACCACGACGCGCTGTGCATATTGTTGCTCACACGCATCGCGCATCGTTTTGCCGAGGGCATGCCTTCCCACACCGTCCACACGCTGGCCAGCGACACTGGCCTGCCCCACTCCATCGTGCGCGGACTGCTCTATGAACTTACTGCAGCCGGCCTGATTAGCGAAACCAACGACGACACGGGCACACACCAGCACTACCTGCCCAAGCAGGACATCCATCGCATTACGGTCAACGACATCATACGCCGACTCGACAATCAGGGCAATGGCCGCATTCCCATCTCATGGTCGCAAGGCAATGCCTATTGGAACGAGATACGCAAACTGCGCGCAAGCTTGCAGGCCACCGACGGCGATACCTCGCTTGCCGACCTTAGTTAATTCACTATACCTTTATAATGAAAAAGATTACGCTGATTCTTGCGGTGGCTCTCACGCTGCTGACTGCCTGCCACAGTGACGACGACACCACGCCCACCACCGCCGAAGTGGGGCGCATCACATTCGAGGTTGTCAACTACCAACAATACAGCATGGACGACCCCACGCGAGCCGAGACCTACCCTGTGGATGAACTTGCACATTTGGACCTTGCCGTCTACGATGCTGAGAAAGACACCATCGTCATCCATCAGCACCAAAATAAAGGAGACAACGGCTATGGTACATTCTCCGCTTCCCTGCCCTATGGTTCTTACAACGTGGTAATGTTGGGTTATCAGGGTTCACGCATGGCAATTATGGCCGACATCACTGCTATATGTTACAAGGACGATTACGTTCCCGACTTCTTCTATGATAAGAAGACCATCACCGTCGACAAACCTGAAACAGAAGCTAAAGACGTGGTACTCAAGCGTGCCGTAGCATGCTTCAATCTCATAAGCAGTGGAAAGAATCCGTCGAATCTCAAGTCGATTTCATTCACAAGCAATGGGGGAAGCCATCATTTTAATGCACTCACCGGCATGGGAAGCAAAGTGGAAAGCCGCACATATTCCTTCGATGCTACGAAATACGCAGCAGCTGATACATTAAATTTTGGATTCTTTACTTTCCTTACAAGCCCGGAAACGACCATGAACTTCACGGTGACGGCCAAAGACAATGAAGGCAACGTGCTAAGGACCCGCGACTTCAATAACGTACCCATGAAGATAAACC
>CALZQV010000038.1 GCA_945828295.1 uncultured Prevotellaceae bacterium | reverse complement strand
ACAATTTGACTATAAGATGAAGCAAGAAGCGAGACTGATACTTGATGACGGCACAGAGTTCTGCGGCTGGTCGTTTGGTTACGAAGCAAATGCTGTGGGCGAAGTGGTGTTCAACACGGCAATGACAGGCTATCCAGAAAGCCTCACCGACCCGAGCTATGCAGGCCAGATACTGGTGACAACTTATCCCTTGATAGGAAACTATGGCGTTCCTGAAACAGGAGGCGAGCCCTTGCCCAAGTTCATGGAAAGCGAGCGGATTCACGTCAAGGGCCTCGTTGTGGCAGATTACAGCGAGAAGTACAGCCATTGGAATGCCAAGGAGTCGCTTGCCGAATGGCTAAAGCGGGAAAAGATTCCTGCCATTACGGGCATCGACACGCGAAGGCTCACCCAACGGCTCAGGGAGTCTGGCGTGATGCGAGGTCGTATCATCATCTCTGAGAACTCTGATTGCTCCGAACACGCTGACTATGGTAGCATCAATTGGGTGGAGCAAGTGAGCTGCAAGGAGGTCATCACGTACAAGCCAGACCCTACGGCGGCAGCAAATTCTTCATTATTCACTCTTCATTCCTCATTTCCAAGAGTCGTTCTTGTTGACTGTGGTGTAAAGGCAAACATCATCCGTTGCTTGGTGAATAGAGGCGTTGAAGTCATCAGGGTTCCGTGGGACTATGACTTCAACCAACTTGACTTCGATGGATTGTTCCTGGCGAATGGCCCTGGCGACCCTGAGCAATGCAATAAGACCGTGGAGCACATCCGCACCTTCCTCAACAATCCGAATGTGCGGCCCCTCATGGGCATCTGTCTCGGCAACCAACTCTTGGCAAGGGCTGCAGGTGCAAAGACATACAAGCTGAAGTATGGTCATCGCAGTCATAACCAGCCGGTGCAGCTTGTGGGCACCACCCGTTGCTTCATCACAAGCCAGAATCATGGTTATGCCGTCGATGCCTCGACGTTGCCTGCCGACTGGGAACCTCTGTTCGTCAACATGAACGACGGCTCCAACGAAGGCATACGCCACAAGACAATGCCATGGTTCTCTGCACAGTTCCATCCTGAAGCCTGCTCAGGACCAACAGACACGGAATGGATGTTCGATGAGTTTGTCCGTCAGGTTTCAGGTTATGAGGTCGCTTCGCTTTCGGGTTATAAGGTATATTCACCTCAAAACCTCAAAACCCCAAAACCTCAAAGCTTCAATAAAGTCCTCCTTCTTGGCTCCGGTGCTCTCAAGATCGGTCAGGCGGGAGAGTTTGACTACAGCGGTGCTCAGGCGCTGAAAGCCTTGAAAGAGGAAGGTGTCAAGTCGGTGCTCATCAATCCTAACATTGCAACTGTCCAAACTTCGAAAGACGTGGCGGACACTATCTATTTTCAGCCTGTCACGCCTGATTTCGTGGAGCATGTCATAGAGAAGGAGCGGCCGGACGGCATCCTGCTGAGTTTCGGCGGACAGACAGCTTTGAACTGCGGCGTGGAGCTTTACAGGAAAGGTGTATTCGAGAAATATGGTGTCAAAGTCCTTGGCACACCCGTTCAGGCAATCATCAATACCGAAGACCGCGACCTCTTTGTCAAGCGTCTTGACGAGATTGGCGTGAAGACCATCAAGAGCGAAGCTTGCAATACCATTGAGGAGGTACAGAAGGCCGCTCACGAACTGGGCTTCCCCGTCATCCTTCGTGCAGCCTATGCTCTCGGTGGCCTTGGCTCGGGCTTCTGTGACAACGATGAGGAACTGCTGACCCAGGCAGAGGAAGCTTTTGCCTTCTCTCCTCAAGTGTTAGTAGAGAAGTCGTTGAAAGGATGGAAGGAGATTGAATATGAAGTGGTGCGCGACAGGTACGACAACTGCATCACCGTCTGCAACATGGAGAACTTCGACCCGCTCGGCATCCATACAGGCGAGAGCATTGTCGTTGCTCCATCGCAGACGCTCTCGAACAACGAATACCACAAGCTACGTGCCCTTGCCATCAAGATAATCCGACATATCGGCATCGTAGGTGAATGTAACGTGCAGTACGCCCTTGACCCTGCTTCCGAGGACTATCGTGTCATTGAAGTCAACGCTCGTCTGAGCCGCTCGTCTGCTTTGGCATCAAAGGCGACGGGCTATCCCTTGGCCTTCGTCGCTGCCAAGCTCGGACTGGGTTACGGACTATTTGAATTGAAGAACTCCGTCACCAAGACCACCAGCGCCTTCTTTGAACCTGCCCTCGACTATGTCGTCTGTAAGATTCCGCGTTGGGACCTCTCGAAGTTCCACGGCGTGAACCACGAACTGGGTTCAAGCATGAAGAGCGTAGGTGAGGTGATGGCCATCGGCCGCACATTCGAGGAGGCCATCCAAAAGGGCTTGCGCATGATTGGACAGGGCATGCATGGCTTTGTCGATAACCATGAGATTAAGATTCCGAACGTCATCGAAGCGCTCAGGCATGCCACGGACATCCGTGTTTTTGCAGTCGCTAAGGCCATGGCGATGGGCTATTCCGTAAAACAGATTCATGAACTGACGAAGATAGACTGTTGGTTTCTTGAGAAGCTCAGGCACATCATGCTGGTCAATGAGAGGCTGAAAGAGTTCTCTTGGTTAACGGAATACTATTCTGGCTCAGAGTATTCTGAATTTCTTGAAGCCATCGAAGCCCCAGAGTTCTCCACGTTGTTGCTTGAAGCAAAGACTTATGGATTCTCCGACTTCCAGATTGCTCGTGCTCTTGGCCTCGAAGCAGACATGAAGATGGAGCGGGCTGGACTTACGGTTCGCAAATGGCGGCAAGAGTTGGGCATCATGCCAACAGTCAACCAGATTGATACCCTTGCTGCCGAGTATCCAGCCCAAACGAACTATCTCTATTTATCATACTTATAGAATATCCGAAAACCACTAATTAAACTTAGACGATGAGGCAACCCCTGCGCCCCCTTCCCGACGGCGTTGCATGGCAAACTATATTCATCGGGCGGCGAATATACATTCGTCGGCGATGTTTATATATTCGTCGTGCGATACGCGTACATTCATCGCCCGATGAATATACTTTCCCTCGCAGGGCTGTCATGAATGCCGCCCACCGCCGTCAGTTTTGCTCACCAGGCATGTTCACTTCCGCAGGCACGATGGCCTCGCACACAAAACACCAGCGAGACAAACAGTATTGTTCGTCTCGCTGGTATTAACTGGTTAAGGCTAAGATGCAAGCCTTAGTACTCGTCCTCGTTGAAAAGAAAATCCTCCTTGGTGGGATAGTCGGGCCAGACATCTTCGATGGTTTCGTAAATCTCGCCCTCGTCTTCAATTTCGTTCAGGTTCTCAATCACTTCCAACGGAGCTCCGCTACGCACGGCATAGTCGATAAGCTCCTCCTTTGTCGCTGGCCAGGGAGCATCCTCCAGCTTCGAGGCCAATTCAAGTGTCCAGTACATATCTTTAACTTATTGATTATCTGTTCTATTTCATGGCGACCACGGGTGGTCTGGCTTTTCGGGATGCAAAGATAGTATACGATAATGATATAATCAACGATTTCTCCAAATATTTTCTTCAACGCCCTGCAAAATGTTTATCTTCTTGGCCAAGACGAATAGATAATCACTTAACCTATTGACATACTGCAACAAAGCGGGGTCGGTGGGCACGCCGTCGTCGATGCTGTAGATGCGTCGTTCGAGTCGTCGGCAAACCGTGCGGCACACATGGGCCAGGGCCGCGGGATGGGAACCACCCGGAAGGATGAATCCGTGCCATCCGCCACACAGGGCATCAGCCTCGTCGATGGCCCTCTCCAGCCGGTCGACGTCGTCGGCCCCCACAGCGTGGCGCGTCGGGCGGTCGATGGTGGCCAGTTCACAACCCACGGCGAAGAGGTCGTTCTGGATGCGAATCAGTTCCTCGCGGTCTGCCTCGTCGGTCAGTTCGGTCACGAGCAGCCCCAAAAGGCTGTTCAGTTCGTCCATCGTGCCGTAGGCCTCAAGGCGGCTATGATTCTTGGGGATGCGCTGGCCGCCCACCAATCCTGTCGTGCCGTCGTCGCCGCGACGAGTGTAAACATTGGATTTCTTCATATTCTGTTACCAATTTATAATATAATGTTGCTTGTTCAGTCGGGCCACACACACGGCTATGCCCACGTCGCGAAGGTCGAAGGTGACCCTTACATCGGGCTCCCGCTTCAGCTGGTCCCACTCCGCCTGATGGCGCCCGAGGTCGGTCACCACCACCATGCGCCCCTCGCCGCCCCACAAGGTGACGAACGGTCCCTGCTGCATCACCAGCCGAGCAGCCCGACACCCGGCATGCAAGTAAGGGTGGAACACCTCGGGGGCGCACACCTCACGCGGCTGCCAGTGGTTGGCCAGTCGGAAGAGAAGCTTACGGACCGCCGTGCGACGCGGATGCAGCAGACGGTCGCGCATGGGATAGAGCCGCTCGTCGGCATAATAGGCTCCGGGACAGCAGATTACCTGCGTCACCAGCTGGTAAGCAAAGGGCGAATGAATGCCGTTGCCCCCAGTGTACCACAAGCGACGTATGGCATCCAGCGTTTTTTTCATGGTCTGCGCATCATTTTACGATATACATATATAATATTTTAACGCGCGCGACGTTATATTATTGTATGAATTTCGGAAAAGCAATAAAAACAATTTAGATAAAAGATGGAATACAGGAAATTAACGACAGAGGAAATCGGCCTTCTGAAACAGCAGTGCTGCACGGCCGAGGACTGGAACCAGATAGAGGTTCACCCCGAGCTGAACACGAAGTACATGCGCCACGTGAGACTGTCGGGCCACTGCCGCATCGGCAAGTTCGACAAGGCCTTCACCATGCCCGGTGGCATTCACAAGCACTCGGGCCTGTTCCACGCCACGCTGCACAATACCACCGTGGGCAACGACTGCTGCATCGAGAACATCAAGAACTACATTGCCAACTACGACATTGAGGACGACTGCTTCATCGAGAACGTCGACATCATACTCACCGACGGGGCAACAAGTTTCGGCAACGGCACGGAAGTGTTGGTGCTGAACGAGACCGGCGGGCGCGAGGTAACCATCCACGACAAGCTGACCGCCCAGGAGGCCTACATGCAGGCCATGTATCGCCACCGCCCCACACTCACCGAACGGCTGAAGCGCTTCGCCGCTGACATCACGGCCCAGCGCACATCCGCCCGCGGCCTCATCAGCCACGACACCACCATCGTCGACACGGGCTACATCAAGAATATGTACCTGGGCCCATGGAGCAAGATTGAGGGCGCCGGCCGACTGAAGAACGGCTCACTCATGTCGCGCCAGGAAGCCCCCGTCCACATCGGCTACGGCGTTATTGCCGAAGACTTCATCGTGCAGGACGGCAGCCAGATTGAAGACTGCACCACCCTGTCACGCGTCTACGTCGGACAGTCGTGCACCCTGGGCCACGGCTACTCGGCCAGCGACTCGCTCTTCTTCTGCAACTGCCAGGAGGAGAACGGCGAGGCCTGTGCCATCTTTGCCGGCCCCTTCACCGTGACCCACCACAAGAGCACACTGCTCATTGCCGGCATCTTCTCCTTCATGAATGCCGGAAGCGGTTCGAACCAGAGTAACCACATGTACAAGCTGGGCCCCATCCACCAAGGTGCCATGGAGCGCGGCGCCAAGACGGCATCGGACAGCTACATCCTGTGGCCGGCACGCATCGGTGCCTTCTCGCTCGTCATGGGACGCCACTCCACCAACCCCGACACCTCGGCACTGCCCTTCTCCTACCTCATCGAGAAGAGAGGCGAAACCTGGCTGGCGCCTGCCGTGAACCTGCGTTCGGTGGGCACCATCCGCGACGCGCAGAAGTGGCCCAAGCGCGACAAACGCGCCCCTGAGGGCCGGCTCGATCTGGTGAACTTCAACCTGCTCTCGCCCTACACCATCGACAAAATGGTGCGCGGGCTCGACGTCCTGCAGCGCCTGCGCGACCTCTCCGGCGCCACCAGCGACACCTACTCCTACCAAAGCGCCAAAATCACCCACTCGGCTCTGGAGCGAGGCATCACGCTCTACCGCATGGCCATCCAGAAGTTCCTGGGCAACTCCCTTATCTCGCGACTCGAAAAGTCCGACACACTTAAGCCCGAAAACAAATTCACCATGGGCGAGGGCGACTGGCTCGACCTCTCCGGCCTCATCGCCCCCCACTCCGTCATCACCCAACTGATGAACGACATCGAGCAGGGACTCGTCGGCAGCCAAGAACAGATGACTGCCCGACTGCAGGAGATACACAACCTCTACTACGACTACGAATGGGCCTGGGCCTACCAGCTTATGATGAACTTCTATGGCCTCACCGAAGCCGAGCTGGAACAGCGGGAGAACCAAGTGCGCATCATCCGCGACTGGAAAAAGGCCGTGGTGGACCTCGACAACATGCTCTACCAGGACGCCCACAAGGAATTCTCGCTCAGCACGAAGACGGGATTCGGATTCGACGGAAACACCAGCACGGCCGAAGCCGACTTTGCCGAAGTGCGTGGCCAGTTCGAAAGCAACCCATTCGTCACGGCCGTGCAGCAGCACATTGCCACAAAGAGCGAGCTCGGCGACAAGTGGATTAAACGCCTCTCGTAAGGACATCCACCCCCAAAAAACAAAAAAACTTTCTCTTTTTCTTTGTGATTAAGGGAAAGTTTCTTATTTTAGCGCCGTGAACCTTATTTACTAACCTAAAACCAATCATTATGAAAAGAATCTACCTTATTCTGGCAATGTTGTTAGGGGGGGTATTCTCAAGTTCAACCCTCATGGCACAGTCTGCCCTTACCTTTGAACTCGACGAGGATAACCCACTGATTACCGATGCCAGCCAGCTGAGCAGCCCATGGTCAGACCCCGATCAAGGCAAAAACCTTGGTGACCTGATTGATGGAAACACCTCGACATTCTGGCATTCATCGTGGCACGACAACCCGCCTCACCGTGTGCAAGGCAGCCACTACTTCCAGGTGGAAATGCCCGAAGACTACTACGAATCGTCCATGACGATTGCCTTCCGTTTCACACGTCGTGACAACACAAACAACCAAATCACACAGTGGACGGTGAAGGGAACAAACGACGAACTGGTAACCGACGTCAACAATCCTATGGCTGACAAGGACCAGTGCGAGACACTGGCCGAAGTGTCGACCCCCCTCGGCGCCAACAACGAAACGCTGACAAGCACCGCATTCGACCCCAAAGGCTACAAGTACCTGCGCTTCTACTGTGAAGCAACCAAGGGCGTGAGCCAGTCGAACCTGGTATTCTTCCACCTCAGCGAGTTCCAACTGTATCCGACCGTTAAACTCAGCGAGATAGAAGCTGCCGCAAGGGAGCTTGAGGCCATCTACATGCAGTATCAGAAATACTATGACAACGCCGACTACTTCCCCGTGGGTGAGAAACCCGGCGACTTCAGCGAAGACGCTGTCACCGCCTTCCGCGATGCATACGAGGCAGCCGAAACCGGCGCATTCGAAAGCGATGACGTTGAGGAAATGAAGAAATTGGGCGAAGACCTGATTGCCGCCTATGAGGCCATCTGGCCCACCCGCCGGCCCATCGTCCTCGCAAATGGCTACTACCGCTTGCGTACTGCCATGAAGTACTACCAGATGGAAGCACCCGCCGAGGAAGAGCCCGAGGAGAAGGTGTACTACACGAAGTACATGCGCGCCGTGCTCGATGCCAACGGAACTACCATCAATGCCCGCTGGGGCACACCCGAAGACCTGGATACCGACGCTTCTGCCCTGTGGAAGGTGACAAGACAGGAATCGGGTAACTACGACTTCTTGAACACCGGCTACGAAGTACGCTTCGACACCGTGAAGACAAGCGCCCAGGTAACCCTGTCGAAGGTGGCCAATCCCGAGATGGTGATTACCGCCCTGTTCACTAACGAAGACGACCAAACCTACGTCAACATCAACCTGGCCGAGCAGCCGGATGCCGAAAAGAACCGCCAGTTCCTGCATCAGAACGGCCACGGAGCTAATAATGGCGAAGGCACCAATAAAGAAAACATGCTCGTGGGATGGTCTTCCACCTTCGAGCTGGAAAGCCGTGCGGCTGGTGCATCGGAATGGATATTCGAGCCCGTATCCGAAGAGGAAGCCCAGAAGGTTATCGCAGGATTCCAGGTTTACAAAGACCGCGAGGTTATGCTCGTTGAATACGACTCCATCATGGCCAACGCCCAGGCTAACGTGGACCTGGCACTTGACCTCATTCACGAGACGCTCATCACCGACGTGAGCCAGCTCAGCAGCCCCTACACGGAGCCCTCAGAAGGCAGCATCGCTGCTCTGATTGACGGAGACGCCAGCTCATTCTGGCACTCCAACTATAGCGACGGCAACGTAGAAGGCGGCACCCACTACCTGCAAGTCGACCTCATCAACCCCGTCGACGTGAATATTTATGCCATGTTCACCCGCCGTCCTTGCCCAAATGACCACGTGACCCAGATGGCTATCATGGGCACCAACAACCCCGAAGCCGCGAAAGAGGCCTGCGAGGAGCTTCTCGTATGGGACACACCTTTTGGCAACAATACAGAATCCTTCACCAGCCAGGCGTTCAACACCAAGGGCTATCGCTACCTGCGCTTCTATGCCAACACCACCACAAACAACCGTGGCTTCTGGCACATAAGCGAGTTCCAGCTGGGATATGACCTGAATAACCCCAAGGCACAAGCCAACAACATGGGCGAAGCGTTTACTAACCTGCAGACTGTTGTTGAGAAGTACAAGGATCTGGAACACGACATGGTTACCGTGGAAATCTACAACGAACTGAAAGATGCCTACGATGCCTTCATGGAGAAGTTCGTCGACCCGAGCATCCTGCGTAACACACTGGCCGAGCTCAATGGCACCGACGCTAAGGTGGTTACCGGCAAGACATGGCCTGGATACTGGAAGTCGGACGCCGACGCTGTAGCCTTCAAGAACCTGTATGCCGAGGCTTCAGCCTACGACAAGGAAGGCGCCTACACGAAGGAACAGAGCCAGGGATACATTGACCAGCTGACGGCCCTCAAGGAGAAGATTGACGACCCGAATGCCACTTATCCCGTACAGGCTGGCAAGTGGTATCGCATTCGCTTTGCTCCGAAGGAGCTCTACACCAAAAACAGCTGGGAAACCGTTGCCGGTGACGCAATATTCAACAAAAACATCAACCGCAACACCAACGAGGAACTCTTCGATAAGGTTGCTGCCGCCGCTATCTGCAAGGTCGACTCCGCCACCTACGACAACGAGGGCACTGAAGCAAAAGTGGCCTACAACACCATCAAAGAGACCGAGCTCAACAACTTGGGTGTAGGCGACAAGCTGCATTTCATCTACAACGAGGACCTCAGCGAAAAAGACATGGCACTCTTCCGCTTCGTCGCAGTGGGCGACAGCGCCTACATGCTGCAGAACAAGGCCACAGGCCTGTTCGTAAGAGCAGCCGGTTCTACCGGTGCAGCTACCTTGAGCGCACAACCCACTCTGTTCACCACCGAAGCAGTGGGCTACGGCATGAACTACATTGCCGCCCGCAAACTGACTGACGGCACAAAGCAGAACTACCTGCACTCACAGGTACAGCAGAACGTGCTTGTCACCTACAGCGCCAACACCGACGTCGACAGCAAGCGTTGCTCGTTCTTCCTTGAGGAAGTTGCTGATGTTGAAGCCAACTACGACGGCACTGAGTTTAACATGCCGCTGCAGTATGGTGCCATCACACCGATGTGCTTCCCCGTTGAAATCGCTCCCGTCCAGGGCCAGCGCTACGAGCTGTGGTCAGTAAACAGTGTTGAAGGCAACAAGCTGACGATGAACAAGATTAAAGGCACCGTCGTAGCCGGACGTCCCTTCATCGCCATCGTGGGCAGCACTGAAGATTACTTGGAAGGCGAGGCCGCTGAAATGTACGCCATGAAGAAGGGCTACGACCTTGTTACCGAGCCTCAGACTAACAACACCCTGAAGGGAACCTTCGATGCCGCAATTGCACCCGCAGGTGCTCTGATTGCCAAGGGTAATGCCTTCGAAGTAGTGAAGTTCACCTCCACTGCCACCAACGTGGGCATCAACTCAGCATACATCTCCACAGAGGAAGGCTTCGACAAGCAGGCCGAGGTTGAAGTTGTCTGGGACAAGAATGCCGAGGACGGCATCGAGACCGCCCTGGCCAACGTGAGCAAGGCTGGCGCCGTGTATGACCTCAACGGTCGCTTGGTAAGCCGCAAGGCCACGCTGAACGAGATTTCCAACTTCGGCAAGGGTATCTACATCCTCAACGGCACAAAGGTAATTGTGAAATAAAACCACACCATTCTGAAAAGACAAGGAGAGCCGCGGTGAAAAACCGCGGCTCTTTTTTGGCGATATGGGGAAATATCAGTATCTTTGCCCAGACACATTAACTTAAATACCTATTACCATGAGAAGAATCTACCTTTTCCTTTCCCTGCTACTTTCCTTAGTGGGCACACATCGTGCATGGGCACTCGACGTTCCTTCTGGTGTCATGGACCTTGGCGATGCAGTAACCACCCTTGAAACAGGAAAGTGGTATTTCCTCTACAACAACGGAAAGCAAAAGTATGCCCGTGAAGACGCCATCAACGGCCTGAAGGCCACAACCTCGCCCGCCGGCAAATCGGTGTCGGGCAACGAAGGTTACCTGGTAACACTGGAAGATGCCGGTAGCGGCAAGTATTACCTGAAGACGGGTTTGGGCAACTATTACAAACTGCCTGGCAGCAGTGCCAATGGGACATCTGCCACCAAAACGGGCTGCGAGATGACCGTAACCCTCATCGAAGGCACCACGAACCAATACGTATTGAAGGGCAACGGCATATACAACATGGTGGTGCCCGATAGCGGAAGCGACCTTATGGGTGGCACGAACACGAAGGCCAACGGCAAAGGTGCCTGGACTTTCTATAACGTGGCCGCAAAGAGCGAGTCGGAACTGACAGGCGAAGACCTCTACAACTACCAGATGAGAGTGTTGGGCCTCATCCGCATCCATAACAAGCGCACCTCAACGGCCTATCTCACCACCACCGAGAACGGTGTGGCCAAGGGAGCGGCCAAGGCAGCCACAGGCATGAGCCAGATATGGATTCTGGAAAAGAGCGGCGCTGGCTACACGATGCGCTCGGCCAACACGGGCCAATACATCCAGAGCAGTTTTGATGCTCCAGCAGGCAATGCCACCACGCTCTACTTCCAGTTCAGCCCCAACAACACGGGCACGGAATCCTATTGTAACATATCTTCAAGCAGCAACTTCAGCGGTCAGACCTGCATGAACCTTGGCAACAACGGCACCACCGTGACGAAGTGGTCGTATGCCAACGATGCCGGCAGCGACTGGGCCATAGAGTTGGTTGAGGACATCACCGAAGAAGATGTGCGCAATCACATGAACGCCGCCAAGGGTTTCGTGGGCGAGCTGGAGAGCGGCGCCTACTATCGCATCTACAACACGAGCTATGGGCTCTACATGACCGAGAGCGATGCCTACGTGAGATCCATCGGTTACATCGGCGACAACTATGCCCAGTGCTGGCAGGTCACGAAGAGCGGCAGCGGCTTTGCCTTCAAGAACGTCCTGTCCGAGCGTTATATCCAGACGGGCACAGGCACAAGCCAGCAATACAAGACAGCCAAGAACAGCGTGGCCCTTTACCCCGCCCACACCGATGACAAGTGGGAGTTCAAGTGGACGATTGCCAACTCGCTGAACGGCACGGTGGGTCTTCACACCGATGCTTCCAAGAACGTCGTCCAGTGGAACACCAGTGCCGCAGCCAGCGAATGGGCATTCCAGAAGATTGAACTCAGCGAAGAGGAAATCGAAGCCGCACGTGCTTCTGTCCGCGCCTACGAGGAAATCGTTGCCAACCTTTCGACTTATCAGGCCCACCTCGACAACCTGTTCGAGGACAAGGCATGCACGACGCTGAAGAGCAATATCGCATCCCTCAGCGACGAAGCCCTCGCTGCCAATGCCGACTATGCGGCTCTCAACGCCGATATGAAGGCTATGGTGCTGAAGATAAAGAACGACACCTGGAAGCAGTACACCAACAAAACCACAGGCTACACGGCAGGATATGAGAAGTTCTTCCGCATTGCCGACTACAAGATTTACAGCAACTGCGACGAGATGTGGCAGAAGTTCGTGATGAGCAATCCCTTCGGTCGCCTGTCGGGTCCCACGGGCATCGTGGCCAATGCCGGCGACATCGTGTACATCTACGTGGACGCCGACCCGCTCAGCGAGTGTAAGCTGGACCTCGAGGTCGTGACTACCGACGGCGTGGCCGGCAATCATGCAACCGGCAGTTTGTCGACCCTGAAGAAGGGCCTCAACGTCTACAGCCCCAGCCAGCAGGTGATGCTCTACATTCTTCACCAGCTCAACAACACCGACAAGTACCTGGCCGACTACCCCGACATCAAGATACACATCGAGGGCGGACAGCTCAACGGATACTGGGATGCCACACGCGGCATGACCAACGCCGACTGGAAGCTCCTTCAGCAAGACCTCCTCAAGGCCAGTCCTTTCCTTAACCTGAAGACCAAGCACCTTGTGTTCCAGATGGACACCGACTTGGTGCTGGCCGCAGAACCCGACGAGATGGAAGGCCTGATGCGTATCTGGGAGGCCATCCCCACGAACGAAGACCGCTACATGGGCGTCGAGGACTTCGAAGGTCGCTACAACAACATCTGGAACGTCTATAGCGGAGCAAGCATGTACATGCATGCCACCAACCGCGGAACCTGGTACAACGAGAGCACCATTCCGACTGTCATGAACTACAACAAGATGCGACAGGCCGGCAGCATCTGGGGCCCCAGCCACGAGATTGGGCATAACCACCAGAACACCATCAACCTTTGCGGCGCCACGGAGAGCTCAAACAACCTGTTCTCCAACATCAACACCTTCGAACAGGGCATCCGCACCTCGCGCTGCTACTTGCCTTCCGACAACTTCAACGCCCTGGTAAGCAGCATCACGAACAACAAGACCACCTACCAGAGCATACCATGGTCCGGCCGCGACATCTGGAACACCACACGCATGTTCTTCCAGCTCTACCTCTACTTCCACGTCATGCACCACGACGACCAATTCTATCCCAACCTCTTCCGTGCGCTTCGCAAGAACCCCATCAACAAGCGCTCCGGCTGGGACAGCACTACAGAGTACACCTACACCGAGAAAGGCGAGACCAAGACCGGCACGGGAGCTAACATCACCTATGGCCGTCTCGACTACCTTCACTTTGCGAAGACCGTGTGCGACGTAGCCCAGGCCGACCTCTCGGAGTTCTTTGAGAGCTACGGCATGTTCGTGCCGGTGAAGGATTTCTTCGTGGGCGACTACGCCAACTATCTCGTAACCACCACGCAGAAGGACATTGACGATGCCAAGAAGTACATGCAGAAGTACCCGAAGAAACTGGGCAACATCATGTTCATCGACGATCACGTGATGCCCATGAAGGATGCGAATCCCGACAACATATTCGAAGGCCTGCCCGCCAGCGACGGTAAGAAGACCAACAACCTGGAGCAGCACAACAGCAGTCTGCCCGTTGGCGACGTTGGCAACTACGAAGTGTTCGACGGCCACGAGGAGTATCTCGTCGAGAAGGACCGCTGCACCGTGAGCGGCACGACGATAACCTTCCAGGGCAACAAGGACTACATCGGCCACAAGTTCTACGACAAGGACGGCAACCTCGTGTGGGCCACCAACGCCAAGTCGGCCACGCTGCCGGCCAGTGTCCGCGCACTCGGCATCGAGAACCTGACGATTGTGACCGCCGAGTCGAACCTCAACGACATTCCCTGTCCCTATTTCAAGCGCAGCAGCAACTTCATCTATCCGCTGCGGATGTACTTCGGCAGCGAAGAGTCGACGAAGCTCTGGTACACCGGCATGAGCCACGACCTGAACCAGTATATCCCCGAGAACGCCTTTGGCGTGCTTGACGACGTGCTTGGCACAAGCGAGGCCGTTGAGACGCCGGCCCTTATCACCTCGGCCACCAACGTCATCACGAAGGAGGGCACAGCGGACAACATCGTCATCAACGGCGACAAGCCAGCCTTCATCCCTGCCGACGCCCAGGCCGCAAAGCTGAAGTTCACGAAGGCCAACGATGGCTATGCCGCCCTGCAGCTTCCCTTCGAGGTCAAGTCCGAGTCGGTTCCCGGCCTGAAGATTGCCTCATACGAGGGCGGCGTGCTCACGCTCACCGACACGGACCACGTGGGTGCCAACCGTCCCGCTGTGGTGAATGGCGCAGTCGACCTCAGCCTGAGCGACGTGTTCGTGACCAAGGGCAGCTACCAGGAGCAGAAAGACATCAAGGTGCTTGCTTCGGACGGCAAGAGCGTTGTCGACGCCTCGACGGCCAGCCCCTTCACCTTCGACATGCAGCAGGCAACGGCCATCCAGTCGGTTAGCGCCAGCGAAGCCGGCAGCCGGCCCGAGCGCATCTACGACCTTCAGGGCCGCCGCATCGAGCGCGTGACGCGCCCAGGCCTCTACATCAAAGGCGGCAAGAAGGTCATCGTGAGAAACTAAAACAACGTAACAGAACGGCATTGCCCACATCACGCCTTAGGCTTATCCCCGGCTCCCCTTCGAGTCGGGGATTTTTTGTCTCCGCCTGTCGGCGGCAGGAAGTTAAGTTAACCCTTGGGCGCAGGTTAAGTTAACCCTTGGGCGCAGGTTAAGTTAAGCTCGGGCGGGAAGTTAAGTTAACCATGGGCCTAAGGTTAATATTACCCCAAAATCTTTGTTAATTCATGTGTTTTCACTAACTTTGCCTTACAATGGCAAAACGAACGAGGAACAAGGCCGAGAACATGCCGAAGCCAGCCGCCCGGCAAGCCGACGAACCCCGGCGGGTCCACAGGTTGCCCGTCGTGTCGCCCATCGTGGTGCTGTTCGTAGCCGTGTGGCTATGGGCGTGGCTATGGTATGGCGACGTGTTCCGCATAGCGCGTGAGAACTCGTTCTGGGCTCCCGACCCGACCCTGATGCACTACATGGAGGGGCGCCCCTGGGGTGGCCTTTGGTGGGTGGGGCTTGCCCTGTTGCAGCTCTACCGCTGGCCCGTAGTGGGCGGAGCGGTCACGGCACTCATGGTGTCGCTCAGCACGTGGCTTGTGGGCTACTGTCTGCGCCTTCGGGGCTGGTGGCGCCTGCTGCAATACGTTCCCGCCGCCGTTTTCCTGTGCGTGACGGCCTACGTTGGTTTCGACCTCTACTTTGAAACCGAGACGGGCAGCATCATGGGAGTTCCCCTGCTTTGCCTCGTCGTGCTGTTCATCATCGCCCTGGTCATCCGCTCCTTCAGCCACGGCCACCGCTTCCCCCCCATCATCATGCCCGACCGCAACGAGTCGCCCCGCCAGACGCTTGCCCAGTGGCTGGCCGCCGTGGCGTGTGTCGTGCTCGCCATGGGCGTGAGCCAGCGCCTGCGCCCCGACGTCCGCGTAACCACCCGCATGCAGTGTCAGATGATGGAACAAGACTGGCGCGGCATGGCCGAGACGGCTCGCGCCCACGCCGAGCTCTCCTTCCGCCCCATTGCGGCCTACTACGCCATTGCCCTGGTCAACACGGGGGAACTGGGTAGCCGGCTCTTCGACATCCGCATGGAGTACGAGTCGCCCTACATGCACAACTTCAGTGGCAGCGACCAGAACACGGCCAACTACTACCTCATGGACTGCGACCTGCAGGCCGGACTCGTGCAGACGGCCGCCCACCACGCCATGGAGCACATGACCATGAACGGCCCCACCCTGCGCTCCCTGAAGGTGCTCACCAAGGCAGCCCTGCTCAGGGGCGACTGGAAGTTGGCCGACAAGTACCTGAGCATACTGGAGCGCGTGCCGTTCGAGCACGCGTGGACAACCAAGTACCGCGCCATGGTGGGGCAGCCCGAGCGCGTGGAAGCCGACCCCGAGTTCCGCGTCATCCGCTCGACCGAGCCCCTCCACGACAGCTTCGAGAACTTCTTCACCCAGCCCGTCTTCCTCGGCTACAACGCCCAGCTCAGCGAGGGCCGTAGCCTCAACGCCCTCTACAACTCGCTCGTGGTGCACATCTACACCAAGTCGATGCCGCAGTTCATAGCCCGCTGCCAGCCGCTCGTGGGCACCACGCCCCAGCAGAACGTGGCCGACGCGCTGACCCTCATGTCGGGCAAGTACCCCGAAATCCGGCAACAGTTCCCCATGCTCCAATACAACCAGCCGCGCATCGTGAGCTTCCTCGACGACGTGCGCCCCTACATCCGCGACTACGACACCCGCAAGGCCCACGCCAGCGAACTCTTCCCCAAGTGGAAGGGCTACTACCCCTACTACTACTTCTTTGGCAACCTGAACGCCACCCGCGGCCACACGAAGGAAAACCAGGGCACGAGCAACCAAGGCGTGAACTAACCGACAACGAGAAAGAGACCGAGAACAGACATGAAACACCACAGCAACCACCACACCGCAGCCCGAGGCGCCATGCGCCTCCTCGCCCTCCCCGCTCTCTTCCTCGCAGCCCTGCTGCTCATCGCATCCTGCGGCCCCAAGCGCTACGAGATACCCGGCACCTTCACGGAGGCCGACACGCTGGCCACCCTCTACCCCGACTACACCGACGTCGTCGTCCCCGCCAACATTGCCCCGCTCAACTTCCTCCTCGTCGACCCTCAGGCAACTGCCGTCGTGGCCGAACTGCGAGGCCCCAAGGGAGAGCCCCTGGTGTGCGGTGGCGGCAAGGACCTTGAGGTGGACATCGACTCGGCAGCCTGGCACGCCCTGCTCGCCGCAAACCGCGGGGCCGACCTTCGCGTCACCCTCTTCGCCCGCCACCCCAGCGGCTGGGTGAAGTACCAGCCCCACACACTCACCGTGGCTCCCGAGGACATCGACAATTACCTCTCCTACCGCCTCATCGAGCCAGGCTACGAGCTCTACCGCCAGTTGGGACTCTACCAGCGCAACCTCACCAACTTCGACCAGCGGACCATCTACGAGAACAACCGCGTGTTCAGTGACGCCGACAACCACTGCGTCAACTGCCACAACTATCAAAACTTCTCCACCCGCCAGATGCTATTCCACGTGCGCGCCCAACACGGCGGCACCGTCATCGTGCGCAACGGAAAGGCCCAAAAGGTTCAAATCAAGGGCGACAGCATACTAACCGCCGGCGTCTACCCCTCGTGGCATCCCACCCTGCCCCTCATTGCCTTCAGCACCAACCGCACGGGCCAGGCCTTCCACATGTATCACCGCGAAACACTCGAGGTGCTCGACGAAGCCAGCGACCTGTTGCTCTACGACGCCGACAAGAACGAAGTGAGCCTCGTGCTCAACGACAGCGTCCAGTTCGAGACCTTCCCCTGCTGGTCGCCCGACGGCCAGTGGCTCTACTACTGCACCGCCACCGACCCCCTGCTCGGAACGAACATACCCGACAGCGTGAGCGAAGCGGCTCGCATCACCCGCTACGACCAGTTCCACTACGACATTCGCCGCATTCCCTTCGACATCGAAAGCCGGCGCTTCGGCCCGTCGGAGCTTGTCGTCGACTGTGCCGGGCGCGAGCGCAGCGCCTCCTTCCCGCGCCTCAGCCCCGACGGCCGCTACCTGCTCTATGCCGAGGGCGATTACGGGCAGTTCCACATCTGGCACAAGTCGAGCGACCTCTACGTCAAAGACCTACAGACCGACAGCATCTACGCCCTCTCCGAAGCCAACTCAGCCGACGTTGATTCCTATCACAGCTGGAGCTCCAACGGCCGGTGGATAGCTTTCAGTACGCGACGCATGGACGGCACCTACACCCGGCTCTTCATCAGCTACTTCGACCGCCAAGGCCGCGCCCACAAGGCCTTCTGCCTGCCCCAGCGCCACCCCAGCCACAACGTCCTGTTGCTGAAGAGCTACAACGTGCCCGAACTGACGCGCGACGCCGTAACCATCAGCGAGCGCGACCTGCGACAGTGCATCTACGAAACCCAGGGCACGCCCGCCACCTTCCAACCCCGCAATCGCTAACTCACCAAATCACCAAATC
>CALZQV010000037.1 GCA_945828295.1 uncultured Prevotellaceae bacterium | reverse complement strand
TCCCCTATGCTCGTCACACTATTGGGGATAGTAACCGAGGTCAAACCAGAGCAAACATGGAAAGCCAAATCCCCTATGTGCGTCACACTATTGGGGATAGTAACCGAGGTCAAATCATAGCAACCAGCGAAAGCACCACCCCCTATGCTCGTCACACTATATGCAGCGCCCTCGTGCTCCACAGACTCCGGGATAACAACTTCACCAGAATACTCGCCACTGCTCTTCTTTATAACAGTAGCCTGTCTTCCCTTGGAAATAAGTTCATAGTTTATCCCATCAATCTCAACCTCTACTGCCAGCATGGGCGGGGACAGGAGCACCGCAAGGGACAGGAACAGCGCACGCAAGGATTTGGGTAAATGTTTATTCATAAAAATATTGTTTATAGATTAGTAATTTCAATAACACCTTTTTCGGTAAAGTCCTTCCACACACCACCCCAGTGGCGACGGAATTCTGTGGTAAAGGTAAGACTATTTCCCGAGATAGCAAAACAAAACTCATACTTCGTGATATATTCTTTCATCTGAGAATATCTGCCGAGTGCGAAGCATGAATTAATACAATAAGTATAGGTTAATAAAGCCTCGTCACTATATCCGGATTCATGGAATCTTCGTGATAGCTCTGTGGTTTGCTTTATACACTTTTCATATTCTCCTTTATTATAGAGTGAGTGGCATCTATACTCGCAGAAAATTAATGCAGACAGTGTGTCTTTTATCTTCCATGCCAGATGTTCCGCGATGTCCAGTTCTTTCAATTCCTCATCTAAAAGCCGTTGCTTAAGGTAGAGTTCACTCATCTGCGAATGAATACGCATAAGATAGTCAACGTCATAATTGCTGCTTGTCGTATCGCCTGCTTCTACTGCCAATTGGAAAGATTCCAAGGCTTTGGGCGACTCTCCCATGTCGCGGTAGGCAGAGCCGAGCATTCGCTTGCCTTCGCCCATGCAGCTGGAGAGCAGTGTCAGGAGGGGGAGGATGAATGCGATGCGGGCTGACGGGCGAGACACGGGGAAGTGAAAAGTTAAGAATTAAGAAATAAGAGTTAAGAGGTGAGGGGGAGGTGGGCTTCGCAGTCGGGGCAGAGACCTTTCACCATGTAGTTGACCGAGGTCATGCGGAATCCCTGGGGCAGGGCGACTTGGGGGATTCTTGTGTTGCGGAAGCAGAAGGTGCGGTGGCAGCGTTCGCAGTAGAAGTGGATGTGTTGGTCGTCGTGATGGTGATGGTCGTCGCTCTCGCATATTTCGTAGCGCACGGCTCCGCTTCCGTCCTCGATGTCGTGGACGAGGTGGTGGTCGAGCAGGAGGGTAAGTGCACGGAAGATGGTGCTTCGCTCGGCGGTGGTCATGCGTTCCTCGAGTTCGCGCAGGGAGAGTGGCCGCCGCGCCCGCTCGAGTTCCTTGTAGACGAGCAGGCGCATGGCTGTTGGCTTCACGCCCCGGTGTTCAAATCGTTCCTCGGCGCTCATGTGGGTGTCAGTACTTGAACGAGCTACCTCCGGCGAACTCGCGTATGAGTGATGTGGGTGGAACCTGGCGGGCGGGCACGGGCGTGAAGTAGCGCAGGAACTTGCGCAGGCGGCTTGCCTCGCTGTATTCGGGTTCGCGTTCGTCGACCTGCTCGAGGATGGGCATCACCTGTTCGCGAATGACGTTGAGCTCGTAGAGCAGTGCGGAGTTGAAGGTTGCGTCGGCAGTCTCCTGGAAGGGGTAGATCCACTTCTCCTCGCCGCGTGTCACTGAGGGGTAGCGCCGTAGGGTGTCGATGGCGGTGTAGCCACGGTAGCGGTAGTCGCGCAGCACGCGTCGCAGCACGCGAATGTCCTCGGTGGGCACGAAGTTGTGGTCGTCGAGGGCGATGGTTGTGAGGGTGGAGACGTAGATACGGTACTTCTGCTCGTCGGGAATCTGTTCCGAGAGGATGGGGTTGAGGGCGTGGTTGCCTTCGAGGATGATGACGTCGTCGGGTCCTATCTTGAGCTTGCGGCCCTCGAATTTGCGTTCTCCGCTCACGAAGTCGTAGCGCGGGAGCTCCACTTCCTCGCCGCTGAGCAGTTGGTTCATCTGTTTGCGGAAGAAGGCTGTGTCCATGGCTTCGATGCACTCAAAGTCGTACTCGCCGTTTTCGTCGCGTGGCGTGTCGACGCGGTTCACGAAGTAGTTGTCGGTGGAGAGCGTGTGGGGGTGGAGTCCGCAGGCCATCATCTGTATGGCCAGTCGCTTGCTGGTGGTGGTTTTTCCGCTGCTGCTGGGGCCAGCCACGAGCACCAGCTTGGCGCCGCGTGCCACGATTTCGTCGGTCATCATGTGCATCTTGCGTTCCTGCAGCGCTTCGGCAACGTTGATGATTTCCGAGGCGCGGCCGGCCTTGATGGCGGCATTCACCTCTCCCGCATTCCTGACGCCCATGATGTGTTGCCAGCGGTGGTACTCGCGGAAGACTGCCAGTTGCTTCTCCTGCGTGATGAATTCCTCGAGGCGTGAGGGGTCCTTGCGTGAGGGCACCCGCAGCATCATGCCCTCGTCGAGGGGGATGAGGTCGAAGAGATGCAGTTGGCCGGTGCTGGTGAGCAGACTGCTGTAGAAGAAGTCGATGGTGTCAGCCAGCTGGTAGTAGTGGACGTAGAGGTTGCCCTGGCTTTCCAGCAGCTGGGCTTTGCTTTCCATGCCGTGTTGGCGGAATATCTGTATGCCCTCCTCGATGGGACACTGGATGCGGTGAATCTGCATGTCGGCATCGATGATTTCCTGCATGCGCTGGCGGAGGCGCCTTACGTCGGCTTCCTCGACGGGCCGGTTGATGTAGAGCTCGCAGTAGAAACCCCGGCACACGGGGGCGCCGATGATGAGGCGTCCGTCGGGGAAGGTGTCCTCCACGGCTTTGGCCAGGACGAAGAAGAGCGAGTGGACGTAGGTGCGCATGCCGTCGGCCGTGGTGAGGTCGAGCAGTTCGACGTCCTTACTGTTGTAGAAGCGGTAGTTGAGCCCTTGCACTTTGTTGTTGATGCTGGCGCACACGGGGCCGTAGTTCATGCTTATGCCCGATTTTTCATAAACGTCATTGACGGAGCAGCCCAAGGGCATGGAGAATGTCTTCCCGGTGTTCTTGCAGCGTATCTTTATTTCGTTAGCCATGTTTCTGATGCGAGTTGTGGGTGGTTATCGTATGATGAATTTCTTTCCGTTTCGGATGTAGAGGCCGCGCGAGGGCTTGCTCACTCGGCGTCCGCTCAGGTCGTAGACGGCCTGTCCGGCGTTCGCTGTGGCGTCCTCGACGGTGGAGATGCCGGTGATTACCTCCTGGCTGTGCTTGCCGTAGAAGTAGAGGCGGAAGTTGTCGAAGCAGGTCCAGTAGGCCGTGGCCGACTTGGTGGCCTTGATGCCCAGCTTCATGGTGGCGGCGGCTGTGGTTGTCGCCATCACTTCATTTTCGTACCATCCCTTGGCGAACCACTTGCTGGCGGCCTCCATGTTGTTTGGCACGTACTTGCTTTCGATGTTGCTCGTTGCGCCGCCCAGCGAGCGGTTCTGCGCGTCGGCCCAGATGTTCTTCACCTTCTGCGTGGTGGTCTTGAGGTAGATTTGTGCCGAGGCGTTGTCGGTGGCGTTGGTCACGTATTCGGTGTACGTGTCGGCAGCGCTGCCCGGCCGCTGGAAGGCCTGTGCGCACAGCTTGTAGGTTCCGGCGGGCATCTTCAGCGCGATGGTCTGGTTGAAGTCGAAGGTCTTTTCGAACATCTCGCAGCAGCTGTAGCTGTTTGTGGCAGCCGTGTTCCAGCCGTCGGTGTTCTCGTCGAGACCGGGATTGCTGATGAGGAAGGTGAGGTTGAAGGGCCGGCCTACGTCTGACACTTTCACCTGGCCCAGAAACTTCACGACGGCAGCCTCGATGTCGCTGATGGCCGTCGCCACTTCGTCGGTCTTCGTGTACTGGTCCTTGGCCTGCGTGATGGCGGACGTTACGGCGGTCAGTTCGTCGTCGGCGGTTGCAGCGTCGCCCTCGTCGTTGGTCACGTGGGGCGTGGCCAGCATGGTTTCAACGTCCTTCAGCAGTGCGTCGAGCTTGGTCATGATGAGGTCGACGGCAGCCTGCTCGTAGTCGCCCAGTTCGTCTTCCGTGAGGAAGAGCCAGCGCTGGTTCGTGGCCGAGTTGGCAAAGTTGAGGCCAGTGGTGCTGGTAGAGGTTGCGTTGGTGGCCAGTTGCAGTGCGTATGCGCCCTTCTCGGCGGTAATCCAGTAGCCGCATCCCGAGTAGTTGCCCATGGTTGTCGTCTGGCGTGCGGGCAGTAGATGGAACTTCTCGGTAGCGCCGATGGTGGTCTTCTTAGCGGCCTTTATGCTGGTTGTTCCGGTGGAACTGGTGGTTAGCGTGATGTAGCGGCCAGTGCCCACGTTCTGGAAGGTGTAGTAGCAGGTCTTGGGGTCGTAAGTAATGTACCAGGCAAAGTCGTCGATGTCGGTCTCGTCGAGCTTGCTCACCTTGAGGTTCGAGCTTGAGACGGTCAGGTATCCCACCGACTCCTCGTCCTCACACTTGATGAAGTACTTCGTCGTGTCGCCTTGCTGGAACAGGTAGGCTGGTGTGGCGAAGCCCACGCTCGAGGAACAGATCAGCCCGTCGAAGTGGAGGGCGTGGGTGGTCATGGAGTTGGCAAAGTAGAGGAGTGTGTTTTCGGGGTTGTAGGTGTCCTCGTGGGCACCATTGATGCCATAGGGCCACATGTGTGTTCCGTCGCCTGTCAGTGTGGCCGAGGCATTGTTCTCGAGGAACTGCACCATTTTGTTTGCTATCGGGCCGAGCCATAGTCCTCTCGAAGTTTCGGCGCGCAGGTTGGAACTGTTGTACCACTCGCCGGTGGTGCCCACGCCCACGCCGTGGTTCGTCTCGTGCAGGATGGTGCCCGTCTGTTGGTAGGGTTGGTTCTGACTGACGCGCATGTAGCCGCCGTATGAGCAGTCGGCAGTGCCGCCGCCAGCGCCCGAGCCGGGCACATAGTGCACTGAGAGGTTGAAGCCCCTGACGTTGGTCAGGTTGTGGTAGAGCCAGTATACTTCGTTCACGGCGGATGCGATGCGGAAGTCAGTCTGCTCGTCGCCCTCGTTGTCGTACCACACGGTCATGTTGCTTTCGGGCAGGGTGGCAATCTTCACCACGTCGCCGTAGCCCACCTGCCAGTTGCTGGTGATGGCATAGGGGCGCACGTAGTAGACGGTTGCGGGCTTGAGGTGCTCCATGCAATAGATGTTGCCGTTGTTGGTGAAGTATCGTGTCGAGCGGTTGTCGAGCACGGTGGGGTTGGGTTCGGTGCTCCAGCAGAAGCCGCGTTCCTTGGCCGAGCCTGTCACCGTCATGCGGCCCAGGGCGATGGTAACGCCCGTGGGCACGAAGTCCCAGGTTGTCACCTTGGGCACGGTGCCGGTGCCGTTCGAGATGCGGTAGTTCAGTGTGGCGCGCTCGAGGGCTTTGGCCACCTGGATGTAGTCGCCGTCGGCCGTCAGCAGTGCCTTGGCCTCGTCGATGGCGCTCTGCAGTGCGGGGCCTGTCACCCCGTCGCCCACCACGCTCTCAGCCTCGGCGATGATTTCCTGAAGGCGGGCGTTGGCCGTCGTCTTGTCGAAGCCGTTGTAGTAGAGGCGGAAGTTGTCGATGGAAACCCAGTTGCCCGTGCAGCCCTTGGTCATGAAACCGATTTCGGCGCTGCCCGTTACCACGGTGAAGTTGATGCTGTAGTCCGTGCTGTCGCTCACTTCTGCCTGCTGGTTGTCGGCATAGACGAAGGCGCCGGTCTGCTTCGTGTCGACGTTGTCCTGCTGAATGTTCTGGGCCGAGACCACGAGGGTGTAGTCGCCGGCTGCCAGGCCTTCGAGCTTCTGGCTCATGCTCACGGTGCCCACCTTGCTGCCCTTGTTCACCCATTTCTCCATGAACACCATTCCGTCTTGCCGGCGGAATCCCTTGTTCGTCTGGTAGGTCATGCCGTTGTTCGTCCATCCGGCGAAGCGTGCTTCGAAGTTCGGGTTGTCGATGTACTTGTTGGTGACGTTGGTCTGGGCCGATGCGCTGCTTACGGTTGCCAGCAGACAGCCAATCATTAAGGAAAGGATAAGTGTGATTCTTTTCATCGTTATGTTGTTTTCGATTCGTCGATGGGGTTGATGGCCGGCGGCCGTCAGTACTACCAGTCTTTTCATGCGTTTAAGGCCTTTATGACGCACAAACTTACAAAAAAAGCACGTCTTATGCAAACCAAACGGCATTTTCTGCACGCCGACGCCTTGCTGCCGCCCGTTTCACGCCTTGGGCGCGGCCCTTCGAGCCCAAGCGGCCGGCGGGGGTTAAGTTAACCTTGGGCTGCCGGTTAAGTTAATCTCGGGCTGCCGGTTAAGTTAACCCTTTGCCATAGGTTAAGTTAACCTCCGGGCGGGGTGGCGCGTGGCTTCGCGCGAGCCTTTGCGGAGGGGCCTGGCGTGTTTGGCTACGCCTTGCCCCTTATCGGGCGCTCTCCCGGGTTCAGGATTCAAGATAGGCCTGAGCCTCGGCCTCGTTGATGATTTCCTCGCGAGACTTCGCCTTCATGCTGATGTCAGAGAAGTCGATGTCGACGTTGCTCTCGGTGGCGGTTTGCTTTTCCTCGGCACTGACGGGAGCAATGGCTTCATAGCGCTCCATCTGCTGCTCCTTGGGAGCTGTCAGACTGAGCTTGAAGGCGCGGTTGTTGCGCAGCTTCTCCAGGGCTTGCCGTGCGGCCACCTGCTGGCTTTCCTTCTTCGAGTAGCCCTTTCCGCTTCCGCAGATTTCGCCGCCAATGACAACGCGGCTCAGGAAAACGGGCGTGGCGTCGTTTTCCTTGCCCTCCTCCGATTGGAAGCTGATTTCGATATGGTTGCGCTGACCCCACTCGATGAGCTTGCTCTTGTAGTTTACCTCCCGGGCTGCCGTCTCGATGTTGACAAGCTGGTCCATGATTTTCTCACGGACGAAGCGCACGCAGTGGGAATACCCACGGTCGAGGTAGATGGCGCCCACGAGTGCCTCGAAGGCATTCCCGTTGACGTAGCTGTTGTGGGTCTTGTTTTGCTTCAGGTTGGAGATAATCAGTTTGTCGAGCCCCATTTCCTGTGCCAGCTTGTTGAGCGACTGGCGGCGGACGATGTTGCTTCGCGTGTTGGTCAGGAAGCCTTCGGGTTTCTTGGGGAATTTCTTGAATACAATGTGCCCCACGACAGCGCCTAATATGGCATCGCCCAAAAACTCAAGCCGCTCGTTGTTGACGCGTCGCCCCTCCTCCTTGTTCATGGCAATCGACTTCTTCGATGCCGAACGGTGGAGTATGGCAACCTTGTAGGGCCAAATGTCGTGCGGGTAGAAACCGAGTATGCGATAGAAAGAACGATAAAGCTCCCTATCCCGTAGGAAGGGGAGCTTTATGCGTGTAATGATATCGGTCAGCATTATTGCTTACAGCGTTTCACTTCTGTCCGAAAATGCAAACACTTCGCATCTTCGTCCTTAGTCCGTATACTTCTTGAAGATAGCACAGGCGTTGTGACCGCCAAAGCCGAAGGTGTTGCTCAGGGCGGCGCGAACCGTGCGCTTCTGGGCCTTGTTGAACGTGAAGTTCAGACGATAGTCGATTTCGGGATCTTCGTCGCCCTCCTCGTGGTTGATTGTGGGAGGAACGATGTCGTTTGCCACACTCAGCACGCTGAACATAGCCTCGATGGCGCCGGCGGCACCTAACAGGTGGCCCGTCATTGACTTTGTCGAGCTGATGTTCAACTCGTAGGCGTGGTCGCCGAATACGTCCTTGATGGCCTTGACCTCGCTGATGTCGCCAACGGGGGTGCTCGTGCCGTGAACGTTGATGTAGTCAATCTCCTCGGGCTTCATCTCGGCATCCTCCAGTGCGTTGCGCATAACCAGCTTGGCACCGAGGCCTTCGGGGTGGCTGGCCGTGATGTGGTGGGCGTCGGCGCTCATGCCACAACCGGCAACTTCGGCGTAGATGTGTGCGCCACGTGCCTTGGCGTGCTCCAACTCCTCAAGGATGAGCACGGCCGAACCTTCGGCCATCACAAAGCCATCGCGGCTGGCGCTGAAGGGGCGGCTTGCCTTCTCGGGCTCGTCGTTGCGGGTTGAGAGGGCATGCATGGCATTGAATCCACCCACACCACCGGGGTATATGGCCGACTCACTGCCACCCGTAACCATAACCTCGGCCTTACCAAGACGGATGAGGTTGAACGCGTCGGCAATGGCATTTGTTGAGCTTGCGCATGCGCTCGAGGTAATATAGTTGGGGCCGTGGAAACCGTATTTCATGCTAATCTGGCCGGCTGCAATGTCGGCAATCATCTTGGGGATGAAGAAGGGGTTATACTTGGGGCCGAGCGTCTCGTGGGTGCGCTCGTAGTTCCATTCCTCTTCCTCGAAGGTGTGCATTCCGCCAATGCCAACGCCAAGCACCACGCCGACGCGTGTCTTGTCAGTCTGCTCTACGTCGAGACCGCTATTATCCACGGCCATTGCAGCTGCTGCCATGGCAAACTGGCAATAGGGGTCCATCTTGCGAGCTTCCTTGCGGTCGATGAAGTCTGCTGCGTTGAAACCCTTCACCTCACAGGCAAAGGTGGTCTTGAAGTTGGTTGTATCGAAATGGGTAATCGGGGCTGCACCGCTCACGCCTGCTATAATGTTCTTCCAGGTTTCCTCTGCGGTGTTGCCAAGCGGAGTTACGGCGCCAATGCCCGTTACTACTACTCTTTTCAGTTCCATAAGTAAGTGATTAAAGGGAAAAGGAGGGAAGTTAAAGAGTATTCCTTAACTTCCCTCCAGTCATTTTCGTTGTCTTAGGCCTGAGCCTCTTCAATGAACTTGATAGCGTCACCAACGGTTGCAATCTTCTCAGCTGCATCGTCGGGGATAGTGATGTTGAAAGCCTTCTCCAGCTCCATGATGAGCTCAACGGTGTCCAGTGAGTCAGCACCCAGGTCCTGAGTGAAGTTTGCGGTTTCTACAACTTCAGACTCGTCAACACCAAGTTTGTCAACGATAATAGCCTTTACTTTTGCTTCAATATCAGCCATAATGATAATAATTTAGTTTGTGTTAATAAATGTATTCGTCTTAATTCGGGTGCAAAGATACTATTAATTAGTTTAATCACCAAATAAATAGTTAAAAAACAACCATTTCTTGCACAAAGCGCGGCCTCGTGTGCAATTAATACTGCGTTATTCTCGCCTTAAGGGATAGTCGCCGCGTAGCTTTTCGAACTGCTCGGGGTGGCGTTTCAGGGCTTCACTGTCGGAAGTGGGATTATAGTGCAGTCCTGTACGCTCGATGTCGGCCTCAGGTGGTTGTATGTCGAAGGTCGTTTTGCCGCTCCTGAGTCCTGCCTTTTGTTCCCACTGGGCCACGGCTTCCAGGCTCATGCGTGTGGCGTTGGCCTTTCCGTCGGCCGAATATCCGGCGATGTGGGGTGTGGCGATAAATGCCTTTTGCAGTAGCGACGGGCTGATGTTTGGTTCGCCTTCCCAGGTGTCGATGATTGCTTGGCGAATGAGTCCGCTATCCAATGCCTGCCCCAGTGCCGCCTCGTCCACAACGCCACCCCGGGCGGCGTTGATGATGATGGGATGTTTATCTGTGCTGAGCAAAAAGGATTGATCTACAAGGTGATGGGTAGGGTAGGGGCCATCAGTGGTGAGGGGAGTGTGCAGGGTGATGACGTCGCAGTGGCGCACATCATTGTGAAGACCAAGGAAGGGGTCGCACAGCACAATCTCGGCCATGTAGGGACGCATCGCTTCATGGACAGCTTTGCCAACGTGGCCATAACCCACAATGCCCAGTGTGGCCTCGCTCAGGCTGATGAGGCCTTTTCGTTCGGCCTCGAGCAGACTGTTCTTGACGTACTGCGCCACGCTCGTGGCGTTGCAGCCCGGACAATTGGTCCACGTGATGCCGGCTTCCTTCAGGTATCGGGTGTCGATATGGTCATACCCGATGGTGGCTGTCACGATAAGGCGCACATGGCTTCCCTCCAGCAGTTCACGGTTACAGTGGGTGCGAGTGCGGATAATCATTGCGTCGGTGTCGCGCAAATCCGCTGGCCCGATGGCGGCGCCAGGTTTATATACCACCTCATCGGCCAGCTGTTCCACCTGTCCGCGGATAAAGGGAATCTTGTCGTCAACAATAATCTTCATGGGTTTTCCTCTGGCATGGTCTGCGTCGCAAGGCAGGCGAAATCGTCTATAACCTTGTCGCATAGGGGGATGATGACTTCGCGGGGATTCGTGGTTGCAAGTCCCACGACGTAGGCTCCGCTGGCCCGGCCCGAGCGCAACCCATTGATGCTGTCTTCGAATACGACGCAGTTCTCGATAGGCACGCCCAGCACTTCGGCTGCTCGCAGGTAGCATTGTGGCGAGGGCTTGCTCTCGGTGAAGTCTTCGCTTGTCAGGATGCAGTCGAAGTATGCCTTCAGTTCAGGCCTTTTACGATAGACACTCTCCATTTTCGCATGGTTCGAGCTGGTGACGATGGCCGACTTGACGCCCTCTCTGCGCAGCCTTTGCGCATACGCCTGTATACCTTTAATATAAGGATAGTCCATGTCGGCCTCGAATTGGTCGAGTCTTTGCGTAATTACTTCCTGGTCATCGGTGTCGGTAATCCATGCATCAAAGATTTGGCGTAAGGTTTGTCCTTTGATGCGCTGGGCCATGTCGGGCACATCGGGACGATACTCCCTTCCAATGCTTCCCCAGAACTTGCCGTACTGCCCTTCGGTGTCGAGGATGACGCCATCAAGGTCGAACAACGCTGCTTCGAATTTCTTGTTCATTACTTTTTCCATGTTTTCGGCCACAAAATTACAAAATTCTGCCGACATAATTGCAAGCCTCGCGAGTCTGTCAAGAAGTTGCAATAAAATTGGTACTTTACTGCGGTGGAGCAGGAATTTATTCGTATCTTTGCCGCAAATATGAAGAAAATACACATCATTACACCCGTTAAGGACAACATCGACCAGACGCTCGATACGGTTCGCGCCGTACTGGCATCGCAGTTGACAGTCCCTTACACGTATACGCTCTACAACGACTTTTCTTCGGAGGAAAACACCAGTCGGCTCGAAGCCGCCAGCCGCGAGATGGGCTTCACCTTGGTGAACCTCAGCGACCTGACGAAGCATCCCTCGCCCAACTATCTGCTGGTGCTGCAGCGCGAGCGCCACATGTGCCTTGACGAGGAGGCTGCCTTGCTCATCGTGGAAAGCGACGTCACCGTGCGCCCCGAGACGCTGCAGGGCCTCTGCGACGGTGCCGACCAGCATGCCGACGCCGGCATAGTGGCATCGGTGACAGTGGACGAGGCCGGAGCGATTAACTACCCGTACCTCTACGCCCGGGGGCAGGAAGGCCTGGTGGTCGATACCCATCGCCACTGCTCGTTCTGCTGTTCGCTGCTGACGCCCGAACTGTTGCGCCGTGTCGATTTCGACCAACTCGACGCGTCGAAGTCGTGGTTCGATGTTACCATCTCTCACCGTTCCCTTGAGTCGGGCCTCCACAACTATCTATGCGCTACGCTGCCCGTGCTGCACCGACCCCACGGCAGTCGGCCATGGAAACAGTTGAAATATAAGAATCCGCTGCTCTACTACTGGCGCAAACTGACCAAAGGATTTGACAAGATATGAGTTCACAGCCCCTGGTCTCCATCGTAGTGCCGGCTTACAACGCCGCACCCTTCCTCGACGAGACGCTCGACGCGCTCCTGTCCGACACCTATCCTGCGACCGAAATTATTGTTGTCGATGACGGATCCACCGATACCACGGCCGAGATAGCCATCCGCCGTGCCCAGCAACATCGGCACATCCACTTCGTCTCCCAGCCCAACGGTGGAGTCTGTCGTGCCCGCAACAGGGGCATTGCACAGGCCATGGGCAAATATGTGCTGCCTGTGGATGCCGACGACATCATCTGTCCGGGATTCATCGAATGGGCCGTCGGACAGATGGAGCAGCATCCCGAGGTCAGTGTGGCCGTGCCCCGTGCCGAGTTTTTCGGAGCCCGCCAGGGACAGTGGCACCTGCCCCCCTTCTCCCGCCATCTGCTTGCCCGCAAGAACATGATTCCCGCCACGGCCCTCTATCGGCGTGCCGACTGGCAGCGCATCGGCGGCTACAACGAGGAACTGCAGGCCCGTGAGGACTGGGAGTTCTGGATCAGTATGCTGAAGGACGGTGGCGAGGTGGTCACCAGTCCCCAGGTGGGTCTGCGCTATCGCATTCATCCCCATTCCAAGCGTACGGCCGACCGTCGGCTGAAGCGCGAAATCATCAGAACGCTGAATCAGCGTCATCCCGAATTCTTCGAGCGCGAGTTGGGCGGACCTCTCCGGCTGCATCGTTCGTGGTCGAGGTTCGCCAATGCCCTGTATCGGCTGACCCACCCTCGCCGGACCGTGGTCTATACTGGTGCGCCCAAGGATGTCACCTATTTCGTGAGGGCCCTGCCCGTCCACTTTAGCTGTGGTCGGGGAAAGGTCATCTACAAGCGCCGCAACGAATTGCGCCAGCTCACCTATGGCGGTCAGCAACTTGTGGTGAAGAAGTTCGCCATCCCCCACCCGCTCAATCGTCTGGTCTATGGCTGGTTGCGCAAGTCCAAGGCACAGCGTTCATACGAATATGCCATACTGCTCATCAGCAAGGGCATTGGCACGCCATGTCCCGTGGCTTGGCAGACCGAGCGCAACCTGCTGCTCATGGGGCGCAGTTATTTCGTGAGCGAGCAGTCGTCGTGCCCCTACACCTATGCTGACATCCTTTCCGGCTCCATTCCCGCTGCCGACGAGGAACGTTACCTGCGCCTTATCGCCCAGATGGTGGCCCGACTCCACGACCAGGGCATGGTGCACCAGGACCTTTCTCGCGGCAACATCCTCTTTGGCGACGGCGACCGCGTGGAACTCATCGACCTCAACCGCATCCGTTTCCGTAAGGTCGGCATGGAGGAGGGCTGTCGCAACTTTGCCGAGCGCCTGCCGGCCACCCCCCAGCAGCGCAGGCTAATGGCCGAGGCGTACGCCCAAACCCGCGATTTCGATGTCGACCAGTGCCTGATGCTCATGAACCAATATAACAAGGAAAAGAAGTAGATTTTGACACACACATTAAAGAGATAATATGCTAAGTGCTTTGTACATTTGCGGAAGATTTTTGAGGGCGCTGGTGCAGTGGCCTTTTGCTGAGGCTGAGGTGAAGAATCCCCGTCTGATTATGACACTGCTGGTGAAGAATGAGGAGGAGAAACTGGAGGCCAACTTACAGTTTCATCATGCCATGGGAGTGGATGGTTTCATCATCACCGACAATGGCTCGACGGACAAGACACGGGACATCATACAGCATTACTGCCAGAAGGGTTGGATTGTGGAGGTCGTCAACGAGCCCTCGACGGGCTATGAGCAGAAACGTTGGGTGGACCGCATGATTTCTCTGGCCCGGAAACGTCATAAGGCCGACTGGGTTATCAATGCTGATGCCGACGAACTGTGGTATGCTCCCTCGGGAAGCCTGAAGGCGGAACTGGGCAAGTGGCGCAAGCGCGTCGTGCGCTGCCGCGTGTTCAGCATATATCCTGAGGATGGGGTGCCCTTCTATCAGTGGACCCGTCGCATCAGTCCCGTCACCAATCCTGCCGACTATGACCTTTCGCCCTATAGCATCTTTAACCAGCAAAACTTCAAGGTGGGACATCGCACCATGGGGTATCTCCACATCTCCATGGGCAATCACAAGGTGAAGATGTGGCCGCCCACGAAAGGCATCAGCGACATCGTGGTGTTCCACTACAACATTGGTAACCGTGAGCAGTTTGTCCGGAAGATGGTCCAAGGCGGGCGCGAACTGGAACAACACAGTGGCAGACATGGCGGACGCCACTGGCGCTACTTCTATCAACTCTATAAGGAGGGTCGGCTGGAGGCCGAATATGATCGTGTCATCGGCCGCAATCAGTTTGATCGTCTGGTGGCCGATGGACACATCGTAGAGGACCGACGTATCGTGGATTTCTTTGATAACATAAACCTGACAGCCTATGAATGAGAGAACGATTGCCTTCGTCCACACCCAGTTCCCCTGTGGCGGTGCCGAGAGGGTGACGCTGGATATCGGCCGTTATCTGCATGGCCGCGGCTATCGTGTGATGGCCCTTTGTCGTGAGCATCTGGCAGAAGCCATGCCTGAGGATTCGCCCGTGGAGGTGAGAATCTTGCGTCATAAATTGAAAAGGCCTGCCTCGGCCGACGAACTGGTGAAGGTGGTCCGAGATGAGGGCATAGGAATCTTGATCTATGTCTGCATCCATCCCTTCTTCACGCAAAGAATAAAGGAGCAGACTGGTGTGAAGGTGGTGTCGGCTAATCATGGCATACCCTTCTGGAATGCTCTGGGCAAGAAAACCCGTCTGGAGCGACTGAAGGAGGGGACACTGTGGCAACGATTGCGTTGGCACCTCTATTATCGGGCACGATGCAACTGGTTCCATGTGTACGACAGAAGGTGTGACCGCGAATATAGGCGTGCGCTGACGGAGGTGGACGCCTACACGGTCTTGTGTCCGGAGTATCGTGAAGAGCTGGTCAAGCGTCTGCGACTTGGTGAGGGCATGCAGAAAAAGATTCATGTCATTGGGAACTATCAGGACCCTGTCGATTCTCCCCAACTGCAGAAGGAGAATGTGGTGCTCTACATGGGCCGTCTGACCTACGCCGACAAACGCGTTGATCGTCTGCTGGACATCTGGGCGCGTGTGCAACCAGGCAGGACCGGCTGGCACTTGCTCATCGTAGGAGATGGGACGGAACGGCACACGTTGGAGGAAAAAGCTCGGAATATGGGACTGCAAGGCATCTCGTTCGAAGGGAGGCAGGCACGTCCGCAACCCTATTACGACAGGGCTGCCCTGTTGTGTCTCACAAGTCAGTTTGAGGGATGGGGTCTGGTTATCACCGAGGCGCAGGCCAATGGGGTGGTTCCGCTTGCCTTCGACTGCAGTGCTGGCATCCGGCATCTCATAGCTCCCTCTGGAACAAATGGTGTGCTTATCCCTGCTTTCGACATGGACGAGTATGCTCGTCAGCTGGCCCGGCTCATGGATGACAAGGGTCTGCGACTAAGGATTCAGGACCAGGTGCTTAAGAAACCTTATCCCTTGGAGATAGTGGGTCAAGGTTATTTTCAGTTATACGAGTCATTGCTTCAGTCCTGATGAACAAACATGCCTTTCTGATTATGGCTCATGGCGAGCCGGAAATGCTGGACGTGCTGCTGCAGTTGCTTGACGACGAGCGGAACGACGTGTTCCTACACATCGACAGGAAAGCCCTTTCCATGCGTCAGCATTATGATCATGTCAAACTTCATCGAGCTGGGTTCCACTTGTTGCAGCAACCCATTGCCGTTTACTGGGGCCACACTTCGCAGGTGGAGGCCGAATTGTTGCTGATGCGGACAGCGTTACAGCATGGGCCTTATGCCTACTACCACCTGCTTTCGGGCAACGACCTGCCCGTGAAGACGCAGGATGAGATTCACAATTTCTTCCGCGAGAACGAAGGGCATGAGTTTGTGGGCTTTTGGCAAAGTGAGGACCATCAGCGCGATGCATTGCGCAAGACGCGGTACTATTATTTTCTGAATCGTTATAAAAAACGGAGTGCTGGTTTGAAGCACCTTCTCAGTTCGCCCGTGCGTAATCTTTTGCTGGCGCTCCAGAAGGGGTTAGGCGTGAATCGGCGGAAGGGGAGTGACGTGGAGGTGAAGAAGGGATTCCAGTGGTTCAGCATCACGGAGGATTGCTGTCGATTCGTTGTCAGCCAGGAACAGCAGATTTGGGACGTGTTCCACCACACGCTGTGTCCCGACGAAATGTTTCTGCACACTATAGTCTGGAACTCTCCGTTCCGCGCACGGCTATTTGATACGCAGGATGCCCAGCGTGGGTCCATGCGGGCAATTGACTGGGAGAGGGGGAACCCTTATGTGTGGCAAAAAAAAGATACGGACTACTTGTTACATAGTCCGTACCTCTTTGCTCGTAAGTTTTCAGCTGCTACGCTGTCAGAATCTCTATTAAGCGGTCGACGGCCGAGATGAGGCCCTCGGCGTTCTTGCCGCCGGCAGTGGCGAAGTGGGGCTGTCCACCGCCGCCGCCCTGAATGAGTTGTGCGGCCTCGCGGATGTTCTTGCCCACGTTGACGCCCTGTTCGACAAGGCTGTCCGAGGCGGCTGCCGTGAGCATGGGCTTGCCCTCGTTGATGCTGCCGATGACTATGAGTGCGTTGGGCACTTCGGCGCGCAGCTGGAAGGCGATGTCCTTCACGTGATCGGGCGTCAGGGGCACGACGGCCTTCATGACCGTGATGCCGTTCTTGTCCTGGGCCTTCTCCTTCATCTGTTGCTTCAGCTCTTGGGCCTTTTCCTTCATGGCGGCCTCGATTTGAGCCTTCAGCTGGGCGTTTTCGTTCAGGAACTTCTCGATGGCGCCCTGCAGGTCGGGGGTGTTGTTGAAGAGGTGGCGCAGTTCCGTCATGGTGTCGCTCACCTGGTACATCATTTCCTCCACCTTCTCGCCGGTGATGGCCTCGATACGGCGCACGCCGGCGGCCACGCTGCTCTCCGAGAGAATCTTCACCATGCCCAGCTGGCCGGTGCTCTTGGCGTGGCAGCCGCCGCAGAACTCAACGCTGTCGGCAAACTGCACCACGCGCACGTGGTCGCCGTACTTCTCGCCGAACAGGGCTATGGCGCCCAGCTTCTTGGCTTCCTCGATGGGCATGTCGCGATGGTCTTGCAGGGGGATGTTTTCGCGAATCTTGGCGTTGACCAGCCGCTCCACCTGGCGCAGCTCCTCGTCGGTCACTTTCTGGAAGTGGCTGAAGTCGAAGCGCAGGTATTCGGGCGTGACGAGCGAACCCTTCTGTTCCACGTGTGTGCCCAGCACTTGGCGCAGGGCCTGGTCCAGCAGGTGTGTGGCTGTGTGGTTGGCCTCGCAGGCGCGGCGCAGGTCGGTGTCGACGCAGGCCATGAACTGTGCCTCGGGGTTCTTGGGCATTGTCTTGGTGATGTGCACGGTCAGTCCGTTTTCCGACTTCGTGTCGATGATGTCGATGGTCTCCGTCTCGCTCACGAGCACTCCCTTGTCGCCCACCTGTCCGCCTTTTTCGGCGTAGAAGGGTGTCTGGTCGAGCACCAGCTGGTAGTAGGTCTGCTTCTTCTGCACGACCTGGCGGTAGCGCAGGATGTGGCATTCGCTCTCGCTCATGTCCCAGCCCAGGAACTGAGTTGAAAATTGAGAGTTGAAAGTTGAGAGTTTATCTTCTCCGTTGTTGCCTTGCGCCTTGCCGAAGGCATCATTTTCAACTTTCAACTTTGAACTTTCAACTTCCACCCAGTCGCCGTTCTCCACGGCGGCGGCGTTGCGGGCGCGCTCCTTCTGCTTCTGCATTTCGGCCTGGAAACGCTCTTCGTCGACGGTGAGCCCGTTTTCGCGGCAGATGAGTTCCGTCAGGTCAAGGGGGAATCCGTAGGTGTCGAAGAGGGTGAAGGCGCGCTCGCCGTCGATTACGGTGCGTCCCTGCTTCTTCGTTTCGGCCATGACGCCGTCCAAGAGTCGGATGCCGGTCTCCAGTGTGCGCAGGAAGCTGTCTTCCTCTTCCTTCATCACCTTGGCGATGAGTTCGCGCTGGGCCTCCAGCTCGGGATAGGTCTCGCCCATCTCCTGGATGAGCACGGGCAGCAGTCGGTAGATGAAGGCCTCCTTCTGGCCCAGGAAGGTGTAGGCATAGCGTACGGCGCGGCGCAGGATGCGGCGGATGACGTAGCCGGCCTTGGCGTTGCCGGGCAGCTGTCCGTCGGCAATGCTGAAGGCGATGGTGCGCAGGTGGTCGGCCACCACGCGCATGGCCACGTCGGTCTCCTCCTTCTCGCCGTAGCGGTAGCCCGTCATGTCGCCGATGGCGCGGATGATGGGCTGGAAGACGTCGGTGTCGTAGTTCGAGTTCTTGCCCTGAATGGCGCGCACCAGTCGCTCGAAGCCCATGCCGGTGTCGATGACGTTCATCGAGAGGGGCTCCAGGTGGCCGTCGGCCTTGCGTTCGAATTGCATGAACACGATGTTCCATATCTCAATGACCTGTGGGTCGTCCTTGTTCACCA
>CALZQV010000036.1 GCA_945828295.1 uncultured Prevotellaceae bacterium | reverse complement strand
TGTCGGGAATGTCGTGCACGGGTTGCAGAAATATGTGGCTTCGGGTATACGAAATTGCTACTTTTCGCGTTATATAATAGAAGTATAAAAGTAAAACGTAAAGAATATGGATATGGACAAGACAAAGTTGAAACCCGCGAGTGTTTTTGAGTGCTTTGCACAGGTGAATAAGGTTCCGCGCCCCTCGAAGCGCGAGGAACAGATGATTGACTTCCTGCTCCGCTACGGTCAGGGACTGGGTCTGGAGACCCGTCGCGACGAGGCGGGCAACGTCATCATCCGCAAGCCCGCCTCCGAGGGCATGGAAGGGCGCCCCTGCGTCGTTCTGCAGAGCCACATGGATATGGTGTGTGAGAAGAATGCCGACCGTGAGTTCGACTTCGACCGCGACGCCATTGAGACCTACGTCGACGGCGACTGGATGAAGGCCCGTGGCACCACGCTGGGCGCCGACGACGGCATCGGCGTGGCCATGGAGATGGCCATACTGGCCGACAAGAGCCTGAAGCACGGTCCGCTGGAGTGCGTGTTCACGCGCGACGAGGAGACGGGCCTGACGGGTGCCGAGGGCATGAAGGACGACTTCATGACGGGCCAGTACCTCATCAACCTCGACTCGGAGGACGAGGGCGAAATCTTTGTATCCTGTGCCGGAGGCTGCCGCACGACGGCCACCTTCCACTACGAGGAGCAGCCCACGCCCCAGGGCCAGTTCTTCGTGTCGCTGTGCATCAAGGGCCTGACGGGCGGCCACTCGGGCGACGACATCGACAAGAAGCGCGCCAACGCCAATAAGTTGCTGGCCCGTTTCCTCTACATGGAGCAGAAGAAGATGCCCCTCTTGCTGGCCGACATACAGGCCGGCGGCCTTCACAACGCCATCCCCCGCGAGGCGCGTGCCACCGTTGCCGTGCCGTCGGCGATGAAGGAGACCGTGCGCGTCGACTGGAATCTGTTTGCAGCCGACGTCGAGGAGGAGTACCGCGTCACGGAGCCCTCGATGGAGTTCATCCTGGAGTCGGCCGACGCAACGGACACCGTGGTCGACAGCCCGACGAGCCAGCGCCTGATTGCTGCCCTGCAGGGCGTGACGAACGGCGTGTTTGCCATGTCGCAGGACATTGCCCTGGTGGAGACCAGCACCAACCTGGCCAGCATCCACATGGTGCCCGAGCGCAAGACCATCGAAATCAACAGCAGCCAGCGCAGCAGCCTGCTCAGTGCCCGCCACAACGTGGCAGCCACCTTTGCCGCCGTGTTTGAGCTGGCCGGCGCCGAGGTGGAGACGGGCGAGGGCTACCCCGGCTGGAAACCCAACCCCGACAGCCACCTGCTGAAGGTTGCCGTGGCCCAGTACAAGCGTCTCTTCCAGAAGGAGCCCGTGGTGCGCGGCATCCACGCCGGATTGGAGTGCGGCCTGTTCAGCGAGAAATATCCCGCCCTCGACATGGTGAGCTTCGGGCCCACCCTGCGCGGTGTGCACTCGCCCGACGAGAAACTGCTCATCCCCACCGTGCAGATGGTGTGGGACCACTTGCTTGCCATTTTGGAAAACATTTAGGGACCCTCCCCATCCCTCCCTTGTAGGGAGGGGGTAGAATGTAGTGATAATGAATATGTATAGATGGTTTCAAGGCATTCTTCGCCCTCCCTACAAGGGAGGGTTGGGGTGGGTCTTCTTCCTCCTGCTGATATCTGTGTGTGCTTGTGACGACTACGACTCGTGGACGGTGAGCCCCAAGGCCCAGCTGACGATGTCGCAGGACACCATTGCCTTCGACACCCTCATCACCGACCGCGGCTCGGCCACGAAGACCCTCATCATGCACAACCGCAACGACAAGGGCCTGCGCATCAGTCGCGTGGAGCTGGCCCTGGGCGCCGAATCGCCCTTCCACGTCAACGTCGACGGGCAGTACCTGACCAATGGGGCAGGGGAGGACTTCGAGGTGCGCCGCAAGGACAGCATCTACGTGCGCGTTGAGGTGAAGCTGCCTGCCCAGGACAGCGACGACATCCGTGAGTGGCAGGACGAACTGCTCTTCACGCTGGAGAGTGGCACCACGCAGAAGGTGATACTGACGGCCTCGGGCATGGATGTCGTCGTGCTGCGCGGCGAGATTATCACCGCCGACCGCACGCTCGACTCTCCGCGTCCCTACGTCATCTACGACTCCCTCGTGGTGGCCCCCGGCGCCACGCTCACGCTGCCCCAGGGCGCCACACTCATGTTCCACGACGGCGTCTCGCTCCTGGTCCACGGCAGCCTGCAGGCCAACGGCACGCTGGAACGGCCCGTCGTCCTGCGCGGCGACCGCACCGACCGCATGTTCCCCTACCTGCCCTACGACAACACACCCAACCGCTGGGGCGGCATCCACTTCTTTGCCGACAGCCACGACAACCAGCTCACGCAGTGCGACATACACAGCGGCGACTACGGCATCCTCTGTGACAGCACCGCCGTCACGGGCGAGGACACACCACCCCTGCTCCTCATGACCGATTGCGTGGTCCACAACATCGGCGGGCCCGGCCTCGTGCTGACCCACTGCCGCACGCAGGTCGTCGGCACCCAAATCAGCAATACCCTGGGCCGCTGTGTCGACATCGAGGGCGGCGCCCACACCTTCGTCCATTGCACCATCGCCCAGTTCTACCCCCTCAGTGCCCAGCGCGGCGACGCCCTCTACCTAGCCAACATGGAGGACGACAACCTCTACCGCCACATCTACTGGGCCCACTTCATCAACTGCGTCATCACGGGCTATGCCGACGACGTCGTCATGGGCAACATTTCCGAGAACGACCAGAACCCCTGCGACTATCTCTTTGCCAACAGCCTCCTGCGCACCGTAGTCAGCGACGACCTCGAGCGCTTCCGCAACATCTGCTACGACCTGCCCGACTCGCTCGACGTCTGCGGAAAGGACCACTTCCGCCTCTTCGACACCTACAACTTCCTCTACGACTTCGAGCCCGACTCGCTGAGCGCCATCCGCTCCCTGGCCGACCCCGAGTACGCCAAACTCTTCCCCATCGACCGCCGCGGCGTCAGTCGCCTGGCCGACTCCGCCCCCGATGCCGGTGCCTACGAGGGGGCATCACCGCCTTGAAGGAATAGTGATGTTTATGAAGGAAAGTGCGGACGTCAGAATCCTCTGGTCTTCACGTTTCATGTACTACACGTGGTTTTGCCCCGATAAATTTGGCAAATCACGTGTTTATTCTTATCTTTGCCCCATGCTGTAGTGTTTGGTCAGCGGACTGACGGCAGTACCTTATTGGAATATTAACACGCGTTTGCTGTTATTCGGAATGCTCTGGAACGTAGGAAATTTCAAGTTAAAACCGAAGAATAAGTTGCAAGCGTCTGTGCGTTAAGCATGGGCGTGACTTATCTGGTTTTAATGGTCTCCTACACCACAGAGCATGGATGAGAATCGTCCGTGCTTTGTTTGTGTAATAGACCATTACTCCGAAGATAGGCAATACGCCATGAAACGCATAGCGTATGGCAAACAAAAACCTCAACCAGGCAAAGGAGGCCAAGAAGGACGAGTTCTATACGCAACTCGTCGACATCGAGAATGAACTGCGACACTATCGCGAGCACTTCCGCGACAAGGTCGTGCTCTGTAACTGCGACGACCCTTATGAGTCGAACTTCTTCAAGTACTTTGCACTTAATTTCAACGTACTGGGGCTGAAGAAACTAATCGCCACCTGTTACGACGGCTCACCTGTGCAAGGCAACGAACTGATGCTGGACTTCGGCGACTTCACGGGTGAACCCAAGAAAATTGCGTACAAGGTGGAGATAACCGAAGTGACGGATACCAACGGCGATGGGGTCGTGAATCTGGCCGATGTGCAGTACCTGCTGCAGAACGACAAGAACGTTCTATCCATTCTTAAGGGTAGTGGTGATTTTCGCTCGCAAGAGTGCATCGAACTGCTGAAGCAAGCGGACATTGTCTGCACCAATCCGCCCTTCTCCCTCTTCCGCGAGTATGTGGCACAACTGATAAAGTATGATAAGAAGTTCTTGATAATAGGGAACCAAGGCGCAATGATTTATCGTGAGATATTCCCGTTGTTTAAAAACAATCAAGTTTGGTTAGGGTATGGATTTAAAGGTGGAGCCACTCATTTCACATCTCCATATGATGATATTGCAACTTCAGGTGACCACCGTAAAGGCATGATTCGCGTTTCAGGTGTACATTGGTATACAAACCTTGAGCATAAAAAGCATACGGAAAAGCTTGTCTTGTATCAACATTATAATGAGGATGATTACCCCCAATATGATAATTATAATGCAATAAATGTAAATAAAACGAGTGATATTCCGATAGATTATGATGGCATTATGGGTGTTCCGATTACTTTTATGGATAAGTATAATCCAAATCAATTTGAAATTGTATGGCAAGCCAGTGGCAACACTCGTGCATGTGCCCCTTCGGATATATTACGTGAATTAGGCTATAAGCCACATCCGGAAGATAGAGGGGGATGTGGTGTTGTGAATGGTAAACGTGTTTATTCACGAATTCTTATCCGCAGAAAACAATAAGACCATGAAAATAGAACTGAGAAAGATTACCGTCCGCGAACTGACGGCGGGCTACGAGGATAACGAGGAACAGGGCGTGAGGGGCTTCGATGGTAGGCTTGATATACGTCCGCCCTACCAACGAGAATTTATTTACGATGAAAATAAGCGCAATGCCGTTATCACGACCGTGCGCGAAGGTTTTCCCTTGAACACCATGTACTGGGCATGTCGCGATGTGGATGCCGACGTGCCTTACGAGGTGATGGATGGACAGCAGCGCACCATCAGCCTGTGCCAGTACGTACACGGCGACTTCGCCTACGACTTCCAGTACTTTCACAACCTGACACGTGAGGAGCAGGACCAAATCCTTGACTATGAACTCATGGTGTACTTGTGCACGGGCACCGACCGCGAGAAACTGAAATGGTTCGAAACCATTAACATCGCAGGCGAACGACTGACGCAGCAGGAGCTCCGCAATGCCGTGTATGCAGGCCCCTTCGTGAGTGATGCCAAGCGATACTTCTCGAAGACGAACTGCCCGGCCTACAATATGGGCAAGTACCTGTTGAACGGTTCTCCCATACGGCAGGACTTCTTGGAGACGGCGCTACGATGGAAGGCCGCTAACGAAAGCACGCCAGGCATGAAGCAGACCATCGAGGGCTACATGGCCAGCCACCAGCACGACCCCAATGCCTCGCAACTGTGGCAATACTTCTCGGCAGTAGTCACGTGGGTGACGGCAACATTCGACGTGGGCAAACGTAAGGTCATTATGAAGGGTGTGGATTGGGGAGCGCTCTACGATCGTTTCCACGAACAAGTGCTTGACAAGGCTGAGTTGGACAAGGAAATCAGCAGGTTGGTCATCGATTCGGAGGTTCAGCAGAAGAAAGGCATCTGTCCCTATGTGCTGACCCGCGACGAACATTGGCTGGGCCTGCGTGCTTTCCCAGAGGATATCAAGCTGGCTGTCTACGAGCAGCAGCAGGGCGTCTGCCCCCTTTGCGGACAACACTACGAACTGGAACAGATGGAGGGCGACCACATCACTCCCTGGCGCGACGGCGGCCGCACGATTGTGGAAAACTGTCAAATGCTCTGTAGAGAATGTAATCGACGGAAGGGCGCAAAATAAGACACCCTTCCGTCATTATTTGCCCCGACGCGTTGCGCCTGGAGGGCGCGAAGGCGCTGTCGTACGTTATTTCTCTATAAAGGTATTGAAGGAATGTGGCTGAAGTGTGGTGTTGAGGAACCGCTGGCCCACAGGAATGGATACGGGCGTGGCAACGTCGTTGGTCGTGCCGAGGATGACTACGCGACGGCCGTCGGGCCTCATGAACACGATGCCCTGGCTCCCGCTTTCCTTCTTCCAAGGTTGGAAATAGAGAACCTTGCTGCCAGGGGTTACGAAATGCGAGAAGTGTTTCACCGCATAGTATTCGGCCGTGTAGCGGAAGGTCTTGTCGTGTGAATCCACCTGTATGAGTGCGTTTTGCTTCCATCCCCACGGGCTTTGTCCGTTGTCGCACAGGATGAAATTCCAGATGCAGTACTCGTCGCATCCGCGTCCCACGTATTCGTGGAGCAGGAAGAAGGTGTGTTCTCCCGCTTTCCAGTCCATGCTCCCGTTTCCGCACTCGCTTTCCGTCTGCATGAGGTGGAGGCTGGGATGGTGCTCGCGCATGTAGTCGAGGTTTTCACGCCCCTCCCACTGGAAGCCGAGTCCCGTGACCTTGTCGGACAGGGCGCCCACAATCTTCTGCACGTAGTCCTGACGGTTGGTGTTGAAGGTTCCGAGGTAGAGTTTCACCTCGGGATGCTTTTGCTTGAGGGCAGGGTAGAGGTAGTCGCGGTTGAAGCGTATGGTGCCTTCGGCCGTCCAGGCGCATCCGGGGTAGGGTGTGTAGCTATAGGCCTCGTTCTGATACATGACCATGTCGATGGGTATTCCCTCTTCGGCATAGAGGTCGATGAAGCGGCAGAACATGTTGGCATAGGCTTGCAGGTAGCGGGCGTCTTGGATGAAGTAATTTTGTGTGGCCAGGCGGCGGGGGAACTGGTGGCCGCGCTGGTCTGTCAGTTTCATCTCGTCGGGGTTGGTTGCCGTTGCCTCTCCGTAGAGCAGGGCATCCACCTCTTTGGGCTGCCTGTTCCACCGGCTGCTCAGCACGGGGTAGTCCTGGTTGACTTTCATCCATGCGGGTGGGCTCCAGGGCGATACCCAGAAGGTCATGTCGGGTTGCCACCTTTGTGCCATCTTGACGAGCTGTATGACGTTTTGCTTGTCGTGCTCGATGTTGAAATGCTCCAAGGCGAAGTCGCCCGGAACCGTGTCGCACGAATACCATTCCCTGCTGTAGTCGTTGGCGTTCATCGTGAGGCGTCCCCTGGTGAAGTGCAGATCGCCGTCGGGCGCAAAGATGTCGTGCATGATTTTGCTCTGTTCCTCGGGCTTCAGCAGCCGTATGGCGTCGAGGTCCAGCTCGTTGAAGCACGTGCCCCATGAGATGAACGGCTTGCCGTCGGTGTAGGCCAGATGGCCTTTATTGTCTGTGGCTGTTTTTGCCTTGCTGGTCAGTGTCGCCTTCCCTTTGCGCTGCCATGTGGCCTGTTGGGTGGTGACGTAGTGGGTGAAAGTCTGTGCGGAGGCTGCTACGCTGAGCGAGAGCAGACAAATGAAGGTTGGGATTCTCATGAGCGTGATTTGTTTTTATGCGGTGAATTTACTTGTTTCCTTGGATTGTGGTCACATGTTCGCCTGTCCCGGGCGGGGTGGCAGTCACTCGTGGTGGTAGGGTTCGCCGTTGAGGATGGTCATGGCGCGGTAGACTTGCTCGACGAAGAGCAGGCGAATCATCTGGTGGGAGAAGGTCATCTGGCTCAGGGAGATTTCCTCCTGGGCCAGTTTGTGTATCTGTGGGGCAAAGCCGTAGGGACCGCCCACTACAAACACCATGCGGCGAGGCGACGAGGCGATGCGCTTCTGCATCCACGAGGCAAAGTCGATGCTCCGGCGTTCCTTGCCGTGTTCGTCTAACAAGACGGCGTAATCTCCTGGTTGTAAGTTCTTTTTAAGAAGCTCGGCCTCTTGCTCCTTCTGCACGTCCTGGCTGAGGCTCTTGGCGTTTCTGAGTTCGGGAATCACCTGTATCTCGAAGGGCATGTAGTGGTTGATACGCTTGAGATACTCCTGCGTCAGCGTGTCGATATGCTTGTCTGTGGTTTTACCTATGACAATAAAAATAGTCTTCATACGCGCAAAGATACAATTTAATTCATAATTCATAATTCACAATTCACAATTATTTCATATCTTTGTGCAAACGTAATTTGAATTCAAACTCAATAAAGTATGTTAAGCGTAGAAGAATTAAACGACCGACTGATAGACCTCGCTTTTGCCGAGGATATCGGCGACGGCGACCATACCACATTATGTTGCATACCTGCCGACCAGATGGGCGAGAGCAAATTGCTCATCAAGGAAGAAGGAATCTTTGCCGGCGTGGAGATTGCCAAGGAGGTGTTCCGCCGCTTCGACCCCGAGCTGCAGGTGGAGGTGTATATTGAGGACGGCGCCCACGTTCGCCCCGGCGACATTGTCATGAGCGTGAAGGGCCGCGAACAGAGCCTCCTGCAGACCGAGCGCCTGATGCTGAACATCCTGCAGCGCATGTCGGGCATAGCCACCATGACACACAAATATCAGCAGGCACTCATCGATGCCGGAACCAAGACCCGCGTGCTGGACACCCGCAAAACCACGCCCGGCATGCGCATGCTGGAGAAGGAAGCCGTGAAGATTGGCGGCGGCACGAACCATCGCATCGGCCTGTTCGACATGATTCTGCTGAAGGACAACCACATCGACTTCTGCGGCGGGGTGCACAACGCCATCTCGCGCGCCAAGCAGTATTGCAAGGAGAAAGGCAAGGACCTGAAGATAGAGTGCGAGGTCAGGAACTTCAAGGAACTCGACGAGGCGCTGGCCGAAGGCTGCGACCGCATCATGTTCGACAACTTCACGCCCGAGGATACCAGGAAGGCCGTGCAGATAGTGGCCGGAAGGGCAGAGACCGAGAGCAGCGGCGGCATCACCTACGACACCATGATACCCTATGCCAAGGCCGGTGTCGACTTCATCTCCTTCGGCGCCCTCACCCACTCGGTGAAGGGCCTCGACATGAGCTTCAAGGCCGCCGGCTCTTCTAAGTTGAAAATTGAAGCACCCTCCAGCTCCTCCAGGGGGGAGTGATGTCCCACAATAACAGATATAAATAACAAAGATATGAAGAAATTATATATTGCATTTTTAGCGTCTTTGTTCCTCCCCCTTGGGGGAGGTCAGGAGGGGGCCCGGGCTTGCACGAACCTCATCGTGGGAAAGAAAGCCTCGGCCGACGGCAGCGTCATTGTCAGCTACAACGCCGACAGCTACGGCATGTATGGCAACCTCTATCGCCACGTTGGCGGCAAACATGCGGCTGGCGAGATGCGCAAAATATACGAGTGGGACACCAACAAATATCTGGGCGAGATACCTCAGGCCCCCGTCACCTACAACGTCGTGGGGCAGATGAACGAGCACCAGGTCAGCATCTGCGAGACCACCTTCGGCGGACGTGAGGAGTTGGCCGACTCCACAGGACTCATCGACTACGGGTCGCTCATCTACATCGGACTGGAGCGCTCCCGCACTGCCCGCGAGGCCATCCAGGTGATGACCGACCTTGTCGCCAGGTATGGTTACTACAGCGAGGGCGAGACTTTCACCATCGCCGACAAGAACGAGGCCTGGGTCATGGAGATGGTGGGCAAGGGCCCGGGCTCCAAGGGTGCCGTGTGGGTGGCCATGCGCATTCCCGACGACTGCATCTCGGCCCATGCCAACCAGAGCCGCATCACGCGCTTCGACATGAAGGACAAGAAGAACGTCGTGTATGCCAAGGACGTGGTGAAGTTTGCCCGCGAGAAGGGCTATTACAAGGGCCAGAAGGATGAGGACTTCTCCTTCCGCGATGCCTTCAATCCCCTGGAGTTCGGTGGCATACGCTATTGCGATGCCCGTGCCTGGTCGTTCCTGCGCAAGCACGTCGATGGCATGGATCAGTATCTGCCCTACATCCAGGGTGAGAACAACGACCTCGTCATGCCCCTCTACTTCCGTCCCAATCACCCCGTCAGTGTGCAGGACGTGAAGGACGGTATGCGCGACCACTATGAGGGCACGCCGCTCGACATGCAGCAGGACCTCGGTGCCGGCCCCTACAACATGCCCTACCGCCCGTCGCCCCTCAGCTTCGAGGTCGATGGCAAGAAATACTACACCGAGCGCCCCATCTCCACGCAGCAGACGGGTTTCTCCTTCGTCGGTCAGATGCGCGCGTCGCTGCCCGATTGCGTGGGCGGTGTCATCTGGTGGACCAACGACGATGCCAACATGACGGCCTACACCCCCATCTATTGCTCTGTCACCTCTGTGCCCCAGTGCTACCAGCGCATCGAGGGACAGCAGGACGAACTCACCTTCTCCTGGGAGTCGGCCTATTGGCTCAGTAACACCGTCAGCAACATCGTCTATCCCTACTACTCGAAGATGTATCCCGACCTGAAGGCCGCCCAGTCGGAACTGGAGACCGCCTACCAGCAAGAGCAGCAGCAAATCGACGCCCGGGCCGTGGCCCTGCTCGAGAGCAATGCCCCCCAGGCCGTGGCCCTGCTCACCGACTACAGCCAGCGCGCTGCCGACCGTATGATGGCGCGCTGGGACCGCCTCTTCAAGTACCTCGTCGTGAAGCACAACGACATGGTGGTGAAACCCGAAGAGAATGGCCAGTTCAAGAAGTCGAAGTACGGCCTCGGTGCCGGCCCCACTCGCCCCGGCTATCCCGAACGCTACTGGCGCGAGGTGGTGAAGCAGACTGGAGACAAGTTCCTGATGAAGAATTGATAATTTATAAATCACAATTGACAATCCGCCGCTCGGCCCGGAGGAATGCTCGCAGAGCAAAGCGGGGTAAGAACTGACAAAGTAAAACAACATTTATATATAATAGAAACGCCGTGCCCCTGATGGCGTTCCTCCCCTCACGGGGAGGTCAGGAGGGGTCTGATTATGGACAACGAACTGATTAAGAAATGTGAAGCCGAAGCCCAGAAGTGGCTGGCTTCGAGTGTGTACGACAAGGACACGAAGGCCGAGATTCAGGCCATGCTCGACAACGAGGACAAGACTCAGTTGGTGGATGCCTTCTACCAGACGTTGGAGTTCGGCACAGGCGGTCTGCGCGGCATCATGGGTGCTGGCACCAACCGTATGAACAAGTACATCGTGGCCATGGCCACACAAGGCTTTGCCAACTACATCAACAAGGCCTTCCCCGAGGGCGGCAAGAGCGTTGTCGTGGGTCACGACTGCCGTAACAACGGTCGCATGTTTGCCGAGACGGTGGCCAACATCTTCTCGGCCAACGGCCTGAAGGTCTATCTCTTCGAAAGCCTTCGTCCCACGCCCGAAATCTCCTTTGCCATCCGCCACCTCGGTGCTGTGGCCGGCGTGAACGTCACCGCCTCGCATAATCCCAAGGAGTACAACGGCTACAAGGCCTACTGGGAGGACGGCGCACAGGTGTTGGCTCCCCACGACAAGGGCATCATCGACGAGGTGAACAAGGTGGCCATCGAGGACGTGAAGTTTGAGGGCAACCCCGACCTTATCAAGATTATCGGCGGCGAGATGGACTACGACTATATGCAGGCCGTCAAGGAAGCCATGGTCGACCAGGATGTCATCCTGCGCCAGAAGGACCTCAACATCGTTTATTCGCCCATGCACGGCACGGGCCGCGTCATCATCCCCCTGTGCCTGCGCAGCTGGGGCTTCCAGAACATCAACGTCGTGCCCGAGCAGATGGTCATCGACGGCAACTTCCCCACGGTGGTCAGCCCTAACCCCGAGAATGCTGAGGCCATGACCCTGGGCATGAAGCTCGGTACGAAGCTCAATGCCGACCTGGTTATCGCCAGCGACCCCGACGCCGACCGTCTGGCCATCGTCTGCCGCGACCCCAAGGGCGAGTGGATTATCATCAACGGCAACCAGACCTGCATGATGTTCTGCTACTACATCATCAAGAACAAGCAGGCCCTGGGCCAGCTGAAGCCTACCGACTTCCTCGTGAAGACCATCGTTACCACAGAGGTCATCGCCGAGATGGCCAAGAAGAACAACGTGGAACTGCGCGACTGCTACACGGGCTTCAAGTGGATTGCCCGCGAGATTGCCATCTCGGAGGGCAAGCAGAAGTACATCGGCGGCGGTGAGGAGAGCTTCGGTTTCCTGCCCTACGACAAGGTGCGCGACAAGGATGCTCCAGCCAGCATCTGCCTCATCTGCGAGATTGCTGCATGGGCCAAGGACCAGGGCAAGACGCTCTACGACCTGCTCATAGATATATATAAGGAATATGGCTTCTCCTACGAGCACACCATCAACGTGGTCCGTCCTGGCAAGACCGGGGCCGACGAAATCAAGCAGATGATGGTTGACTTCCGTGGTGCCAAGGCTCCGAAGGACATCGCCGGCAGCAAGATTGTCTGCACGAAGGACTTCCAGGCCCTGACGGCCACCGACAGCGAAGGCAACGTCACGAAGCTCGACATGCCTGCAACCAGCAACGTACTGCAGTGGTTCTGCGAAGATGGCACGAAGGTCAGCGTTCGCCCCAGCGGCACCGAGCCGAAGATTAAGTTCTACGTCGAGGTCAAGGGCCAGATTGGTTGCGCCAACTGCTATCCCGGCGCTGTTGAAGACGCCAAGAAGAAGGTGGAAGCCATCAAGGCAAGCCTGGGACTTTAAACATAGTATTCTTATGGAGAAGGGGCGAAAACGTTTTTTCGCCCCTTCCTTTTTGTTAGTTGTGGGGAAATGCGTAACTTTACGGCACAAACCCAATAAAAGGATGATGAAACGAATAGTCGTATTTATAGGGCTCCTGATGGTGCTGCTCCCCTCGCAGGCACAGACCGAGGAACAGGTGGTGCAGTCAATCAAGGACGACATACAAGCCGTAAAGGCTAAGACGCGGGAGACTCGCAACCTCCTGCGTGAACAGGAGCGGGATTTGCGCAAACTGACCACGGAGCTGGAGCGCACGCGAGTGACCATACAGCAGAACAAGCAGCGCGAGCGCAACGCAAAGAAGAGCGGTAAGAGCTTCACCCCCAAGCCCGTGGAGCGCACCTACATTAGCCGCTTTGGCCACGACAAGGCAGAGGCGAAGCCCGCCACGCCCGAACGGAAAACGGAACGTAAGGTGGAGCAGAAGAAGCCAGCTGGAGAAACTCCGGCAACAAACAAGAAAGAAGAGAAGAAGCCCGCGAAAGCAGCCCCCGCAAATAATAGACGCATCAGCGACAAGGAAGCCCTGCGCCAGCAGAAGCAACGCAACGACTACTACGAAAACCGGCTGAAGGAAAAGCAGAAGGCTGCCAAGGCTGCGGAGAAGAAAGCCGCAAAGGAGGCCGCCCAGGCCGAGAAGGAGAAAAAGCAGGCCGAGAAGGAGGCAGAGAAGCTTCGCAAGAAGATGGAGAAGGAAAAACGGAAAGCCCAAACTCCCGTAGCCTCCGCCCGACGTGTGCGTGACAGCAAGAGCGCGGAAAGCACCGAGGAGCCCAGCGCCGGAAACGAATAATCTCAACTTTCAATTTTCAATTTTCAATCTTCAATCTCAACTTGCCCCCCTTATACTTCGCATACTGCCAGGGCGACATACTGCTCACTGCCGACGGGCGAATACCCGAGGGGGAGCCGCCCGTGGCTTTTCAGCCGTGGGAACATGTGACGGACATAAAGGCCCCTCACCTCTGTCACGTCTACCGCCTGGACCGCCCTGTGACGGGGCGCCCCGACTTGCAGATGATGGGGCTCCGGAAGTCATTCGAGGTGCTTTCGCCTGAGATGTACCAACTGGCAGGCAAGTGCGCCGAGTTGTCGTATTGGGACCAAAACTCGAAGTACTGCGGATGTTGCGGTGCCCCGATGAAGTGGGACACCGAAATCTCGAAGCGATGCACCGAGTGCGGCAAGGAATTGTGGCCTCAGTTGCAGACGGCCATCATCGTACGCGTGACACGAGGCGATGAGGTGCTGCTGGTGCGCGCCCACAACTTCCGAGGCACGTTCTACGGACTGGTGGCAGGCTTCGTGGAAACCGGCGAAACACTGGAGGAGTGCGTCAGGCGCGAGGTGCGGGAAGAGACCCATCTGTGCATCCGCAATATCCGTTACTTCGCCTCGCAGCCCTGGCCCTATCCTTCGGGGCTGATGGTTGGATTCACGGCCGAATACGAAAGCGGCGAACTGAAGCTGCAGCGCTCCGAGTTGGCGGGAGGCGGTTGGTTCCGCCGCGACAAGCTGCCGGAGATTCCGGGCCCGGTGAGCCTTGCGCGCCGACTGCTCGACGACTGGCTGACCAATAATTAAAGGAATAATAGTAATAATGAAAAGACTTATCGTGGCACTGGTTTCACTTCTCACAACACTTACGCCGCCCCTCTCGGCCAAACCGAGGGAAGTGCATCTTAAGTGGGTTCACACGAGTGACGTTCATGGGTCGCTTTTTGGTTACGACTACTTGCGCAAGTCGGCCACGACGGGTGGCTTGTCGTCCATCTACGGCTACACCCAGGTCTTGCGCCGGCAATATGGCCAGCGGCTTATCCTGACCGACGGAGGCGACTGCCTGCAGGGGCAGCCCACGGCCTACTACTATAATTTTGTGGACACGCTGGGACCCCACCTCGTGGCCGAGGCCATGAACCGCATGGACTATGTGTGTAGTGCCTTGGGCAACCATGACGTTGAGACCGGCCATGCGGTGTACGACCGCTGGATTCGTGAATGCCAGTTCCCCGTCTTGGGGGCAAATGTCATCGACACGGCGACGGGTGAACCCTACCTCACGCCATATGTTATGGTAGAGCGCGAGGGAATAAGAATTGCCATCCTGGGAATGGTGACTCCCGGCATCCCCAACTGGCTGCCCGAACAACTGTGGAAGGGACTGCGGTTCGAGGAGATGGTTGGTTCGTCGCGCAAGTGGGTGAGCCTGATTCAGAAGCGCGAGCATCCCGACCTGCTCGTGGGTGTCTTCCACAGCGGATACGACGGAGGCATCGTGAACACCGCAGCCGACGGCAGCCCCATACACGAGAACGCTGCCAAACTGGTGGCCGAACAGGTGCCGGGCTTCGACCTCATCTGCTATGGCCATGACCACCAGGCTGCCGTGCATTACGTGAAGAACCGCGAGGGCGGTCAGGTTGTGGTGATGGGGCCTACCAGTCAGGGCAAGCGCGTGGCCGAGGCCGACATCACGCTCAAACTCGACAAAAGGGGCAGGGTAGTGGACAAGCGCATCGCGGCCTCGATACCCTTTGCTGACAGTCGTATGAAAGAAGTGCAGGGACGTCCCCTGTGTGATGATTTCGAGCAGTCGTTCGGTGCTCAGCGCCAAACAGTCCAGCAGTGGGTTGACCAGCCCATAGGCACTCTGGCCACCGACCTTTGGGAGCGCGATGCCTTCTTTGGCCCGTCGGAGTTCATCGACCTCATCCATCAGATGCAACTCGACCTCACGGGGGCCGACATTTCCTTTGCCGCCCCCCTGTCGTTCGACTCGCGACTGAAGGCGGGCACTATCCGCGTGAGCGACATGTTTGCCCTCTACAAATATGAGAATTTTCTCTACACCATGCTGCTGACGGGGCGCGAGGTGAAGGACTTCCTGGAGATGTCCTATGCCTTGTGGACCAACCAGATGACCTCGGCTGACGACCACCTCCTCCTGCTCGACAGCATCCTGGACAACGGACGGCGCCAGGGACTGAAGAATCTTTCTTACAACATGGACTCGGCAGCCGGCATTTGCTATACGGTTGACGTCTCAAAACCTGAGGGGCAACGCATCAGCATCCAGTCGATGGCCGACGGCTCGCCCTTCCGCCTCGACGGCGAATACCGTGTGGCCGTCAATAGCTATCGTGGCAATGGCGGCGGCGAACTGCTAACACGCGGGGCGGGCATTCCGCACGCAGAACTGAGCAAACGTATCATTGCCAGCACGGAACAAGACCTGCGCTTCTACCTTATGCAGCGCATCATCGAGCAGCAGACCGTAGAGCCGCGCAAGCTCAACCACTGGCGATTTGTACCCGACGAATGGGCGCCCGCAGCCATCGCACGCGACCGCCGTATCCTCTTTCCAACAGAGGAACGGCAATAGCCGTGTCGTGAAATAAACGACAAGGTGTTTGCCCGTTTCGTGGATATTTAGTAATTTTGTGGCCGATTATGCTAAAATCAGACAAGATGAATGTAAAAGGATTGTTTGTGGCAACCGTTGCCCTTTTATCAAGCTATAGTGTTAAGGCCCAGGAGGAGTTGATCAAGTATGGCGACTTCGAGTCCTGGGTTACGCGTACAATTAAGGAGAGTGGTATCATTGGCGGTAAGACCAAGACGCTGCTCGAAATTGGCCCCAACATGAAGTATGCGCCCAAGGTATACAAGAACCAAGGTGGATCGCCCTGGGGTACCAGCAACATTTACGCCCACGTGAAGGGCATCTCGAAGACCAATACCAGCGTCTACAGGGACGTGCACAACGGCGGTTCCTGCGTGAAGCTGCAGACCCACATCGAGGGTGTAAAGGTTATGAAGCTGATAAATATCCACGTGATTGCCGCAGGCTCGATCTTCCTGGGCGATATGGTGGAGCCCATCACCAGCAGCTCTAACCCCATGCGCTACCTCAATCCGGGCATACCCTTTACACGACGCCCCAAGGCCGTGAAGTTCGACTACAAGGTGTTCCTGTCCGACTCAGCTAACATCATGAAGACCGGTTTCCGCTCCAAGACACTTAACTACAAGGACTATTGCGACGTGCAGTGCATTCTGCAGAAGCGATGGGAGGACGAGGACGGAAACATTCATGCCTTGCGCGTGGGTACCATGATACATCGTTTCACCAATTCCACCAAGGGCTGGCAGGAAGGCAAGTCGTTCGAAATCAAGTATGGCGACATTACCGGTGAGAGCTACTACCGCAAGTACATGGGCCTGGTTACCGGCGACGCATCGTTCTATGCCACGAACAGCCGCGGCAAACAGGTGAAGATATTGGAAGAGGGCTGGGCCGATGCCGACGAGAAGCCCACTCACCTTATCCTGAAGTTTAACTCCAGTTGTGGTGGCGCCTATATTGGCTCGCCCGGCAACACCTTGTGGATTGACAATGTCAAACTCGTCTATTAATACTCCATATTATATGGTTGAAGAGAGGTTGCTGCGACGCAACCTTTCTTTGATTCAGGAAGTGGCCCGCGAGAGTGGGGCAGAGATTATCCTTGCCTTCAAGGCCTTTGCCTTGTGGCGTACGTTCCCCATCTTCCGTGAATACATCGGCCACACCACGGCCAGCAGTCCCTACGAGGCGCGCCTGGCCTTGGAGGAATTCGGCTCGCCGGCCCATACCTACAGTCCGGCCTATACTGAGCAGGACTTTCCCACCATATTGCGTTGCAGTAGCCACATCACTTTCAATAGTATCAGCCAACTCGAGCGCTTCCGCCTCATGATGGACGAATATAATCGGCAGCACCCCGACAGGCGGGTGTCGTGTGGACTGCGCGTCAATCCCGAGTACAGCGAGATAGAGACCGCGCTCTATAATCCCTGTGCCCCGGGCTCGCGCTTCGGCGTCCTTGCCGACGACCTCACTGCCTATAGCTCCGTCTTGCAATCCCCGTTGACGGACTTCGTCGAGGGCTTCCACTGCCACAACCATTGCGAAAGCTCCGCCGAGGCGCTGCAGGAAAGTCTGCGCCACCTCGAGGCCAAGTTCGGTCAGTGGCTGCCCAAGCTTCGTTGGCTCAATCTGGGCGGCGGTCACCTCATGACGCGTAAGGACTACAACGTGGAGCTGCTTGTTCGGATCATCCGCGACCTGCGCATGCGTTACCCAAATCTGCGTGTCATTCTGGAACCCGGCTCGGCCTTCGCCTGGCAGACGGGGCCCTTGGTGTCCTCCGTTGTCGACATCGTGGAGAACCACGGCACGCGAACTGCCATCCTCGACGTCAGTTTCACCTGCCACATGCCCGACTGCCTTGAAATGCCTTATCAGCCTGCCGTGCGTGGAGCCGTTAGCCTGCAGGAGACCGACTACCCCGACCCCGCCACGCGCCCGCCCCATGTCTATCGACTGGGCGGAAACAGCTGCCTCTCCGGCGACTACATGGGCCTGTGGCAGTTCGACCACGAGCTACAACTGGGCGAGCAAGTCATCTTCGAGGATATGATACATTACACCACCGTCAAGACCACCATGTTCAACGGTATACAGCACCCCAGTATTGTCCTGCGCCACCTCGATGGCAGCGACGAACTGCTGCGCCGCTTCACCTACGACGACTATCGCTCCCGCATGTCATAGCCTGCCGCCCCTGCTTCATTAGCATAGATATCCTCGCCCAGCCCCCTCGTGAAAGCTATATTTTGGCTTGCAATGAAGTATTTTTGAAAAAAGTAGGGAGAATGTTTTGTCAGTTCAAAAGAAAGTCGTACCTTTGTACCCGCAATTCGGTGGAATTGACTAAGAAGAACTTGAAATCTTGCAGAAAGTTTCATAGGAAAATGCGGCAATAGCTCAGTTGGTAGAGCACAACCTTGCCAAGGTTGGGGTCGCGAGT
>CALZQV010000035.1 GCA_945828295.1 uncultured Prevotellaceae bacterium | reverse complement strand
AAAAAGCCACCAAAATGGTGGCTTATAAGCAGTTATAAAAACGTTTTGCAAGTATGGTCAGGCGGTCTATTTACCGATGCAAAAGTGAGAGAAGATGTTGTTGAGCGTTTCTTGTGAGGTGATTGTGCCACCGGTGATTTCGCCGATGGAGGTAAGGACGAGCCGAAGGTCTTCAGCAATGAGGTCGCCGCTTAAGCCCACTTGAATGGCTTCAAGCACGCGCTGTAAATGGTCTTGCGCTTGGATGAGGGCCTCTAAGTGACGAGTATTTGTGACAATTATTTCGTCAGGGTTGATTTCTCCGATGCCCGTTTCCCTGTAGATGGCATCCTCAAGCATTGATATGTTTTCCCCAAGCTTGGCAGATATGTTGATTGAGGCTATGGACTTTTCTTCGTGAGTTATAATATCGGCCTTGTTTCGTACGATGATAAGCGATTTTCCACTGCACTTTTCTTTCATCGTCTTCACTTCGATTTCATCAGGTTCCTTGTCAATTAGCCATACGACGATTCTGGCTTTATCAATGGCCTGATATGTGCGTTGAATGCCGATGTTCTCGATTTCATCGGAAGTGGTGCGCAATCCTGCCGTGTCAATAATCCGGAAGCAAACGCCTTGGATTTCAATTGTATCTTCAATCGTGTCGCGTGTCGTTCCATGGATGTCGCTGACAATTGCTCTTTCGTCATGCAAAAGACAGTTGAGCAATGTGGATTTTCCCACGTTTGTTTTGCCTACAATCGCCACGGGGATACCTTCTTTAATGGCTTGTCCTACTTCGAAACTCTTCGTTAGTCTTTGCACTCGCTGGCTGATTTTCTGTGCGAGGTCGAGTATTTCGCTACGGTCAGCAAACTCCAATTCTTCATGATCTGAGAAGTCAAGCTCAAGCTCGAGTAGGGTGGTGAGGTGGAGTAATTTATCACGAAGCGCGGCAAGTTCTGAGGAGAAGTGACCTTTCAATTGACTGATTGCCAGCTGGTGGGAGGCGCTGTTTCTTGACGCGATTAAGTCGGCAACAGCTTCGGCTTGTGAAAGGTCCATCTTTCCGTTCAGGAATGCGCGTTGTGTGAACTCGCCAGGCTGAGCCAGACGGCATCCAGCATTAACCAGTAGGTTTAGAATGGTTTTTGCAATATATGAAGAACCATGGCAAGAGATTTCTGCAGAATCATCGCCCGTGTATGAGCGTGGGCTACGGAATATGGATATGAGGACTTCGTCGATGGTCTTCCCATCTGCGTTCACGATATGGGTGTAGTGAATCGTGTTGGCTTGAACATTCGCGGACAGAGATGAGATGGCCGAGAGAATATCAAATGTCCTGCTGCCAGAGATTCTTATCACGGCCAGAGCACCACCTGTAGGGGTGGCCAAAGCGCAGATGGTATCATTCGTCATTTTGTCGTTATTTCATGAATACAAAATACACGGCACCAATGAGGCAAAGAAAGGCAGCAAAGTGGTTCCAATGTAAGCTCTCATGCTGAAACATCATGTGGGCAATGATGGCAAATACGAGCAGGGAAATACATTCCTGAATAACTTTCAACTGCACTAAGGTGAATGGGCCACCATTGCCAGAGAAGCCAATTCGATTGGCTGGCACCTGACAGCAGTATTCAAAGAATGCTATCAACCAAGAGAATGCGATAACGCCAATTAATGGCCAGTTAGATGATGTCCCAGTCTGTTGTAATTTCAAATGCCCGTACCATGCAAAGGTCATGAACACATTGCTTAGTACGAGCAGTAGGAGGGTGTATATTCCGTTCATTGATTAGATGCGGTCGAGTACCAGTTCAATAAGGTTGTCGATGGAGTTCTTGTAGTTCGTGTTCATCTCTTGGGCATAGCGGTTAGCAATCACCATGCAACAGGTCATCGCACGATGTCCGAGCAGGGAAGCCAAGCCGGCAAGGGCACTGCTTTCCATCTCGAAGTTGCAGATGTGCATGCCGTCGTATTCGAAAGCTTCAACCTTCTCGTTTTGTTTCGGGTCGGCAATATTTGCACGCAAGATTCTGCCTTGAGGCCCATAGAATCCTCCACAGGCGATGGTATAGCCTCGAACCATATCCTCTCCGGCTATTTGGTCAAGGAGTTGCTGGTCAGCCTGAGCCACGTAGGGATCGGCTAACTGAGGATTCCAGTTCATATGTTTCTTAAAGGCTTCTTCCATCTTCAGGTCACATACGTCGTTTCGCCCTGCATAGAAGTTCAACAGTCCGTCGAAGCCAATACTTTTCACGGAGGCGATGAATGTGCCGGTTGGCGTGTAGGGCTGTAGACCTCCGCAGGTGCCGATTCGAACACATGTGAGTGTGCGATGCTCAGCTTTCTCTGTTCGGGTTTGGTAATCTATATTTGCCAATGTGTCAAGCTCATTCATCACGATATCGATATTGTCGCATCCTATACCGTGACTTTGTACTGTTATGCGCTTGCCTTTGTAGGTACCTGTTATGGTGTGGAATTCGCGGCTGCTAACCTCATGCTCAACATTGTCGAAGTGCGCAGCAACGGTATTAACTCTGGCTGGGTCGCCTACGAGGATAACCTTGTCGGCCAGGAATTCAGGTTTAAGATGAAGGTGGAAACATGAGCCGTCATCGTTGATAATAAGTTCTGATTCTGCAAATGTTTTCATAGTGGTATTGGTTTTAAAGTCCTAATTCTGCCTTTCGCATGTCTTTTTCAATTTGCCGAATTTGCTTAACCCATTGTTCCTCATTCTGCTCCAGCGTGAGAATGTCAGTCTTCATTTCCGTACGTTTCGCGGCAGTGGCTCGATAATAGTTGGAGCGCATCGTGGAAAGGGTTTTGCGTGTCTTCTGCAATTCGCTCTTTGCATAAGACCACGATTCGAACAGCTTCAGTGCTATGTCGTTGCTGAAATCGCTTTTCTTATGGTAAACGATGTTGTCAGTCACAATGAAGTTGAAATCATTGCTATCTTGCGCCTGCTTTGCATGATTGGCCTGTCGCAGCCTGAATTGTGCAGCGCGAAGTACTTCTTCGTTGGTCCATGTGTCGCGAATACTACTGATACGTGCCAATTGTCTCAGTCTTGCCTTATCCATTTCCTCCGGAACATAAACTTGGCGTGTTTCGTTGGGAATAAAGGTGTAGATACACACACTGTCACCTGTTGTGTTGCGGTCCGTTACGAACCAGCCCAGTTTGCTGAATTCGTCGACAGCATACAGGTAGTCGTTACCAGGCGAATTGAAAGGCATGCCGATGTTCTCAGGTGCCAGGAAACGGCGTTCGTCTGCATCGTATCGCGACATGAAGATATCGTATCCGCCAAGACTCTCATTCCCTTGTGAGGCAAAATAGATGGTGGTGCCATCAGCCATCATGAAGGGGTAGTTCTGTTGGCTTTTGTCGGAGAGTCCAGCAAGGAGCACTGGGTTGGAAGTTGAGCCGTCAGTGTACTTGGAGCGAGAGTAGAGGTTAATGCAGCCATTTCCCTCAGGCTGAGCGTAATATATTTGGTCTCCCATCTCTGACTGGAATACTGTGCAGTCCATCGTGTCGGGACTCTGGAAGAAGGATGCATAGCTGGTCAAAGTTCCGCATTCGGGGCTGAGTTGGATATGCTGAAGCACCTCGCTGCGTGGAACGATTATGCTGTCGATAAACGTCACCTTCTCCACAGCGTTAAGTTTCATCTGAGCTTTATGCATCCACGACAGTAGCTCCTCTTGCTCCAGCGTGCTTTCTTTCCTCTTCTTGCGTGTTGCAATTTCGTGGTTTAGCAATATTTCTGCTGATTCGAAGTCGTAGGAAGCCATAGCCTCGTCAACTGTCATCTGCGGCAGCACGGGCTCGGGTGCTTTCCTGGCCCTTGATGTACTCCTGCGTTGTGCTGACAGACTTGTAATCAACATCAGCATCAGCAATACTGTCAGTGTTCTCTTCATGCTTTCTGCTTCAAATATTCGTCCATAGCGGCAGCTGCGCGACGCCCATCGCCCATAGCCAGTATGACAGTTGCGCCACCTCTGACGATGTCGCCTCCGGCAAAGATCGTCGGAATGTTTGTTTGCATGCCATCGTTGACCACGATGGTATTCTTGCGGCCAAGTTCCAATCCCTTAATGCTTGTGGGCACAATTGGGTTGGGACTAACGCCTACGGCCACGATGGCCTGGTCTATAGCGATGGTCTCTGTAGCTCCAGGAATGGGCTGCGGGCTGCGACGTCCGCTGGCATCAGGCTCGCCCAACTCCATCTTCTGCAGCACAACTTCCGTGACGTTACCTTTTTCGTCGGCGTGGTATTCGATGGGGTTGTGCAAGGTGAGGAACTCTATGCCTTCTTCCTTCGCATGCTTCACCTCCTCAAGTCGGGCAGGCATCTCGGCTTCAGAACGACGATAGGCGATAAACACGCGCTCAGCACCTAATCGCTTGGCAGTGCGACAGGAGTCCATCGCTGTATTTCCACCGCCGACAACCATCACGCTCTTTGCTTTCTTTATTGGGGTGTCGAAATTAGGATTCGATGCATCCATCAGATTTACGCGTGTCAGGTATTCGTTAGAGGACATGATTCCGTTGGAGTTCTCGCCTGGGATGCCCATGAAGTTAGGCAGACCAGCACCCGAACCAACGAATATTCCTTCGAATCCTTGCTCCTCCAGTTCCTTTACGCTAATGGTCTTACCGATGATGCAGTCCTTGACGAACTTAACGCCCGTCTTCTCAAGATTGTTGATTTCCATATCTACGATCTTGTTGGGCAGACGGAACTCTGGTATACCATATTTCAGTACGCCGCCAATCTCATGCAGGGCTTCGAAGACAGTAACGTCGTAACCCAACTTGGCCATATCGCCGGCAAAGCTCAATCCGCTTGGGCCGCTTCCAACGACGGCAATCTTCTTGCCAGTGGGCGCTGCGCATTCGGGCAGGGCGATATTCCCCGTTTCACGCTCATAGTCGGCAGCAAAACGCTCGAGGTTACCAATGGCTACGGCGGGCTCTTTCATCTTGAGATGTATGCACTGACTCTCGCACTGCTTCTCCTGAGGGCAGACACGTCCGCAGACAGCAGGCAGAGAACTTGTGCTCTTCAGCACGCGGGCAGCATCGAGGAAATGTCCACGCTCGATATTCTTGATGAACGAGGGGATGTTGATATTCACGGGGCAGCCTTGCATACAGGTGGGGTTGGCGCAGTCGAGACAGCGCTTAGCTTCCGTAAGAGCCTGTTCCGTAGTAAGGCCCTTGTTGACCTCCTCTGTACGCGTCGTGGCACGATATATGGGGTCAAGCTCAGGCATCACGCAACGCTCAATCTGGGTGCGTTCCTTGGCTTTCATGCTTTTGCGCAGTTCCTCGCGCCAGGGAGCAGTGCGGTCGGTGAGTTCCTGCAACGGACTTTCCCCCAGCCCTTCTCTTGTAGAGAGGGGGGTAGAATCTTTTGTTCCCTGAGAAGCCGTCCCCTGACTGCTCCCTTCCCTACAAGGGAGGGGGTGGGGGAGAGCCTGCCACTTTTCGAACGCTTCTTGTTCTTCGGCCTTGAATGCACCGGCACGGCGCAGCATCTCGTCGAAGTCAACCTGGTGCCCGTCGAATTCGGGACCGTCGACACACACGAAGCGAGTCTTTCCGCCAACGCTGATACGGCAGGCACCACACATGCCCGTTCCGTCAACCATTATGGTGTTCAGGCTCACGTCGGTGGGAATGTCGTACTTCTTAGTGAGCAGGCAGCAGAACTTCATCATGATGGCCGGACCGATGGCAAACACCTTGTCGACTTTCTCGCGCTGAATTACCTGCTCGATGCCGACGGTCACGACACCTTTCTGTCCGTAGGAACCATCGTCGGTCATGATGATGACCTCGTCGCTCGATTTGCGTACCTCGTCTTCCAATATGATAAGATCTTTGGAACGTCCGGCCAAAACAGAGATGACTCGATTGCCAGCAGCCTTCAGTGCTTGTATGATGGGCAACATGGGCGCAACGCCAACGCCGCCACCAGCACAAACTACTGTGCCAAAGTTCTCGATGTGTGTGGCACGACCCAGAGGGCCAACCACGTCGGTTATGTAGTCGCCTTCGTTCAGGGCACAGAGTTTCGACGTAGAAGCACCCACGGTTTGGATGACAAGTGTGATGGTGCCGGCCTTGGGGTCGCTTCCTGCAATAGTTAGTGGGACGCGTTCACCATTCTCACCGACACGGACGATTACGAAGTGTCCTGCCTTGCGGGCTTTTGCTATGAGCGGGGCTTCAACCTCCAACTTGTATACCTTCTCGCTAAACTGTTCCTTTTTTACAATCTTATTCATATCTTATTACCTTAAAGTTCAGTCTTTTTATGATAGTAACGCTTGGCAAAGTTACGCTTTTTACGTGAATTGGCAAACTATCATTTGGTGATTTTTACGTAGTTATATCATCAGGGAGTTATGCATCGGCAAATGTTTTGCCATCATTTAGTACGACCTGCAGCATGGTGTATTCGCTATGGAAATCATTTTGCAGGCGGTCGAGGTAGCGCTGGCTTTCCCACAGACACATGGGAAGGTCGTGGAGCAGATAGTTGCCACACGTTTCGGGCGTTGTTGCGGGAACCTCCTTCTGCGTGAGTATCCATTTCAGACATTCGACGGTCAGTCGGCGCATGTCTTCAATGGCGTACTGGCCCGTCATTACAATATACATGCCTGTGAGGCAGCCCATCGGGCCGACGTACACGACATCGTCCTTTGCTTCGCTGTTGCGAAACCACGTGGCCATCAGGTGCTCCAGGCTGTGCATGGCCGAGGGGGCAACGGCAGGCTCTTTGTTGGGTTCGGTGATGCGCAGGTCGAATGTGGTGAATCCGCGGTCTTGGCGTGAAACGTAGATGCCTGGTTTCAGGTGCGTGTGGTCTATGGTAAAGCTCTGTATGACTTCCATGTCTCTTGGCGTGTATTTATTTAATGACGTCGCATCCCATGTAGGGCTGAAGGGCTTTGGGGATGCGGATGCCGCCCTCGAACTGGTTGTTCTCGAGCAGGGCCGCCACGATGCGCGGAAGAGCGAGGGCTGAGCCGTTGAGCGTGTGGGCCAGTTCTGTCTTCTTGTCAGCCTGACGACGTATGCGGCACTTCAGGCGGTTGGCCTGATAGGTGTCGAAGTTGGAGACGCTGCTCACCTCCAGCCAGCGCTTCTGGGCTTCGCTGTAGACCTCAAAGTCGTAGCAGATGGCGCTGGTGAACGACTGGTCGCCGCCGCACAGGCGCAGGATGCGGTAGGGCAGTTCGAGCTTCTGCAGCAGACCCTCCACGTGAGCCAGCATCTCCTGGTGGCTTTCGTGTGAATGTTCGGGCGTGTCGATGCGCACGATTTCCACTTTCGAGAACTCGTGCAGGCGGTTAAGTCCGCGTACGTCCTTGCCATAGGCTCCTGCTTCGCGGCGGAAGCATTGTGTGTAGGCGCAATTCTTGATGGGCAACTCCTGTTCGGGAATGATGACGTCGCGATAGATGTTGGTGACAGGCACTTCGGCGGTGGGGATGAGATAGAGGTCGTCAACCTCGCAGTGGTACATCTGGCCTTCCTTGTCGGGCAACTGGCCTGTGCCGTATCCGCTGTCCTTGTTCACAACCGTTGGCGGCATGATTTCCTCGTATCCAGCCTTGCGTGCCTCGTCGAGGAAGAAGTTGATGAGTGCCCTTTGCAGTCGTGCGCCCATTCCGCGATAGACGGGGAAGCCTGCGCCGGTAATCTTCACGCCGAGGGCAAAGTCGATGAGGTTGTACTTCTGTGCCAGTTCCCAGTGGGGTAGCTTGGCGGTCTCTACTTCTGGGTTTGCGTCCCAATTGCCCACGGTGTCGAGTCCGACCTTACATTCCTTCAGGTTTGATTTCACAACCCAGTTGTCCTCGGCGCATGTGCCCTCGGGAACTTCGTCGTAGGGAATGTTGGGGATGGTGCAGAGTAGGGCGTTCAGGTCGTGCTCGGCTTCAGCCTTCTGCTGCTCCAGCTCTTGGCCTTGTTGCTTCAGTGTGGCCACGCGAGCCTTCACTTGTTCTGCCTCGTCGCGACGGCCTTGCTTCATCAGTCCGCCAATCTCTGCGGCCAGCTTCTTGGCCTCACTCAGGTTTTGGTCCAGCAGCGTTTGTGCCTGGCGGCGTTTCTTGTCAATCTCGATGGCGCTTTCTATTGCCTCACGAGCACCCGCGAACTGTTTTTTCTCCAGTCCCTTAATCACTCTCTCTGTTTCCTCCGTTATCAGTCGTAATGTCAGCATATTGTTTTGTTGTTTATACCTTAATTCATAATATCGGGCAAAATTACGAAAAAAAAGTGTAATTATAACCATACTCGTATGACTTTTTATTTGTGCTCATACGTTGCGTCGCGTTGGCTGCCGCGATAGTATCACGATGCCAAACATGATGCGTCACGAGGCCCGTTGCGACGCATCGTTTTCGTCGATGCATTGACGGAGCCTCGTCGACGCATTGACGAAGCCTCGTCGACGCATGGACGAAGCCTCGTCGACGCATCGATGTTTTTGCCCTCTGTTAATGGGGGGTGTAGAGGGGGCCAAAGACGAGCTCGTTTCTTACCTTGAAAGTGATGTGAGCGAAAGGTGGGAAGTGAGGCTTCGTATAATGGTTCAAAATTTGGCTCGGCGCCCGTAAAGGGCATAGAAATCGAATCTGAGCGCGTTTGGGGGTATGTGTCGACAGGTTGTCACGAACCGCCCTTGGTGCGCTTTTAACATAGTTTAATGGCAAAAACTTGCTTCGCGTGTTTCGTATTCCATATTTCTTTCGTATCTTTGCAGGGTATTTTGGATTATACATATATAAATATAAATAAACATGCAAGACGCAGAAGACAGAATTATTAAAGTAGACATTGAGCATGAAATGCGGAAATCGTATATCGACTACTCGATGTCGGTAATCGTGGCTCGTGCATTGCCCGACGTGCGCGACGGATTCAAACCCGTCCATCGTCGCATCCTGTATGGAATGAAGGGCCTGAATAACGTACACAATCAGCCGTACAAGAAGAGCGCCCGTATCGTGGGTGAGGTGCTGGGTAAGTACCACCCCCATGGCGACAGCTCTGTATACGGCGCTTTGGTACGCATGGCTCAGGAGTGGAACATGCGCTACACGTTGGTCGACGGCCAGGGAAACTTCGGTTCGGTCGACGGTGACGGTGCTGCAGCCATGCGTTACACCGAGAGCCGCCTTACGCTGATGGGCGAGGCCATGATGGACGAGTTGGACAAGGAAACGGTGGATATGGTGAACAACTTCGACGATACGCTGAAGGAACCCACCGTGATGCCCACAAAGATACCCAACCTGCTGGTCAACGGCGCTACGGGTATTGCCGTGGGTATGGCCACCAACATTCCCACCCACAACCTCACCGAGGTGCTCAACGCCAGCATCGCCTTCATCGACAACCCCGCCCTTGACAGCCTTGAGCTGATGGAGTGGGTGAAGGGTCCCGACTTCCCCACGGGTGCCTACATCATGGGCGTACAGGGAATAAAGGATGCCTATGAAACCGGCCGCGGACGCATCATCATGCGAGCCAAAGGCGAAATCGAGAGTGGCGACACTCACGACACCATCGTGTTCACGGAGATTCCCTATGGCGTCAATAAGGCCGAGTTGATTAAGTATATTGCACAGCTGGCCAACGAGAAGAAGCTGGAAGGCATTTCGAACGTGAACGACGAGACGGACCGCGAAGGTATGCGTATCGTGGTTGATGTAAAACGCGATGCCAACGCTCAGGTGGTCATGAACAAACTGTTCAAGATGACGCCGCTCCAGACTTCGTTCTCCGTGAACAGCATTGCTCTGGTAAAGGGTCGCCCCAAACTGCTCACACTGCGCGACTGCATCTCGAATTTCGTGGAGCATCGCCACGACGTAGTTATCCGCCGCACCAAGTACGACCTGCGCAAGGCCGAGGAACGCGCTCACATCCTGGAGGGCCTGATCATCGCCTCGGACAACATCGACGAAGTGGTACACATCATTCGTGCCAGCAAGACACCGCAGGAGGCTCAACAGAACCTGATGCAGCGCTTCGAGCTGGATGAGGTGCAGGCAAAGGCCATCGTCGATATGCGCTTGGCACAGCTCACCGGTCTGCAGCAGGAGAAGCTGCACGCAGAGTTCGACGAGTTGCAGGAGAAAATCAAATACTTCAACCAGATACTGAGCGACGACGACCTGTGCCGTAAGGTGATGAAGGACGAACTCATCGAAGTTCGCGACAAGTTCGGCGATGAGCGCCGCACGGAAATCAAGCCTGCTGCCAACGAATTCAATGCCGAGGACTTCTATGCCGACGACGAGGTGGTCATCACACTCAGTCACATGGGCTATATCAAGCGCACACCGCTGGCCGAATTCCGGGCACAGACTCGTGGAGGCGTCGGTTCAAAGGGTTCTTCGACCCGCGACAACGACTTCATCGAGTATATCTATCCCGCCACAATGCACAACACGATGATGTTCTTCACGCAGAAAGGACGTTGCTATTGGCTCAAGGTTTACGAACTGCCCGAAGGTAGCCGTGCACAAAAGGGACGTGCCATTCAGAATATGCTCAACATTGAGCCCGACGACAAGGTGAATGCATGTCTTTGTATTCGCAAACTGGCCGACCCCGAGTTCTGCCAGAACCATTTCGTGCTCTTCTGCACCAAGAACGGCATTATCAAGAAGACCTGTCTGACGGATTATAGCCGTCCTCGCACCAACGGCGTGAGAGCCATCAACATCAATGATGACGACAAGGTTGTGAGCGTACAGCTGACCAATGGCGACAACGAAATCGTGATTGCCAACCGCAACGGACGTGCCATACGCTTCCACGAGGATCAGGTTCGCGTGATGGGTCGTGTAGCCACGGGCGTACAAAGCATGCAGCTCGATGGCGGTGACGACGAGGTTGTTGGTATGGTTGTCGTAAGGAATCCTGAAACCGACAAAATCGTCTGCATCAGCGAGAAGGGCTACGGCAAGATGAGTCTCGTCGACGACTACCGTAAGACGGGCCGTCGAGCAAAGGGTGTCAAGACCATCGACGTAACGGATAAGACCGGGAAATTGGTTACCGTGCGTGCTGTCGACGACACTTGCGACCTGATGATTATCAACAAGTCTGGCATCACCATCCGCATGCACGTTACAGACATCCGTCTGACGGGTCGCGTTGCACAAGGTGTTAAACTTATCGACATTGCCAAGCGCAACGACGTAATCAGCAACGTCTGCATCGTCACACGCGAGGAGGATGAAGATGAGGATACCGCCGAGGAAACAACTGAAAACACTGTGAGTCAGGAAACACAGGACACGAATAACTAACCTTTTATATTAAAGAAAACGATGAAAAAGATTTTCTTATCATTGCTGATGCTTGCGACCATAGGTTCAGCATTTGCACAAACTCCTGAAGAGAAAGCCGCACAAAAGGCACAGCAGGCTGCACTGAAGGCTGCCGAAAAGGAAGCAAAGAACCAAGTGTCACAGGGCACAAAGCTGCGCAACGAGATTGAGTTGCTCATCACCGCCAACCAAGCCGAAGTGGCAAAGGGTGACAAGATGGACAAGGAAATTATCGAGAAGAACAATGCTGAAGTAAAGGAGAAGGCAATTCAATCCAACGAACTGATTATGAAAGCGCTCGCAAGTGGACATGTTGCTCCCAAGCACATGTTTGATGCGGGTAAGGTGTTGGATGATGTCAGCACTCGTCTGCTGAACCCCGAACTTGAGCTCGCTGCCAAACAGGAGAAGTTCGACACACTGGCATTTGCAAAGGCTGTCGATGGTGTTTGCACAGGTTGCTATGCACAAATTGAGTATGGTAACCCGAAGAATGAGCTGCAAAAGCCCGTCCTCGCTTCTGCCAACCAGAAGATGCCCAAGCTGATGACCTACTACGCTTATCTCTCGATGTTCTACGCTGAGACCAAGAACTTAGACGGCGCTATGGCTGCCTTCGATAAGTATGCCGACTATGGTAAAAACTATCCTCGCGTTGCTGACAATGAGGCTGTGAAGAATCCTCAGTATCCTGCAAGTCAGCTCGCCTTTAACCTCTACCTGACGGCATACAACCTGAAGCGTTATGAAATATGCGAGAAGTACTATGAGCAGGCTTTCCAGTACAACGACGAGCAGAGCCATAACTTCGTGATGAGCAGCCGTCCGCAGATTTATCTGCAACAGGGTGATACCGCCAAGTGGGCAGCCGCTCTCGAAGAGATCGTCTATACTGCACCCGGCACTCAGAATGCCGATGTTGCCACTCAAAACCTGTTGGCCCACTATTCAAAGCAAGGTCCCGCAGCAATGGGCGCATTTGCTGACAAGGTTCTGGCAAAGCAGCCCGATAGCAAGATGGCCAACTACGGTAAGGGACACAGCCTGTTCATGCAGGAGAAGTATCTTGATGCCTTGAACTCATTCAAGAAGACCATTGAAGTTGACCCTGAATTCCTGGAGGGATATAACATGTGTGGTATGTCGCTCTATCGCGAAGCTGGCAACAACTACTTCCAGAAGATAGAAGGGAAGAAGTTCAAGACTTCTGCTGAGCTCCAAAAAGCTGAAGAAACACTCGTGAAGAGCCACTATCGTGAGGCTATCGGTTTCTTTGAGAAGTGCCGCGAGCTGGCTCCCGAAAAGCCCGAATTATGGGCAGGTCCCCTGCAGACGATCTATCGCAACCTGGGCAATCAGGCAAAGGCTGCTGAGCTGGACGTATATAACAAATAATTATAATTCTACATTGCCACTCTGGACAACCGAGTCTGGAGTGGCATTTTTTACCTCTTATGAAACATATCCTACTATTTGTTTTATTCTTTGGACTTCCGCTGCTGAGTAATGCCCAAGACAAGCCTGTCAAGCTGAAAACGATAATGGGCGAGGCCAAGGCCGCTATCAAGAATAAGAAGAACGAAGCGGATGCCGAGAAGAAACTATTGGCAGTGATTAATCGCGAGGATGTAACTCACGAGAAACGTGCTGAAATCTACTACATGGCAATGGAATTGCAGCGCAGCCAAAATGAGGCAGAGAATATGAAGCTCTACCTTAAGCAAGCCTATGATACGCTGAAGTTCTTCTCCACAATCGTAAAAATGCACGAGTACCTTTTGCTTTGCGATAGTGTGGAGAGTACCCCCAGGGGTGTTATGCCTGTTAAATATAAGTATCGAAATAAGGGGCGCGAAGTCATGAAGGTTTATCGTCCCAACCTCTTAAACGGCGGCAAGTTCCTTCTGAAGCGAAACAAATATGCCGATGCCTTTCCCTATTTCGATGCCTACCTGAAGACAGCACGCCACCCAATCTTCGAAGACTATTCCAGCATCAAGTCGGATACTCTTTTGCCACGTGTTGCCTACTGGGCAACGCTTTCGGCTTACAACGCCAACCATCCGGAGAATGCACTGAAATACATCGATGAAGCTATCGAGGGGGCAGATGAGAATCTGCGCGTCTCATTGCAGGAATATAAGGTACGTTGCTATGAAGTGTTGAAGAATGATTCACTGAGAATGCAGAACCTTATTATTGGCACGAAGCTATATCCGAGCCACGATTACTTCTTCCTGCATCTGATGGATGATTACGTGCAACAAAAGAAATTCGAAGAAGGCATTGCCCTTTGTGACACGATGTTGCAGAAAGTAGGAAACCGTTCCATATACTGGTATGGTCGCAGTCAGGTACATCTGGCTAACAATGACTTCGACGAAACCATACGCACGGCCAACGAGGCGTTGAAGTGTGATTCTCTCATGGCCGATGCCTATTATAATAAAGGTATTGCCTATCTGAATAAGGCAGTGAAGTTTGCCGAGACGGCCTGTAATGATGTGCGCAACCCCAAGTCCCAGAAGGACCGAAAAGTCCTGATGGGACTCTACCGTGAGGCCAAGCAGCCAATGGAAATGCTTCGAAAGTTGGCACCCAATGATAAAGAACGTTGGGGAATGCCGCTCTACCGCATATATCTTAATTTGAATATGGGTGCGGAGTTTGCAGAGATAGAGCAAATCGTGAATGCGCAATAGATGGAATGTTGTCGGTATCGCCCTTCTTGCTTTGCTTACTGCCTGTGTTCCGCAGGCGAGACAACACGGAAGGACGGACGTAGACTCGCTAAATAGCAGAGCCTACGCACTACGATACGTAGATATCGACCGTTCTGCCGCCTTGGCTCAAGAGGCCCTTTCACTTTCTTCTGACTATCCCGACGGCGAGAACGAAGCTCGCTGCAACTTGTCTTTTGTCAAGTATCAGCAGATGGATTTTGATGGGGTGGACAGCATACTGCGCGTAGTTGAAGGCAATTGCAGCAATCCGCTTTTGTTGCTGTGTGCCGACGTGATGCACATGAAGGTTACGCAACGCACGGGTCAAGGCGAAGCTTTCTTTCATGCGAAGAGCAAGGCCGAAAGCCGCATGAAGAAACTTGAGCGAAGAGTAAGCACCTTCTCGCCACACGAAATGGCAATATGGGTTTATGCTCAATCGGAGTTTCATATTATTTCCTCCACCTATTATTTTTATCAGGAGCAGGATGACTTAGCCCGGGCCGAGCTGGCAGAAGTGTTGCCCTGCTTGAAGCAACGCGTAGATACGGCACAGTGGGTATATTATAATTATATGCTTGGGCCCGGAGGACTGGTTGAGGGGCGCGATGCGCGCGACATTACCCTGCAAGAGTTCGACTATCTATTCCGGTCCTACATCACCAGCCGTCGTGACTCGATGCGATACTTCGAGGCAAACAACTTGCAGGCGATGGCCACGATGTTTCTTAACAATGATTCGTTGATAGCCCAAGAGCGCAACGATGCCTATAATCTGCTTCTCATTCAGCATCGTGATTGGTTGGACGAGGATGAGAACTTGCCACTCGCCTTTGCCCGTCATGCACTTTATTTGTTCAAGAGTTACAACGACCTTTTCCAAACGGCATGTGCTTATCGCACGCTGGGCGAGGTCTACTTCCAACAACTTGACTACGAACAGGCTCTCGACAGTTACATGAAGGCCTTGCATTGCGTGAACGTCCATCATCTGCGCTACTATGGCGATATTTCGCCTGACACTTTGTCGACCTTTAACCCAGACGACGTTGGGCGAAGCGTTGAAAAGAAGTGGATTGAGAATCCCAAGGTGCTGACCGTGCCCGAATGGATATCAGGCATCCGTCAGCAGCTGAGTCTTGTCTACAGCGCGATGGACATGAAGCAAGCTTCCGACTACAACCGCAATTCTTATCTCGACCTTCTGCTTGCCACCAACCAGGACTTGGAACTGGAGAATCGTGCAGAAGAACTCGAGCGACAGACGAGAGCGTTGTATGGTCGTATGCTGTTGTGCATCGTGCTGCTCGTCGTGGCGCTCTTGATGGTTGTGTTCTTCCGCCGTCGTTTGTTGCGCCGTTCGAGCAATAGCCTTCGCGAGCTCCGCGACAATCGTTGGGAACCATATGTCGAATTTCAGCATTGGACGAAAGGCGAGATTGAAAAGCTCGAGGAAGAGAAGGAGGAGCTGGAGGAGCGGTTGCAGATGACGTTGCGCAGCGTTGCCGACAACAAACGCAAGAACGCCGAGAACAGGGCTAAGGTGTCGCTCGTACATGGGATTGTGCCTTTCCTCGACCGCATCGGAGGCGAGGTGTTGCGCATGCGCAAGAGTGGCGTCGTGGGTGAAGAACGACGTGAATACATCATCGAACTTGTTGACCAGATTGAACAATACAACGCGCTGCTCACTGAATGGATACAAATGCAGCAGGGGCAACTCAATCTCCACATTTCCACATTCCCCCTCGACCAACTCTTCAAAATAGTATCAGAGGGGCATTTCAGCTTCGACCAAAAGGGAGTTAGGCTGAAAGTTCAGCCCATCTCCTCTTTGGTGAAGGCCGACGAAAGCCTCACGCTGTTCATGATAAACACGCTGGCCGACAATGCTCGCAAGTTCACCCCAGCCGGCGGCAGCGTTACGCTCTCGGCCGAGGAAGCCGAAGAGTACGTAGAGGTGCGCGTGACTGACACCGGATGTGGCCTTACGGAAGAGGAAGTCGACATCCTCAACAACAGTAAAATCTACGACACCACGAAGATTGGTCAGGGCCAGGAGGGAAAGGGATTTGGCTTTGGACTGATGAATTGTCGGGGTATAATCGAAAAGTATAAGAAGGTATCCTCGCTGTTTTCGTGCTGCACTTTTGGCGTTCGCAGTCGGGTGGGCGAGGGCAGTACGTTCTTCTTCCGATTGCCACGCGTCGTGCGCCTCCTCGTGATACTATTCTTCTGCTCGCACGATAGTATCGCGAAGGTGCCCGCGACGTATTACGATTCCCTTTACAATGCAAACCTTCAAGGCTCGTATCACGACGCCGTCCGCTATGCCTCGCGTTTTGTGCAATTGCTCAACGGCGAGCACCCTGACTTGCCACCTATTGAGCTCCTTGACACAAACGATTCACATCGCGAACCCGCCGAACTGCTATGGGCATACGAAGGCGTGGATGTCGACTACGAGATGATTGTCGCCCTGCGCAACGAAATGGCGCTTGCGGCGCTGGCCCTCGGCGATTGGGAACTGTATCACTACAACAACCGTGCTTGCATCCGACTTCACAAGTTCATACATCGCGACAATGAACTGCCCACTTACTTCAGTCGCTTGCGCCGCACCCATCGCAACAGCAACATCCTGCTCGTCGTCATTCTGTTAACCTCGCTTCTCATTCTCTTCTTTGCCTACCGCTTGTTGGTGAGCAATCAGGTCTCTCGCCGCCGCGAAATCCTTCTTCTCAAACAATACCTCATGAGCCTGATGGATATTGCTCGCCGACGCCCCCGCCTTGCCGAATTTCAGCAGGCGGCAGCCAAAGTGCCGGGAATGCAGCAATGGGCCGATGCCTACTACAACCACATTGCCGAGAAAAGCGTCGTTCCACTAAACACCCTGAGCGACGACATATCACGCCTGGCCGATGAACAGGCACGCATGGACTTCGAGCAAAATCGTCTCTATGTGCAGAACCAAATACTCGACAACTGCCTCTCAACCATTAAGCACGAGTCGATGTACTATCCATCGCGCATTCGCATCTTGGCCGAACAAATGAAGGATTCCGACATACAGCAACTGGCCGAGCTTGTGCAATATTATCGTCACGTATATTCACTGCTTTGCCGACAAGCCGACGCGCAAGTCAGCCAGCCAGGTTTCCGCCGGCAGGACGTTTCGCTCGACGATATCAGCTCGCGCGTTCAGGCTATCTTCAAACGTGTATGTCGCCAACAGAAAATTGAGGCAGAACTCGCTGTCGAGTCACACCTCAGCCCGAGCACCACAGTGTTGGCCGACGCTGCGTTGCTTGATATCCTCTTTGAGAATCTCCTGCGCGAGATGATGCATGCCGGCGCAAGTTTCCGCCTGCTATTCTCCGTCGACGGCAACTTTATGCGCTTCACCCTGAGAGACCAAAGCAAGACCTACGACGAAGAGACCCTTTCTAATGTATTCTTCCCGGAATCAGGCCACATCCCATATCTCATTGCCAAACAAATTCTGCGCGAACACGATACGTATTGCAATCACCCCGGTTGTCGGCTTGTGGCACAAAAGACGGTCGATGGCGAGGGCTATGAGATATACTTTACGCTGTTACTCTCGCAATCTCCCAAACATGAAATAAAGTCGTAACAAACATGGATACATTCAAAGTTATTATCGTCGAGGACGTTAAACTCGAACTGAAAGGCACGGAACAGATCTTTCGTAGCGAAATACCCGAAGCAGAGGTCATAGGCACTGCGCAAAACGAGAGCGAGTTGTGGAAGTTATTCCGCGTGGCAGAGCCCGACTTGCTGTTGCTTGACCTTGGACTTGGCGGTAGCACAACCGTTGGCGTCGACATCTGCCGGCAGGTTCGCGCCCGCTATCCTCAGTGTCATGTGCTCATATTCACGGGCGAAATCCTCAACGAGCGCCTTTGGGTGGAGGTATTGAAGGCAGGCGCCGATGGTATCATCCTGAAAACAGGCGAACTGCTTACACGCGACGACGTGATGCTCGTCATGAAGGGACGCCGCCTTGTGTTCAATCAACCCATTCTGGAGAAAATAGTAGCGCGCTTCACGAAATCCGTTATGGACGAAACCGTTCGTCGCGATGCCATAATCAATTTCGACATCGACGAGTATGATGAACGCTTCCTTCGCCACCTTGCATTGGGTTACACCAAGGAAATGATAACACAACTAAAGGGTATGCCCTTCGGAACAAAGAGTTTGGAGAAACGACAAACCGAACTCATCAATCGTCTTTTCTCTGAAGGAGAACGCAACGGTGTGAATGCCACCCGCCTTGCTGTCCGTGCCCTGCAACTCCACATCCTCGACCTCGAATCCCTACAGCCCGATGACGAATAA